>JAESRR010000015.1 GCA_016764535.1 Cohaesibacteraceae bacterium | reverse complement strand
GCATCGGTATGTGGCCCGAAGGTGCTTATTCGATAGTAACATTTTCCTTGTCAGATGAAAATGGTAGCACAACACTTTCGCTTGTTCATTCAGGATATCCGTCCGATATGGAAGAGCATCTTGTTCCCGGCTGGCACAAAATGTATTGGGATCCTCTGGCGGCTCATTTTGCGAAGTAATTGGGTTTGGGAGTTTTAATTAGTTAACAAAATATAGGGCCGACTCAGCTAACTTCAGGCCAATGCTGTTTCAAGGACTTTTGTTTTGGCCAGGCCAACGACTGTAATATTGTTAATGCATCAGATTGAAGGAGCCTTTTTTCGCGACGAAGTGCGAAGAAGGGTCCCTGATATCGCGTGCATTTTGGTTGATAATGAACAGGATCTGATATCAGCAGCGCTGGGTGCTGAAAAACCTTTGATGGTTTTGTCATTCCACAACCCGATAATTGTACCGCCTTTGGTGTTGGAAGAAATAGATGCCGGTGCGTTTAATGTTCACCCGGGGCCACCGTCGCGGCCAGGTTATCGCCCAATGGAGTTTGCGTGGTTTGATGAAGATCGCAATCTTGGCGCCACATTACATCACATGAATGAAAAAGTGGACGAAGGACAGATCATTGATGTCTCTCATTTTGTTCTTAAACCAAATGCGGAGGCAAGCATCGAGTTCTACGAAGGCGAAGCCTACAAAGTCGCCGTTGTACTCACTCTGAAACATTTGTCTGCCATGCTGGGCAAAGGAAAACTGCCAAAAAGTCGGGAAACATGGTCCGGGCAAAAAACCACGAAACGCCAGCTGGCTTTGCGTTATGAAAAGGACGGCGGCGCTGTAGCAGAACGGTGTTTTCTGGTACCCTGATGTTATTGAGCTTGTATTTCCCGTGAATAAAGGTGCTTGAAAGCACAAATTTAAACTACCACATTTAATAAGCAAAGTTTTATCTTTCCAAATAGACAATTTCAGTTTATAGATGCCTTGCGTTTGTTGATCGGGGACCATACATTCGCCTCGAAAATGATCCATGCCGGGGCTCGAAAATGCACCGGAAAATTAAATCCTGTAAGGAGCAACGCAATGGCTTTTGAACTTCCTGCACTGCCATACGCCTATGATGCGCTTGGCGAATTCATGTCTGCAGAAACTCTTGAGTTTCATCATGACAAACATCATCAGGCATACGTCACCAACGGCAATAAACTTCTTGATGGATCGGGTCTCGAAGGTAAAAGTCTTGAGGATATTGTTCGTGAAAGCCATGGTAAAAATGCGGGCCTGTTTAACAATGCCGGCCAACATTACAACCATGTGCATTTTTGGAACTGGATGAAGCCTAACGGAGGTGGTGATAAACTGCCGGGTGATCTTGCATCCAGAATTGACTCGGATTTGGGTGGTTTTGCAAAATTCCGCGCAGATTTCATCAATGCAGGCATGACACAGTTTGGTTCAGGCTGGTGCTGGCTTGCAGTGAAAAATGGCAAACTTGAAGTCATGAAAACTGCAAATGGTGAAAATCCACTTGTTTCTGGAGCTACACCTATACTTGGTTGTGATGTTTGGGAACATTCCTATTATATAGATTACCGCAACGCGCGGCCGAAATATCTCGAAGCCTGGGTGGATAATCTGGTGAACTGGGATTATGTCGCTGAATTGCTTGAAGCAGCTTCCTGATATTTCTGGAACTGGAATATAGTCACATGCCTTCCCGGTTTCGGGGAGGCATTTTTATTTGTTATTTGGCTATTTGAGTGCGGAGAGGCAATCATTTTAGTAGTCGCTTCACCATGGCAATAAATGTCGTAAATCTTTTATTATCTTAAATCCCTAACTTTTATACTGGCAGGCGGAGGGCTGTCGCGGTGTTGGAAAAGAAAAGTATATATCGGGAAATCGAAATTGTCATTCTTGATGACAATCGCCTGGTTATTGAAATTCTGCGCCAGGTGCTTAAAGAGCTGGGAGCAAATCGCCTCGCTTCATTTACCAACCCCTATGATGCACTTGAGTGCTTTAGCTCGCGACGGATTGATATTGCGTTCATTGATTTAATTATGCCCCACATGGATGGATTTGAAATCACACAAATGGTGCGCAATGCAAACGATATTGTGAATCGTATGATGCCAATAATCATGGTTACCGGTCACGCGGATTTACGCACCGTGAAACGTGCCATAAATTTTGGTATAGACGAAATAATCGGGAAGCCTTTTGCACCCAAAGCGCTCCAACAGAGGCTCGATTCGGTGCTTTTCTATCCAAGAAGATACATCCGCACACAATCTGGATATTTTGGTCCGGATAGAAGACGGATGATCAGCAGCGGTTATGCAGGGGATTGCAGAAGAAAACTGGACACATGCATCGATGTTGGTACGCCATCATTCGGTATGGATAGTCAGTTGTCACATGAACCTGATATATTTGATCTCGAAGATCATGACATCACTTTTTCACGTAATCTTTCGTAAAACCTGCTGATTTACCGAAAAAGGCAGGTTCTGACTGATCCTGCCTTCTATAATTTCAACAAGGATGCCTTACCGACAGCGATAGTTAGCGGCCGTGGGCATAGTTCCAGTACAATTCGCGTGCACGGGCAGAAACCGGACCAGGCTGTAAATCCCGCTCATCCAGTTTTGAAACCGGCATTATTTTGGAATAGTTGCCTGTCGCAAAAATCTCGTCTGCATCGAAAAAATCGTCATAATTCAAAGTAGTTTCTTCAACTGTGAAGCCATCATTTTCCAGCAACTGGATAAACCGTCTTCTCGTTATGCCATTCAAAAAGGTCCCGTTATTTGCAGGAGTTTTTACAACACCATTTTTAACAAGGAATACATTGGCTGTCGCAAGTTCGGCAATGTTGCCAAGAGCATCACGTACAAGAGCATTCATAAAGCCCTTGTCCGCAGCTTCCTTCAAAGCCCGGGCATTGTTCGGATACAAACAACCTGCTTTTGCATTTACAGGCATACATTCCATAGTCGGACGGCGATAGGATGCGAGTGTCAACGTAAGCGACGCGTCTTTGGCTGGCATGGGTGTTTCGTAAATTGTGATCAGAAAACGGGTTGATTCGGGATCAGCAGCAACTGTTGAAAGACCTTCTCCCTCGGCCCAGTACATTGGGCGAATATAAAGTTCCGCACCTTTTGGGAATTTGGACACGCCTTCCAGGGCAAGCTCAAGAATGCGCGCACTGTCCATGGTTGGCTTCATGCCCAGTGCCCTTGCGGAATCATTAACACGGGCGCAATGCATATCCAGATCCGGTGTCACGTCTTCAAAAGCGCGGGCGCCATCAAAAACACTCGTGCCAAGCCAGAAAGCGTGACTTCTTGGGCCAATAACCGGAGGATTCCCCTCGATCCATTCGCCATCAATCCAGGTCCAGGTGTTCGACCATTCAGCCATTGTCGCCTCCGCCATTCAATTATTTAACATTTTTCCAGGTGATCGAACTCATTTTCAAGACATACGTCAACTGCCATTATACCCGATGATTGGGAAAACAAGATTACGGTTGTAACCTGCGAATTAACGAACGAATTGTGCACTGATTGGACGTTATGCGGAATGATATTGCATGCGCCCGGCAGGGGAAGATCACGTCATCATTCAACAGGAGAGAAATTAATCTTGCAAGCTCTTTGATGCAGGATGTGGATACGACCAAAGGTTAATTGTAGGTCTTGTTCCGATAAAGTTATTTTGACCGCGATAACACAAAAAAGTCAGATCATTCGGCTGGCAATATATTGATGCAAACAATTGGCTCTGTTAGGTTTTTGATCCAGATGGATATAATTGTTGAAAGGGATTCAGTCACGTGGCGCAGACAGTTTATGTATTTGATGCTTTTGGGACTTTGTTTGATGTACACGCCGCAGTGCGTAAACATGCAAGTGAAATTGGACCTGACGCATCACTGCTTTCAGAAATCTGGCGCCAAAAACAGCTGGAATATAGCTGGGTCCGTACGCTCATGGGATCCTATCGTGATTTTTGGTCAATCACTGAAGATGCACTTGACTATGCATTTGAAAAGCTTCCGGGCGCAAACCGGGATACCAGGAACCAGGTTCTTGCATCATATCGCGAGCTGGAGGCATTCAGTGAAGTCAGAGACGTTCTCGGATGCCTGAAAGCAAATGGAGCAAGAACAGGCATCCTGTCAAACGGTTCTCCGCAGATGCTGGATGCAGCAGTTGGTTCCGCAGGCTTGAAAGACGTGTTGGATGAACTCATATCGGTCCACGAGTTGAAGGTTTTCAAAACACGCGAAGAAACCTACGATCTGGTATGTACGCGTTTTCGAGTGTTTCCTGAAGCTGTTTCTTTCCAGTCTTCCAATAGATGGGATATTGCCGGTGCAAGCAAATTCGGTTTTCATACAGTCTGGATCAACAGAACCGGCCAGCCAGACGAATATAGTGACCATCCACCTGCCATGCAACTTCAGGATTTGAACGGGTTACTGTGACCAAACTAGTCTGACTTCTCAACCCATTTGCCAATATTCGGTGCAACATAGTTTTCAAACTGATCAAGAATATCTGAAGCATCGTCTGATACAACCAGCATGTCACGATGTGCCTGTTTTACGTATCCCTCTTTGGCCTGATGATCCAGAAAACGTAAAAGATGATCGTAATACCCCTCGACATTCATGAGGGCGCTTGGTTTATCGTTCCAGCCGAGTTGAGCCCAAACCCACATTTCGAACATTTCGTCCATGGTGCCCGCTCCGCCGGGAAGTGATACAAAGCCGTCGGACAAGTCGGCCATTTTTTGTTTTCGTTCTGCCATCGAACCAACGGAATAAAGCCTGGTCAGGCCTTGATGAGCGATTTCTTTTTCGATCAAGGCACCTGGAATAACACCATGGACCTTGCCGCCTTTCGCCAGGGCAGCATCGGCTATAACACCCATTATTCCAACATTGGCACCTCCATAAACCAGCTCGTATCCTCGCTCGACAATGGTCTCGGCAAGTCTGACAGCTGCAAGTTTATAAGCCGGGCGATTGCCAGGATTGGAACCACAATAGACACAAATTCGTTTGACCATGAGACACCGGATGGATTGGAAATTATCTGGAAAGCAAACTGCTGGACTGCGATGGTTGCCTGGTAAGCAAACCAGCATACAGAGCTGCGGAAGAGTTGCAAGTTTGATATAATTGTCGCGATGTTGCGAGACAGGGTTTCTGGGAGCTGCTAGATATTTCTCATTGGAATGACAGGGACAAAAAAATGAAATGGCGTGGCCGGCGACAAAGTTCGAATGTTGAAGACCAGAGAAATAACCGAACCTCACCACGCCGGAGTAGACGTCTGCGTCTCCCCGGAGGTAAAGGACGTCGCGGTGGTAAATTGAGTATCGGTATGCTGGTTATTGTTGGTGGGGTTTTGTGGGCTATGGGTGGCGACCCGGCACAAATTCTTGGAATGTTACTCGGGTCGGGTACAGATGGGTCATCCATGACACGTACCCAACACACCACAAATTCCTCAAGCGCTCGCAATGACAAAATGAAGCAGTTTGTTGCAACAGTTCTTGCTGATACAGAAGATACCTGGCATCGCGTATCCAGCGAAAATGGCTTTACGTATCGTGAACCCAGGTTGGTGCTGTTTTCCGGAAATGTAAATTCGGCCTGTGGCTTCGCAAGTGCTGCCAGTGGACCGTTTTATTGCCCGGGAGATAGCAAGGTATATATAGATCTTTCGTTTTTTGACGAGCTGAAACGGAAATTTGAAGCTCCAGGAGATTTTGCGCAGGCATATGTATTGGCGCATGAAGTAGGTCACCATGTGCAAAATTTGATTGGTGTGTTACCGGAATTTAATCGGGTACGCCGCTCGCTTTCCAAAGCGGAAGAGAATGCCATGTCAATCAAGGTGGAATTACAGGCGGATTGTTTTGCTGGTATATGGGGACATCATACCAAACAGCAAGGCTGGCTGGAAACCGGTGACCTTGAAGAAGCGCTGAATGCTGCCACGCAAATCGGAGATGACGCTATCCAGAAGCGGTTACAGGGTTATATCGTTCCCGAGAGTTTTAACCACGGCACATCAGTACAGCGCAAACACTGGTTTGCTCTGGGCTTCACGACCGGGAAAATGACAAATTGCAACACATTTGGTGTATCGGGCTAGTCACAACCGACAGGATACCATTGATATTGATACGAGGCATGTAATTTCTTGAAATTGAAGTCAGGTTGCTTTCAGTGACAAAAGCTTGATCGAGTCAAGCGGTCCCGTGCCGGTTATGGTTTGTGAATTTGGCTTTCCAGCATTTCTTCCGCGTTCGCGGTCAGTTTCTGGAGAATTTTTTTCAGGGCTATTTGGTCTTCGATGCTGATGTCTTTCATCCAGCTGGAAAAGCGTTCTTTGCCAGCCGCGCTATTCCGCTCAAATATACTAATTCCGGTTTTGGTGAGGGTGATATTTTTCTGTCTCTTGTCAATTTCATCGGTGATGTATGTGATGTGTTCTTTTGAGACCAGTTTCTGGATTGCCCTGGTGATCAGAGCTTTGTCAAATGAAGCAATCCGCGCGATATCGGTTGCTTTCAGAGGACCATAATTGCCGATCATGTTAATTATTAGTCCCTCGGGGCGACCAATTTTATATGAACTGCGATACGCCACAGTCGCAGCTTGCGTGTAAAGAGCATTCAATGCCTGGATGTAATGCGGTGAGTTGTCCCGGTATTTATAGCTACCATCGAAGGGGGCATCACTCATAAGAGCCTCTTTTTTGCAGGATGTAGAATACGACAAGATAGCCTGAATCTGTTGTCTGGTCGGTGAGAATATCAGTTTGCGTAGCGGACCTCATAAAGTCAACGAGGCATCAACGATCTATCGGATTGTATTCAAGCGCGAGGTACTTTCAAGAGAAGGAGTTTCTAATATGAGGTGAAATTGGAACAATTGAGATAGTATTTTGGTCAAAATAGAAACGCCATTCCAGAATTTATCGAAAAGATTAACTTGAAAAAGGTTGGCATGTCTGATTGCATCAAAAAATATACTTTTTTTATTTATTTGTTAATCATATTTTTTATAGCAGTGGAACTAATGTCAAATTTTTCAATTGCCTTTTTCGTCATATTTACATTGTTGGTCGGAAATACCTTTGCCAATTCTGCAAAACTTGCTGATGAACAAAAAATCGTTATCGGTGGAGTGGGTTCAGACATTAAAACTCTCGATCCGATGTTTCAAACCGAAACCATGAATGACGTTATCAATCACTACATTTATAGTTATCTGACGCAGAGCCCATACGGCACAATGGATTTTGAAAACATCGAAGGTGACCTGGCAGATAGCTGGGAAGTTCTTGACGATGGCAGAATCTGGATCTTCAAATTGAAACAGGGTGTCCATTTCCATGATGGAAATGAAATATTTGCTGAAGGTGAAGCTCCGGAACTTACGTCTGAAGATGTGAAATACAGTTTCGAGCGTTTGAAAGATCCTGAAGTTGGTTCCCCCCATGCCGGTGAATACAACGTTATCGATAGCATGGATATTATCGACAGATATACCATTCAATTTAACTTGAATGCGCCATACGCCTTTTTTGGACAAATTCAGACCTATGATTTTAAAGCGGGTGCGATTATTTCCAAAGTCGCGGCCGAAAAAATGGCAAAAAAGGGCAATTGGGGATTTGAGTATACAATTGGAACCGGCCCTTTTCAGTTCCACGAATATGTCCCAAAAGAGAAAGTTGTCCTCAAACGCAACGAGGACTATTTCAAGGGCGCACCAATTCTGGAAACTGTTGAATATCGTTTCATGCCTGATCTGAACTCGCGAACCCTGGCGTTCATTGCGGGCGATATTGATACGATTTATGGAGTACGCGATCCGATTTGGGTAAAGAACATCAAAGCGGCCCATCATGAAGCGACAATCGATGCCGTTCCTTTGGGCAGCGGCGGTGTGTTGCATTACAATATGACGGTTAAACCTCTCGATAGTTTATTGGTTCGCAAGGCTTTGTCACTGGCAATATGTCGTGAAACATTTGCAAATATTTTTGGATCAGTGCGGATTGAGCAAACTTCGATTGTACCCGGTTCTTACGAAGGAGCCCTTCAAAAAGATCAGATGCCTGAAAAACTTTTGTATCGGTGTGATCTGGTTAAAGCCAAAGATTTGCTTAAAAAAGCGGGCTATGCGGATGGTTTCACAATCAAGGCGTATTCGAGCCCCCGTCCAACTTACAAAAATGTTTATATTGTTTTGCAGGATGCCTGGCGAAAAATTGGTGTGAAATTTGAAATTATTCTGGTTGATCACACAGCCTACATCACCAAAGTAAAATCCAATGAGAATGATGTTGTTGTTTACTCTGCCGACAGAACGCCTGTTGCAGATTCATATTTGTCGGAGTTTTGGCACTCGTCAGCGATCGTTGGTAAAAAAACGGGTCAAAAAAACTTCTCTCACTATGGTGATGTCGATGCGGATGGTGATGGCAAAATCGACTCTGTTGATCTCTACATTGAAAAAGCCCGTATGGAAATTGATCCCGCGGTCCGCCGGAAGTTATGGGGGCAGGCTCAATTGCAAATTCTTGAACATGCCGCGGCAAAACCTCTCCATGTTTTGATCAAGGTTTTGGGACGACAGAAGTGGGTGGACCTTGGTGTCGATTTCAAGGGAACGATGTCCTGGACATATCCATTGGAAAAGGCGCGCATCCTTGCGCACTAGCCATTTGCTGAAAAAACAGAGACGGTACAGTATTTTGTGCCGCTCTATATCAATTCTTTAATGCTGCCAACAAAATTGATACTGAAGTTCTACTTTGGGAAGCCGATATGTCTGGATATATTTTTGGGCGACTTTTGAAGGTAATTCCGACCATTTTGTTCGTAGTTACGGTGATATTTTTTTCCGTGCGATCTCTTACAGGCGATCCCGCTGTTGCTCTTCTTGGTGAAGACGCTGGCAGCGAAGCGATCGCCAAAATGCGTGAACATTTTGGACTAAATGAGTCTGTATTGGTGCAATATTTTGAAACCATTCGAAATTTACTGATGTTTGATTTGGGCGAAGATGTATTCCGTCAATTACCCGTTATTGAAATACTTGCCCGACCATTTTATTACACCATTGAGCTGACAATCGCCGGTACGTTTTTAGGCGCACTTATTGGTATTCCACTGGGAATTATTTCGGCACTTAATTGGCGAAATACCCTTGACGCATCGAGCCGATTGATAGCCTTGCTCGGTTTCTCTTTCCCGACGTTTTTTGTAGGCATTGTCCTCCTCTATGTATTTGCATTCAAACTTCGATGGTTTCCATTGCTTGGTGGAGGTGATTACAACGATTTTTGGGATCGAATGTATCACCTGTTCCTGCCAGCTTTGACTCTCGGGATCATTAAAGCATCTTTTGTTATGCGGTTAACCCGCTCCAATATGCTTACAATCCTGCAAGAAGATTACATTATTACAGCACGGAGCAAGGGGCTTAGCGAGTTCATTGTTGTTGGGAAACACGCGCTGCGAAATGCGTTATTGGTCGTAATCACAATGACTTTCGCTTACATGATTTTCACTCTGGGCGGTACAATCGCTCTCGAGATTGTGTTCAATCGTCCTGGTATCGGCGTCCATCTCGTCCACGCCATAGCCGAAAGAAACTATGCGGTCATACAGGGCGGACTCATTCTTCTCTCGGTTGGTGTCGTCGTCATCAATTTGGTCACAGACATCCTCTACACAATTATCGATCCGCGAATTTCCTATGACAACACATAAAAGCTGGTTCGCAATAATAAGGCTGAACTTCTCGGATACCGGTTCCATAATTGGTGTTGGAATTGTGGGTCTGATCGTTCTGTTGGCAATATGTGCACCGCTTGTTGCACCCTATGATCCATATCTGCATGATACTATAATTCGTATGCAGCCACCGAGCGCTGAGCACTGGTTTGGAACGGACCAGTTCGGTCGGGATATATTGTCCAGGCTTGTCTATGGAACGCGAATATCTCTGTATGTCGGCATTGTCTCAGTCATTATCGGTGGCGTCATTGGTACCGCAATTGGTTTGGCTGCGGGATATTTCCGCGGCTGGTTCGATAGCATTGTGGGCTGGTTCACAGATGTAATGATGTCATTTCCGACTGAAGTGTTGGCGATTATTGTAATCATAGGACTTGGGGCATCATCCACATCTGCGGTAATCGCGATCGGGGTGGTGTTTATCTCCCGCTACATCAGGCTCATCCGTGCGGCAACAATGACGATCACCAGCCACGCCTATATTGACGCCGTGAATGTCATCGGACAAAGCCATATAAAGATTATGCTGCGCCATATATTGCCAAATATTATGAGCGATACAATCATTATGACATCACTGTGGATAGCAACCGCGATCCGTACAGAAACAGTATTGAGTTTTCTGGGACTGGGTGCGCAGCCACCAGAACCAAGTTGGGGTGTGATGATCAGGGACGGGCTGGGCTCTTTGATTTTTGCTCCCTGGCTGGCTATTGTGCCAGGCATTGCGATCTTCATCACCGTCCTTGGGTTTAATCTGTTGGGAGACTCATTCCGCGATTATACCGATCCAAAATTGAACCGGTAGGGTGAGGAGAGTGAACACAGATAAGAATAATTTCGACAAACCGATATTGTCGGTCTCCAATTTGAAAGTTGGTTTTGAGACAGTAAAAGGATCTGTAACGGCTGTCGACGGAGTCAGCTTTGATTTAATGCGGAATCAGATACTTGGTGTTGTCGGCGAAAGTGGATGTGGGAAAACGGTCATGACCCGGGCGGTCATGGGCTTGTTACGTACGCCTCCTGCGGTCGTTACCGCTTCGAAAATAGAATTTGAAAAACCCGATGGCGATGTCGTCGACCTGAAGGGCCTGAACAATAAAGGCTTTCAATCTATTCGGGGCAAGGAAATATCCATGATATTTCAGGAGCCAATGACATCCCTCAATCCCTTGTTCACAATTGGGAATCAGTTAACAGAGCATGTTTTTGTTCATGAAAAGACATCCAGACAAGAAACTAACAAGCGGGCGCTGGAATTACTGAGACAGGTTGGAATTCCCTCACCGGAGCTCCGTATGAAAGACTATCCGCATCAGCTTTCCGGCGGCATGCGCCAACGAATTATGATCGCGATGGCCATGATCTGCAAGCCGTCGTTATTGATTGCCGATGAGCCAACAACTGCGCTGGATGTAACCATACAGGCACAAATTTTAAAGTTGCTGAAAAGCATTCAGGCACGGGATCACACCTCGATTATCTTCATTTCACATGATCTGGCTGTTATTAGCATGATAGCCGATGTGGTTATTGTAATGTATCAGGGGCGAATTGTTGAACAAGGGACRCCCCGTCAGGTATTTCAGAATCCACAGCACCCTTACACAATTGGATTGATTAATTCATTGCCACGCATGGACCAGTCCCGGAAACTGGGTTTGAAGCCTATCAAGGGTGGGATGCCTGATCCGTATAATCCTCCAAAGGGTTGCGGATTTCATCCCCGATGTCCCGATGTGACGGATCAATGCCGATCCACAGTGCCAGAACTTGAGCATACTGGAAAAGGGCGTCGGGTTGCCTGCTGGCATTTGCGGCCAGTTCGGATTGAAATTTGATGAAAGACCCAACTACCAGGAAACCAGTTTTACAAATTGATAATCTGGGTAAGTACTTTCCGGTCACACGAGGCATCTTTCGTCGTGAAGTCGCCCGGGTGCAAGCGGTAGATAACCTTTTTCTGAAATTATATCCTGGTGAAACCCTTGGCATCGTTGGTGAAAGTGGCTGTGGCAAGTCCACTTTAGCGCGGTTGATTGTTCGCTTGCTGGATCCGTCCCGGGGCAAAGTGAATATTGAACTGGATGATCCCCGGTTGCATCATTTGCGCGATAACCGGACCGGCCTCATTGATATTACGAAAATACCACGCAAGTCTCTTTTGGAGTATCGAGCAAAAGTGCAAATGGTCTTTCAGGACCCTTACATGTCATTGAACCCACGAATGCGTGTTGGAACGGCAATTAGGGAAGTGATGGAAGTCCAAAAAAATGTTGAACCCTCAAAACGAAATGCGCGTGTTGCCGAGCTGTTAACAGATGTTGGTTTGCGAGCCGATATGGCCGACCGTTATCCGCACGAATTTTCAGGCGGGCAACGACAGAGAGTGAGTATTGCACGTGCCCTTGCAGCAGAGCCGTCAATCCTTGTAGCTGATGAACCGGTATCAGCTCTGGATGTTTCGGTTCAGGCGCAAGTCGTGCAGATGTTACTGGAGATTCAGTCCAAATATCGCCTGTCAATGATCTTCATTTCTCATGATTTATCGGTTGTCAAATATGTCAGCGACCGTGTTGCGGTAATGTATCTGGGTGAAGTTGTGGAATGTGGGAAAACCGATGAAATATTTAATTCCCCGCGTCATCCCTATACAGAAGCATTGATGAGATCCGTGCCAAGGCTGGGTGTTGCCGCTAATGAAATTGACGTAATTAGCGGAGAAATTCCGAGTAATATTTCACCACCACCCGGGTGTAAATTTAATCCTCGTTGTAAATACCGACAAAATATATGCAGCACAAAGGTGCCTCATAACGTGGATGATGGAGACGGGAATTTATCCAGATGCCACTTTACCAATGAGTTAAAACTCGATGGAATTTTGTGAACACAAAACAATAATATGACTATTGAAAAACGCAGGAACAGGGGACAAACCCGGCAGGCTCGGGCGGAGAACAGATTTCACCACCCGAGTAGTCGCGATTTACGTTTTTTCGGTAACATCGAGCGCAAACGCCCACTCCAGAGCCTTTTCTTTTAAACGATCAARTCGACCGGAAGCCCCCGCATGCCCTGCTTCCATATTKGTTTTCAGATATAGCGGGTTGCTGTCAGTTTTGAGTTCCCGCATTTTGGCAACCCATTTGGCAGGCTCCCAATATGTTACGCGTGGGTCAGTCAAACCAGCAACAGCAAGTATTGGAGGGTAATCCATTGCAGTTACCTGATCATAGGGAGAATAAGAGGCGATAATCTCATAATCTTCACGGGATTGTATTGGGTTTCCCCATTCAGGCCATTCGGGAGGTGTGAGTGGAAGAGTGTCGTCAAGCATCGTATTTAGCACATCAACAAATGGAACTATTGCCATAACACCAGCCCACAAATCGGGTGACATATTGGTGACTGCACCCATCAGCATGCCGCCAGCTGAACCACCTTCCGCCACAATGCGTCCTTGAGCAGTATAGTTTTGCTCAATCAGAAAATTGGCAACCGAGATAAAATCCCTAAATGTGTTGAGCTTGGTTTTATGCCTGCCGTCATTGTACCAGGAAAATCCCTTTTCCTTGCCACCACGAATGTGCGCAATTGCATAAACAAAACCGCGATCAACAAGGGACAGGGCATTGGAAGAAAATGCTGATGGAATAGAAATTCCATAGGAACCATATCCATAAAGCAGGCACGGTGCAGTGCCATCAATAGGAGTATCTTTGTGATATAACAAGGATACTGGAACCTTTGCCCCATCGTGCGCAGAAACCATCAATCTGCGCGTCACATAGTCATCAATGTTATGACCGGATGGAATTTCCTGCTCTTTGCGTAATTGCTGTTCACCGGTTGCAACATCGTAATCAAATACCCGTGCAGGCGTGGTCATGGAAGAATATGTGAAACGAACGGTATTTGTAGCGAACTCGTAGCTGCCGCCAAGCCCCAGGGAATAAGCTTCTTCCGGAAAAGCAATTGTCTCTTCTCTCCCGTCTGCAAAGTGATGAATGACGATTCGGGGCAAACCATCTTCACGCTCGAGCCGCACAAGGAAACTTTTGTATGAAGTATGCGAAAGAACGAGGCAGCCCTGTTTGTGAGAAACCAGTTCGGACCAGTTTTCAAGACCGCAATCTTCAACCCTGGCAGTCATAAGTTTGAAATCTTCCGCGCCATCTCTGTTGGTTAGAATATACAGCACGCCATTGGCTTCATCGACACTGTATTCATGCGATGTCTGACGTTCGCAGATTAGAACCGGGTCAGTATCCCGACCATTTGCATTGAGAAAGCGGATTTCCGAAGTTTGATGATCGTGGCTGTCAATAAAAATGGTTTGACCCGACTGGGATTTTCCTATCCCGACAAAAAATCCCGGGTCTTTTTCCTCATAAATCAAAACATCGTTGTGCGAAGTTGTGCCGAGTTCGTGTCGAAATATCTGGCAGGGGCGGTGATTGTCATCAAGTCGGGTATAATAGAAAGCTTTGCTATCAGCGGTCCATACACAGCCGCCGGTATTTCCTTCAACTTTGTCAGTGAGTTCGTTTCCGGTAGCGATGTCTCGAACCCGCAATGTGTAATATTCGGATCCCTTTTCATCGACTGCCCAGGATAACAATTTGTGGTCTGGACTGTGCTGGATGTTGCCAAGACGGAAAAAAGACTTTCCTTCAGCCTGCTTGTTGCCATCAAACAACAACTGTTCATCGCCCCCGTCGATGGGTGTTCTGACCATCAAAGGGTATTGCCCACCTTCGATAAAACGGGTGTTGTATGAGTAGGGGCCATCATTTTGAGGAACAGACGAATCGTCTTCCTTAATCCGGCCTTTCATTTCGTCAAACAGTTGATCTTGCAATGATTCTGTATGAGCCAGTCCTGCTTTGGTATATTGATTTTCATCTTCAAGATATTTTCGAATATCCGGATTGAGCGCCGAAGGGTCCCGCATTACTTTTTGCCAATTGGCGTCGCGTAACCATGAGTAATCATCCGTTTTTGAAATGCCATGATGAGTAACTGAAACCGGAATTTTAGCAGCACGGGGCGGGGTCTTCATAAAGGTACTCCAAAGGAAGATAATTATTCAGCTCTTTGTAATGCCGAATTGTTCAGGTTTTGCTAACACAAACGGCCATGGACGAAGGCATGGTTTTAAGTTTTTTTGTGCTTCAGTAGGTGATAAATAATTAATCCTGCAATCAGACCCCAGAATGCTGATCCAATTCCGAATAATTGCAAGCCTGAAGCCGTTACAGCAAAGGTGACCACAGCGACAAAATGATCGTCCTTATTGGCCAGTGCTGTTCCAAGGGCTCCGGTTAGTGCTCCGAGTAGAGCAAGTCCAGCGACTGTTGCCACCAATGATCCGGGCAATACGTCGAATATTACAACAAGTGAAGTACTGAAAATTGCGAGAACGCAATAAAAAACAGCATAGAAAGCTCCACTGATCCAGCGCTTGTCCGGGTCGGGATGCGTTTCTTTCCCCATACAGATCGCTGCCGTAATAGCTGCCATATTTGTGGTGACCGCGCCAAACATGGCAGTGAAAAGGGATGCAAGCCCTGTCGCAAAGAGTATTGGCCGGGTTGGTGGTTCATAGCCGTTTGATTGAAGCACAGCAAAGCCGGGGAGGTTTTGTGAAGCCATGGTTACGAGATATAACGGGATGCCCAGCCCGAGAAGAACCTGTAAATCGAATCCGGGAAGGGTAATGGACAAAGTCGCAAAACCTTCACCAAAAATAATAGGCGCAAGTGGCTCTAAATGGACGAGTTCCGGCGTGCCAAATATCAAAATAAGGCCAACGGCGAGAACGGCAATGACAGCGCCTGATACGCTGAAGTACCAAACGATCAGATAAGTTAACAACAGCGTCCCAACGAACAGACCATCAGTTTGAAGAGACGTAAAAACCCTCATTACGAATTGAAGAAGTACGCCAGCCAGCATTGCTGACGCGATTGATTTGGGAATTTTTGAGATCAGGACCCCAAGCGGCTTGAATGCTGAAGTAAACAAAATGAGCACTGCGACGAGCAAAAAGGTGCCAATTGCATCGGCAAATGCAATTCCGGATGAACCGGCAATAATAGCAAGTCCCGGTGTTGACCAGGCGGTGATAACCGGCATTCTAAAGTGAATACTGAGAAATCCGCTGGTCACCGCGATTGCGAGACACATGGTCGTCACCATGCTTGCAGTCTGTGCCTGTGATGCACCAAGTGCATTTGCCGCCGAAATAATCAGGGCTAGTGTGCTGCCAAATCCGACAAGGGAAGCGACAAGGGCTGAAACTGGCAGGGAAAAGCGCATATTACACTCACGAAATAATCGAAAAAATGGTCTCGGTTTGGTCAAAAATCGATGTTTCGGAATGTTTATCCGTCTGCATCGGGCAGAAAATTCATTGCGATACCGTTCATGCAGTATCGCAGACCCGTAGGGGCAGGGCCGTCGTCAAATACATGTCCCAGATGTGCATCGCAATTTGAGCACCGGATTTCAGTTCTGACGCTTGCCAATTTGGTATCCGAATGTTTTGTCACCGCATCATTGGAGGAGGGCGCGAAGAAACTTGGCCACCCGGATCCGGAATCATATTTTGCCTCTGATTTGTACAGCAAGGCATCACAACTCACACAACGATAAACGCCATTACGCTTTTCATTATTCAGGCAAGAAGATCCGGCACGTTCTGTTGCATGATTCCGTGTGACGTTATATTGATCTGTGGTTAGTGTTTCACGCCATTGAGCATCTGTTTTTTTCATAATAAATTTATCTGTAAACCTTTAAGCCTGTTGGCAATTTAAATTATACAATGCAGATTCAGTTTGGGTTAACCGAAATCTGCGAAATTCGGCGATTGAATCCTGCATTTTCAAGCCAACATAGGTTCTTGAGACGGTGGCGACAACCAGAATGAATTCTTCTGCCAAACAACATATCAATTTTTTGGTGATATGTGTGATGCAAAGGCAGAGTGAGAGGGACATTTGTTGACTTTGGATGACGGAATTTTTCTTGCGATCCTGGCACCATTTCTGGCGGCTGCAATTGCGCCTCTGGTCCACCGTTTATTTGGGTCCCGCACCGCATGGGTTTTGGCGATTATACCGGCATGGATGTTTGTTCACTTCGCCGGTCTTATCGAACGGGTTTCGTTTTTCGAGGCCTATGCGCTTTCCGTTGAATGGATACCTGCTTATGGCATAGAGTTCTCGTTTTTTATTGACGGATTGGGACTTCTGTTTGCTTTGTTGATATCCGGCATCGGGACACTCATCATTTTGTACAGCGGTGGCTATCTCAAGGGACATCCAGATCAGGGAAGATTTTACTCTTTCATATTTCTGTTCATGGGCTCGATGATGGGCGTGGTGCTGGCTGATAACCTGATCACGCTGTTTATTTATTGGGAATTGACTTCAATTACATCGTTTCTGTTAATCGGTTTTGATCACAWACGACTGCGTGCACGTCGGGCCGCAATACAGGCTTTGGTGATAACGGGCGCGGGCGGTCTGGCATTGCTTGCCGGATTCGTATTGATGATGCTCGCATCTGACTCGACATCTTTTTCTGAAATAGCCTCACAGCCAGATATCATCAGGAACAGTCCGTATTATCTCCCAATATTGATATTGGTACTTGCAGGTGCCTTTACCAAATCGGCCCAGTTTCCATTTCATGTATGGCTTCCAAATGCCATGGAAGCSCCCACKCCGGTGTCTGCRTATTTACATTCMGCAACGATGGTAAAAGCAGGTGTSTATTTGTTRATGCGYGTTCARCCRATTCTTGGSGGCACYCAGGCRTGGATGACKATATTGCCTYTRTTTGGYGGAACCACGCTKATAATCGGGACWTTTCTCGCCATTCGCCAAAAAGATTTGAAGYTGATGCTTGCCTACACCACKGTCGCRTCTCTGGGWTTRYTGGTGATGTTAATTGGCACAAGTCTGGAAATCGCWATCACCGGTGCAGTYTTTTATCTRTTTGCACATTCCTTGTTTAAAGGTTCATTGTTCATGGTTGCCGGTTGCATCGATCATGGCGCGGGAACCCGGGATGTAACAAAACTTGGTGGGTTAAAAACTTTTTTGCCTGTGACATTTGTTGCTGCAATTTTTGCAGCATTGTCTATGGGTGGCCTGCCTCCATTTATTGGCTTTCTTGCAAAGGAAGAAATTTATCTCGGGATACTGGATACTTCAATTTCTTCATGGATCATAACCGGGGTAGCGATAATCGGTAACGGGTTGATGTTGACGATCGGTCTTGTGGTTGCGTTAAAACCGTTTCTTGGGCCAAAAATCAAGACACCTGTTTCTCCGCATGAGGCACCATTGTTGATGCTGGCTGGGCCAGTAATATTATCCACACTCGGTTTACTCTGCGCAATATTCGGAGAATGGGTGAGTGGAAACCTTATCGGTCCGGCAGTGTCGTCCATCACAGGTCATTCTATTGAACTTCAAATTCAACTTGGTCTTCACTTTAATATGCCGCTTTTACTGTCCGCAATTACGGTTGCTTTTGGTGTGTTGATCTATCTGAATGTTGACAAAGCGCGTGCAGCAATGGTGCAATGTCTGGATATTATCAACATTAGTCCGGATCGTGGATTTGATCACTTGATGAATGGACTTGTAAAGTTTGCTTCAAAATTTACCCGGATTATCCAGGGCGGCAGGCTCGATGTCTATTTGACTGTTACGTTTATACTAACAGCAACCGCCATGTTGTATCCGATGTGGCAGGCAAATGAGTGGCCGGCTATGCCTGGAATGCCTGATTTGTATTTTTATGAATGGGCAATTATGGCGATTGCTGTCATCGGTCTATTTGCAATGATTATTGCTCACAACAGACTAACAGCAATCGTATCGATGGGTATCCAGGGCTTCGCGGTGGCTGTTCTGTACATCCTGCTTGGTGCACCGGACCTGAGCTTCACCCAGTTTATGGTTGAAACACTCTCAGTGGTAATTCTTGCGCTGGTGATGACAAGATTGTCTCTGAAAGAGCGGGACGCGCGCACTTCGGGCAGGATGGTTTTTGATGTGATTGTGGCTGTGTCTTGCGGTCTTGCTTTTGGATTGACATTGCTGGCAGTAACCCAGGGTACATTTGATCCTGCATTGTCTGTTTTCTTTTCTGAAAACAGTCGTGTCATTGCTCACGGTCGCAATGTTGTCAATGTTATCATCGTTGATTTCCGCGGCACAGATACACTTGGAGAAATAGGCGTTGTTACGATAACAGGTTTGGCAATTCTTGCCTTGATAAGGTTTAAATCATCAAAAACGGCATCGGGAGACTAGAGAGGGCGGATGAGTACACTTATTTTCCGAACAATTGCTCCGTTTTTAACAGCGCTGATGATTTTATACTCAGTGTTTGTACTATTGCGTGGTCACAATGACCCTGGCGGAGGGTTCATTGGAGGTTTGATAGCAGCGTCCGGGGTAGCCATTTACGGGATTGCCTGCGGTGTTCCGGCTGTTCGAAGAGCGTTGAAATTTCACCCAATGTCGCTGGCCGGATTTGGACTGTTTATAGCCTCGATTGCAGGCATGTTATCAATTTTTGCCAATGTGCCTTTCATGACAGGATTATGGGTTACACCGGTAATACTGGGAGTCGAGATCGCGTTAAGCACACCTTTGTTGTTTGATATCGGTGTCTATTTTGTTGTGATGGGGTCGATTGCATCCATTGCTCTGACTCTGGAAGAAAGGCATTAGTATGGAAACGGCTTTATCTGTTTTGGTCGGCATATTTTTTGCGGTGGCTGTCTATTTGATGCTGTCGCGATATATCATCCGAATATTGCTTGGCGTGGCCGTGTTGGGAAATGCTGTAAATTTGCTAATTTTCACTGCAGGTCGCATCACCCGTGAAGTGCCGCCGATTATTCCAAAGGGTCAGGACACGCTGGATTTGGCAACGGCCAATCCATTGCCCCAGGCGCTTATCCTCACAGCAATTGTCATTTCTTTTTCGTTCTTTGCTTTTTTGCTGGTGCTTGCATTCAGGAGTTATCAAGAGTTGGGAACTGACGATACAGTTCATATGCGATCTGCTGAACCGGTCAAAATTATTGATCCACCTCTTGGATATTAAGGGATAATTGATGGCAGGGGCCACTTCAAAAAGTATAGATTTCAGCAAAGCGATTGTGGATTCAGTGCCCAATATTGCAGACTGGCTTGTTGTGATGCCGATCGCTATTTGCCTGATTGGCGGCGCGTTTCTGCTCATGCTTCTCAAGAACCCGGTTCTGCAATCAAGATTGGCGACCATATTCCTTGCAGGTCTGGTGTATTCAAATTTTCAACTGTTACAACATGTCCTTGAAAACAATACTGTTACTATGACAATGGGTCGCTGGTTACCTCCATTTGGCATATCATTCACCGTAGACATTTTTGGTGCTGTTTTGGCGTTGGTTAGCGCTTTGATTGCATTTCTCGCTTCACTGTACGCGGCTGTTGATGTCCCCGAAAAAGGTAGAAGATTTGGGTTCTATCCGTTTCTACTGTTCATGATGGCAGGTGTGAACGGAGCTTTTCTGACCGGCGATATATTTAATCTTTATGTCTGGTTTGAGGTCATGTTGATTTCGTCATTTGGTTTATTGATTCTTGGTGGAGAAGAAAAACAAATCGACGGCGCGCTAAAATATGCCGTACTGAATTTGTTGGCGACGACGTTTTTTCTGATCGCAACCGGGTATCTCTACGGCGTTTTTGGTACTTTAAATATGGCCGATTTGGCAATCAAGGTGCCATTGGCCGAGACATCGGCGCCAATGATAACTATCGGGACATTATTCTTTTTTGCATTTGCAATGAAAGCAGCTGCATTCCCCGTAAATTTTTGGCTTCCTGCCTCATACCACACGCCGGGAATAGTTGTGTCTGCGCTATTTGCGGGCCTTTTAACCAAAGTTGGGATTTATGCGCTGATACGCACGCTTGTGGTTGTGTTACCTGGCATGCAGGCGGGCCTTGGAGATTTGATTATATATGTGGCGATTGCGACAATGCTGACAGGCGGACTGGGTGCATTGGGCCAATCGAGCGTGCCACGCTTGTTGGGCTATCTGGTTATTGCCGGTATTGGCTCGATTTTGGCTGGTGTTGCTATCGGAACTTCTGCGAGTTTGTTCGGATCGATTTTCTACGCAGTTCATTCCATGATCACGATGACCGCATTGTATCTTGCCTATGGTATTTTGAACAGAATGTCTCGAGGGGCCGATGATCTATGGAGCCTGGGAGGTGCATATAAAGCTGCTCCCGGTTTATCTGTTCTGTTTCTGATATTGGTGATTGCAGCATCGGGATTGCCACCATTCTCCGGTTTTTGGCCAAAACTTGCTCTTGTGGAAGCAGCGTTGCGTGGAAATCACAATTTGTTGGCAGCCACGATTTTGATTTCCTCGGTTTTAATAACAATTGCAATGGGTCGTGTTTGGGCAATGGCGTTTTGGCGCTCCGGCCCACAAGACGTTGAAGACGGCTCTGAGGGAGTTGAGCTTGCTGTGATCGAAAAGAGCCAGCGTGTCGCTCTTTATACGCCGGTAATCGTGCTTGTTGCGCTCATAGTTGTGATTGGTATTTGGCCCAATCCATTGTTTGGGTTGCTACAGGAAGCAGCGAATGGGCTGGTTAATCCGGATGGTTATATTAAATCGGTCTTTGGAGGTGAAAGATGATTGGTTTGTTTTTGATGAACATACTCTTGTCGATTGCCTGGGGAGCTGTTTCGGGCTCCTTTAGTGTTCCCAATCTCTTTCTGGGGTTTGTGATATCTTCTCTTGTTCTTTGGATGATCCGCGAGCAAACAAGCGGGATCGCATCGGGTCTCTTTAAACAAACAAATGGTGTGTCTTCGTTGACTATTCCATTTCGGGTCATTTCCCTTGCGGGGCTCTTTTTTTACGAACTGATACTATCGGCAGTGAAGGTTGCACAAATAGTCATCCAGCCAAAAATTGATATTCGGCCAGGCATTTTTGCATATCCTTTGAAAGCCAGAACAGATTTCGAGATTACGTTGCTGGCAAATTTGATTACTTTGACGCCGGGTACTCTATCGGTTGATGTGTCTGCGGACAAAAAGATACTTTATATTCACGCGATAGACATAGATGATCTGGAAAAAATGAAACAGAATATTGCGGAAGGTTTCGAGCGCAAAATTATGGAGACATTTCAATGAGTTTTGCGGAGCAGTTTTTCAACATCGCCGTTCTGGTTGCATTGGGGATTTTGTGTATTTCACTGTTACTCATCACCGTTCGCATTATTCAGGGGCCAACATTGCCGGATCGTATATTGGGTCTTGATATGCTGGTTGCTGTCGGGATTGGATTTATAGCGGYTATTGGCGTTAAAACMGGATTTACACTKTATCTGGATATTGCRAYTGCRYTGGGGCTGGTTGGGTTCCTCGCTACTATTGCATTTGCACGATATGTTCTGGCAAGAGGAACCGCAGGTGATCAGATAGCGGGAGAAACTCCCTTGCAAACTCAGGAAAAAATTCAGGAGTGGAGTGAACAGGAATGATATTACAAATCTTGKGTGGACTTCTACTCGTCATCGGTGCGCTGTTTGCGCTAATTGCGGCAATTGGCCTGTTCAGATTTCCTGATCTTTATACGCGAATGCATGCGGCATCGAAGGCTGGAACGCTTGGTTCAGGTGTAATGCTTCTTGCACTGGCACTTGCTGCTCCCGATATCAGYACTGTCTCCAGAGCWATAGCCGGTATTGTCTTCTTTCTGCTAACAGCGCCTGTATCCAGCCATCTACTCGCAAGAGCAGCCCATCTTGTTGGGTATACGCCCTGGAAGGGTACGATCATAGATGATTACACGAAAGAATCTGTTCCATCAGATCCAATATAGTAGTCGCGTCGACCACTAACGTGTACTCAATTGCGGTTGTTATTACAGAATTGGCCAATTTTAAAAGCGCAATGAATTAAGTATCCAAGTATTAGTTTAGTCATTATTGATACCTGTTATTGAAAAAAGACCAATTTTTGAAGTATTTTTAGTGGTAGTGATTGAAAATCATATGTATCTCCTTTAGAAGATAGTCGAACCTGACTGATCTACGTTGGATAACCAGAGTTCTAATTTATACCGGGGGCATTAATGTCACCAGGTAACATATTTATTGGCGCAATCGGTATTCCCAAGAAACTGATTGCAATAAGACGGGTGTACCGGAATGTCCGAAAGTGTTGAAATAAGTGAATTGATTGAACTCACTGCAGATATAGTATCGGCTTACGTTAGTAATAATGCTGTTGCTGCCGTCGATATTCCAAATTTAATTACAGAAGTACATAAAGCGCTTGAAAAAACAGCGGCTCCGCAGCCTGAAGAAGTTCCAGAAGCCCAGAAACCAGCTGTAAATCCGAAAAAATCGATACAACCCGATTTTCTTATTTGTCTGGAAGATGGCAAGAAGTTCAAGTCATTAAAACGCCATTTGCGTACGCATTATAATCTATCTCCGGAAGAATATCGGGAAAAATGGGGACTTGCCTCTGATTACCCGATGGTTGCGCCTAATTATGCAGCTGCTCGTTCGGAATTGGCCAAGAAAATGGGACTTGGTCAACAACGTCGCCGTCGCACCTAACTGTGAGTTCTCATTAGGTTGTTCATTCGATCCATATCTGAAACGCTGAGTTTACGACAACTTTGCTTTCAAAAAGGACCGAATGAACATGCAC
>JAESRR010000168.1 GCA_016764535.1 Cohaesibacteraceae bacterium | reverse complement strand
GGCAGACCAAGAATTTCATAATAGAGCGGTGGTTTTGTGACCTCATGGGCAAACCAGTCCGCGCGTATAAATACCTGTGGTGTGTTGGCCCGGCGTGCGACATCAAGCCCTGTATCTTCGGGTTCAATGCCGTATGGATAGACAGACAACAATCTGTCCCAAAGGATATCCGGCCAGTTCAGATCATCAAGATTAACACGCAATAACAGTTTTTTTGGACCAAGCCGTCCTGGAACAATTGTTGATTGCCAGGACAGGGAATTGATAACCTTGCTCAGGGAGCGKCGCCATTGCTCAAGCTGTTTGTTGGAATCTCCWGCATTATACAAATGGTGMAGCGAGAAGTAYCTGGTTCTGGCGCGYTCAGCCTCGGRYARATAATTCAGATCTGTACGAATTGCYTCRAGAATTTGATTATGRTCGATGGGTGTGCGCTTGGCTGCTGCAATTTCCCGTTTKGTTTGAACCTGGTCAATCCACTGCCGGATGACKGTCATATCATCMYTGSTCAGTTTGGGACTTCCTGAAGGYGGCATGGTTCCGGTTTTGATKCGGTGCATCARRAAYGAATARTCGGGYGCCCGGGGRGTAATGTATTTGGGTGTTTCAACAAGACGTGGCAAATCAAGAATAAAATCGAAATTGCCCTGTTTGTTATTTGCCCAGTGACAGGATGCACAGTTTTTGGAAAAAATGTCCTTWACCTGATCTTCAATGCTGACCGATGCAAGCGCWSTTGGTTTGGTACTATCCTGGSCATATGYCTGAATCGTCGAAACAATAATAAACAAACCYGTCGTGCACAGACTGGCGGTCCTGCAAATAGCAGACTTAATCGAGACCGGCATTTTCTCCTCCCCAGAGAATAAAGTYGAYACTTTCGTATCAGATWATTAAAGRATAATAATCGATTACYCTTYYAAAANTGTGTGGAGGAGAAGYWTCTCCTCCACAGGATCGTACGCTATTCTTTTGGAACGCGATATGTGGAATGACATCCTTTACAGGTTTTGATCAGGCCACCAAATGCTGTTTTGAATGCATCTTCATCAAAATCGGCACCGGCTGCGGAAATTGCTCCTGCAAGTTTCTTTGCATTTGCAAAAGCCATTTTGAAACCTTCKGGATCTGACCAGATRGTATCCTTGGCRGTTGTTTTKCCMAYATYTGAMCCTTCCACAAAGTTCAKTTGTGCAGATTCAAAACTTTCCAGAATTGTTTTGCCAAGTGYCTCGACGTCTTCGCCRACAAAYTCATTKGCRCCTTTCCAKACCGGCACAAGYGYTTTKARTGACATGCCRACAGTCTTCATTGCGGCAATACGATCTGCAATTGGATCTGGATCGGCAGCAAAAGTAGCATTTGTGAGCAACATGGTAGCGCCCAGAACCAGTGCAAAAGTGGTTGATTTTCTCAAAGTCGTCCTCAAAGCATTTCTCCCAAAGTGGTGTCCGAAAAATAATCAGTATGCTAACAAAGTCACCACAATATGGCGTGAGCCGMCGTTGCTATGCAAGCATTTGTTGAAGGWTCGTMCCAACTTTACGTGATCATACGTAAGCTGGCGTTAAGTGRTYTGGACTATTGTCTGGTCAACGATTGRCCCCAGGGAAGGGTATATCTTGAAACCCGGCGAAATAATGGATCTGCAGRAAATTGCATTCCTCGTGGTGGATGACAGCAARTTYATGTGCGATCTGGTGCGTGGTATGTTGAAAGCCTTCGGGGCACGCAAGGTTCTTAGTTCCGGCGACGGACGCAATCTTTCCCATTTCATCAAAAAACAGAAAATCGATATTCTCATTCTCGACTGGATGATGTTCCCGGATCATGGTTCGATGGTATTGAAAGAGTTACGCAAAGTTGGCAATGATGTTGCGACAACGCCGACAATTGTATTAACCGGCCACACTGACATGTATTGCCTGAAACAGGCGGTAGAAGGCGGGGCAGACATGGTGATTAAAAAACCTGCGTCTGCCAGGGTGCTCTACAAACGCATTTGCGATTTAATCGAAAGTAAACGGCAATACATCCAGGTCGGGGATTATCTGGGTCCGGTTACTCACGCGCATCACAAAATGATGAGTGAAGGCAAGGATAGTTCGATTAAAGACAATACCGGTGCAGAATACTGGCTTGTACAACCGTGATTGCWAAAATCAAATGGACCGATGTGTCTAAAAGTCGCTGTTAATAGCCATTTGCTAACATGAACCGTTCGGATTTTCCGGCTGCGAGGCATAGCGTGGAATATGACGAGATAATGGATCTGAAGGATGTATCATTCCTCGTCGTGGACGATAAAAAGTTCATGTGTGATTTGGTGCGTGGCATGTTGAAGGCGTTCGGTGCCCGCAAGGTACATTCGATGATTGATGTTCAGGATATTCCCAAATATCTCGATCAGCAGCGCATTGATGTCCTGATCCTTGACTGGGTCATGCCKGGTACGGGAGGGGCAGCAATACTACGGGAYTTGCGCCTTGCAAGTAACCCGATGGCGACAACGCCGTGCATTGTGCTTACMGGATATGCCAACAGAAGTTGTATTGACCGGGCAGTGGACRGTGGRGCGGACATGATATTGCTCAAGCCGCTTTCGGCAAAAMTGCTTTACACACGAATWTGCAACCTGATYGAGAGTAACCGSCAATATATTCAGGTGGGTGATTATCTTGGACCGGTTACAAAAGCACATCACAACATGCTGGACACAGTTGATGACGGGATTATTGAGAACAATACCGGTGCTGAATACTGGCTTGTGCAGCCCTGACCAACAAATTGAGAGAGGACATTTCAAGTGGCCGGACGACGCCGAGACTTGAGCGCACTCTCGTTCCTTGTTGTTGATGACAAGATATTTATGCGCGAATTGGTGCGGGCCATGTTAATTGGCTTTGGTGTTGAGAATATAATCACAAAATCAGATGGTCTCAATATCGGCCGCAGCATTGATCAAAACAACATTGACGTGATTATTCTGGATTGGATGATGCATCCTTTCAGCGGGTTACAGGTTTTGAAAAACATCCGGCGGATTGATTTTGCTGAAGCGACAATTCCCGTGATTGTTCTTACTGGACATGCAGATGTACAATGCGTCAATGAAGCAATGGGTGCGGGCGCAGATACGGTGCTTAGCAAGCCGGTTTCCACAAAATTGATGTTTTTGACTATCAATACACTGATTACAGCAACGCGGGAATTCATCCAGATCGGAAACTATCTGGGACCAATAACCAGAGCTCATCGGGAAATGATGAATGCCGATGATTTGGAACTGGTTGATGAGATCGATGAGTGAAAGGCCGCCGGGTCAACGCCGGATGTCCGGGATTTGAAATAAATATTTCTGGCACAAACAGTTTGCAACGAAAATTTCATTCATTTGAACCTATTAGACTTTAGTTCCCTGTTCTTCGCTGTGGAATGTCCGTAGAAATTTTTAGTCACATCATTCTCCCGCTCGATCATACATTTTCCCGGAGCCTCGTTAATGCAGCTTTCGCAACGCATTTACTGGATATTTTTCCTTCAGCCACTGGCACTTGGAGCCTGGTTTCCACGCATTCCCGAAATTCAGACCACGCTGGGACTGGATAATGGTGAACTTGCGATCGCTATTGCCGGTGCACCTGTCGGGACATTGATTACCCTGCTTTTTGCCGGGAAACTGGTCGCCAAAATTGGCGCGCGACGGGTTATTTTATTGCTTTATCCGGTGTATTTTCTTGCAATGGTCCTGCCTTATATCGCACCGGGATTGCTCTCACTGATGCTGGCTCTTGCCTGTGTCGGCTCAACTCTCACGACGCTGGAACTGGGCTTTAATGTTCTAGCTGATGAATATGAGAAACGCACTGACCATAAAATTATGAGCAAGGCGCATGGCCTGTGGAGTTTTGGATTGCTGGGCGGAACATTGATCGGTTCGATCACAGCATGGCTGGATATTTCCGCCATTTTGATGGGATCGTGCATTTTGATTGCCGCACTTCCCGTTGCAATGCTCGTTAGTCTGAATTTGCCCGAAGATCGAAAACCACAAATCCCTGATTTCAAGACACGAAGCTTTGCACCGCCGCATCCGATCTTGCTTGGAGTGAGCTTTTTTACCTTTGGCGCAACACTTACAGAAGGGGCCGTTGCTGATTGGTCCGCAGTTTTCCTGCGAGACATATATCAGATCGGACCGGGGATTGCAGGAGTCGGGGTAATTCTGTTTTCGCTGTCTGTTGCATTAACCCGGCTTGCGGGAGATCGTTTGCGGCTTTGGACAAGTCCGGGGAAACTGGCACGCAAGTTGTCGGTTTTTGGAATGTTTGGCGTAGTACTGGTCTATTTTGCCCCGGGTATTATCAGCGCTGTCATTGGTTTTTCAATCATAGGCATCGGTGCAGCGCTGGCTTTTCCGCTTGCAGTTAGTGCGGCAGCCAGCGCCCCTGGCAGGACCCCGGCTTCCAATGTTGCTGTTTTGTCATTCATCGCCCTTGCCGGATTTTTGGTCGGCCCGCTGGTTATCGGCGCGGTTGCTGATGTTTATGACATTCGACTGGGGCTTCTTGTGCTTGCACCGATGCTGGCAATCAGTTTTGTTCTGGCCCCCAATCTGGACAAGGCGCTGCAGCCTGACTGAATAATTTCAAATGTCGATTACCCGGCAGCTTGCTGCAGGTCTGTTGCAAGCATCAAGGGCTCTGTTTGCAATACGGGATTTGTCTCGTTTTCCTTTTCGTTGCTTACGGTCAGTTTGTGTTTTGGTCGCATCAGCAATGCAAACATTGATGGTGTAAAGAAGAATGCCAATACGACAGACAAAGTCACACCACCGGCAATTGCCATGGCAAAAGGTGGCCAGAATGCGCCGCCTGCCAGGATAAGCGGGATGAACCCACCAACTGTGGTGATCGTCGTTGAAATAATGTGACGCGCCGAACGACTAACCACACGAACAATGCCGCTGATATCTCCAGCCATCGCTGCCTCATCTTCCTGAAGGGCGGTGAGAATGATGATCGCGGCATTGACAGACACGCCGATGGAACCAATCGCACCGATAAGAGCCGTAATGCCAAATGGATGCTGGAATATTGCCAACGCCAACAGGCTAAGTCCCATGGATAGACCGGCTACAAGGAATGTAATGATCGACAGCCGGTATGACCAATAAGTGAGGAAAATGGTGATGATTGTCAGGATAATCACCATGCCTGCCGACTTTGCCATATTGGTCGCGGTTTCCTGACGAGCGTCAGCGTCGCCTCCCAGTTCCATCCTGTAGCCTTGAGGAAGGACAACCGGCGATTTTGCAAGTTCAGCCTGGACCTTTTTCAGGGCTTCCTCGGGTAGAACTCCAAGTACCACAAACCCCTGAATAGTGTTGACCCGTTCGCCATTGCGCCTGGATATGGGGCTGTCGGAAGGCACAAGATCAAGGGAACCAAGTGCGGTGAGGGGGATGCCGGGGAAAATATTATTTGCCACGAGAGAATTCGCTCCCTGTGGCATTATCATCAGTGATCGCAGGGCGTCGACAGAGTTTCGATTTGTCCGGGACAGGCGTACCCGAACCGGCATTTCCTCGGTTGCTTCAATGAGTGAACCACCAAGAGTGCCGTTTAGTGCAGTTTCAATCTGGCGGGCTACTTCTCCCAGCGTCAGTCCGGCCAGACGTACTTTTTCTTCATCAAGGTTGAATTTGATTTTGGGATCAGCACCAATGAGATTGGCCCGGGAGTGGGTGATATCCGGCACACGGGTCATCAAACGCCGAATGTCCATGCCCAGCGTTCTCAATGTATCAAGATCCGGGCCAACGAGGCGAAGCTCAACCGGTGCGTCTACCGGAGGACCCTGCACGAGCCCTTGCACCAGAATGCGGGCTTGCGGAAATTTTTGATCAAGAGCAATTTGCAATTGCGGGATTAATCTACCTGTAGCCTGTGGCGAAGTTGTGGTAACCAGCGCCTCGGCAAATGCAGGAATGCCGTCCTGGTTCATTTGCATGTTGTAGTAAAATGCAGGTGCACTTTCACCCACCACCCATGTGAGTTTTTTGATGTCGGTTTGCTGACGCAAATATGTGTCGATTTTAACTGCCAGTTTTTGGCTTGCCTCGATAGAAGTGCCACCGGGTTGCGATACCTGGATGTAGAACTGGTCGCGATCAACACCTGGAAAGAACTGGGCAGTGAGTGTCGGGAATGCTGCAAAACCCATCAAGGGTAAAACCAGCGCTCCGGTGATGCTCAAGACTTTGTGTCGCAGAGACAAATGCAACAATTTATCGAACAGCTTTTCAATGCGTGGTAACCGGATGCCGGAGCTCAACATGGAACTTTGAACCGATCCGTTGTTGAGAAACCGGCCCGCGATAGCGGGTGTGATGGTGATTGCAAGAACGAACGAGACCACCAGCATAATGATTACAGACCACGCGATTGAACCGACAAAATCTCCGGCAGGTCCCGGCAATAAAGCCATCGGCATAAAGGCCAGAACTGTGGTGACAGTGGATGCCAGCAAGGGGGCCCACAACCGGTTGACGGATTCACCAACCGCTTTGACGGCTTGCATGCCATCTTCCAGCCGTCGTTTGATTTCGTCTGACATCACGATGGCCGCATCAACCAGCAAACCAAGAGCAACAATCAGTCCGGTGACAGACATTTGTTGTATTGGCAGACCGACAAAATTCATAATGGATATGGAAATCAGCGTTGCCAGCGGGATTATTGTTGCAACAACTGCGGCTGCGCGCCAGCCAAGAGTGACAAATAACACAAGCACGACAAGGCCAACGCCGATGCCCAGATTAAGTCCCAGAGATTGAAATCTGTGTTTTGTATAAACGTTCTGGTCAAATACCAGACGAAGCTCAAGCCCGTCAGGGAGGCTGGTCTTGAACCCCTCCATGACAGTACGAATATCCTGCGTCCAGACATCAACCTGCCGGTCATCCTCCATCCTGGCGCCAATAAGTATGGCAGGTTCGCCATCTGCAAAAGCAAGCTGGGCTGAAGGCCGACGAATAGTACGTTTGACGCTGGCGATATCACCAATATGTAGCGTTCCGCCATATTGATCCGTGACGAGCGGAATGTTGCGAATACGTTGCAAATCCCGGATTTCACCGGACAATTCGACCAGTAGATTTTGTGAAATACTGTTCATATTTCCGGCGCGCACCTTGGCATCTGCATTCGTAATTGCGTTTGAAACTGCATCAAAAGACAGACCACTGGCTGCGAGTTTTGCCCGATCCAGAGTGACTTCGATTTCCTGTTGCTGTTGCCCCCACAGACGAACCAGTTTGGTATTCTTCACCTCGCGCAAACGGTCCTGCAATAACTCAGCGTAACGTCGCTGGATCAGGGGATTGGGGGTGTAACCATCTCGCATAACAATCGCACTGATCGTTGTGAAGGTGCCCGCCCTGTCGATGTCAAGAACCGGGTCGGCAATGCCTTGCGGGAATGATTTTGAAGCATCGCCCAGGGCATCGCGAATTTCAGACCAGACGTTTTCAATACGATCTTTCTTTAAATAGAGGGATAGTTTGACTGCAATAACTGAAACGCCGGTTCGGGAGGTTGATTTAATTTCGTCTATCTCGGGAATTTCGCGAAGACGCTGCTCAATATTTTCTGTCACGAGTGCTTCAACGCGTGAGGGTTCTGCGCCAGGAAACGGGGTAACGATAGTGGCGAATATATTGGTGATGGTCGGATCTTCCTGACGACTGATTTGATTGATAGCCGATGCAGCCATGGCGATTACCACGCCGAGAACCAAAAACAACAAACGGGGATTTCGATAAAACAAATCGTTCATGAAGGTTGCTCCCCGGTATCTGCCAGCGTAACGACCTGACCGGCAATAACGCGATTTCGCCCCGTGGGAATGATCAATTGACCGTCACGCAGCGTGCCGCGCACAAATACCCTTTCATCCTGCATGTGGATAATTTCAACGGCTTCCAGCCCTGTAACCCATCTACCGTCATTGTTTTTGGCCAGCGTCAGAACAGACCAGAGTCCACGTTCTCCCTCGGTGAGGGCTGAAACAGGTATCCAGTAGCCTCTTGTTTGAATTTCGCGGGTTATGTGAAGCTCGACAATATCTCCTAAATGGAGCGCCAGTCTGGAAAGCGTATCTGCAGGAAGATCAACCAGCGTGCTCACAGTGCGTGTCGCGGATTGAATGTCCGGTCGAATGGATTTGACGATGCCATCGAATTTGTGTCCGGCGGATATTAGCGAGACTGTCTCACCGACCTGTAGAGCAGCCGCGGTAATTGGTGAAAGCCCAAGGCGTGCCTGTGGACGGGTTGTTTCGAGCAGCTCCACAAGCGCTGTGCCAGCGTTGACGACTGTACCGGGGTCAACAAAACGCGTTGCAATGGTGCCCGGGAAAGGCGCGAGAATTTTGAGTTTTTCGATATCAATATCAAGCCGGTTAATTGAAGCCTTCAATGCAGCGAATTCACCCTCGATGGCTTTGACATTGAGGCGCGCGGCATCAAATTTTTGCAAACTGGCATGACCCTTTTTCTGCAATTCTTTTTGGCGGCTTTGTGTGAGCCGGGCCAGTTCGAGGCGGGCCTTTATCTGATCACCCTGCGCCAGCAATTTTGACTTTTCTGCATTCAACAAACTGTCATCAAGAGTTGCAACGAGGGCATTTTTTTCCACCAAAGCGCCTTCGTCAAACAGAACCGAGGTTACGAGGCCACCGCGCTCGAATGCAAGAGAGGTCTGGCGCGCAGGTTCAAGACGCCCAATAAACCGATCATTGACCAAATAGGTATGCTGCATGGCAAGTGTGAGACTGGCGACGGGAACAGGGCGCGGTTCAATAATTGCTGCAGCGCGTGTTTCCCCGGCCCGCAAATGCAAAAACAGTGTTCCTGCCGCTAGCACACCCAGGAAAGATACTCCCACGATCATTTTTGTTGTAAAGGCCAGTATTTTACCAAACATCGGCTGTATTCCTGTTAGGTGCATAGTCACATAAATTGTCATTCGGACGGATCATTGGCCGAAATTGAACTGAACTGTTGCTTGAGGTGTTAGTCCTCAGCGAGCAACGCCAGTTGTTTTTTAAAAAGGGCCAGTCCGTCTTCGCTCAAACCATTTTCGCTAAGCCGCTTGAGGGCGCTGGTTTGCGCTTCTTCCCAAAATGGCATTGCATCTGCGAACTTTTTTCGCCCCAAATCTGTCAGGGAAAGTACCTTGCTGCGAGCGTCTTCCGGATGTGGTTGCACATCAATAAGCTCGCGCTTGACAAGAGCACGGGCATATTTTGTCAGCGTGGTTCTGTCCATATGAAGTCCGGTGGCGAGCAAACCCAATGGAGCGCGGCCAACACTGGACAATGCAGCAAGAACTGCAAACTGCCCGCTGGTGAGTTTAGCGGGTTTGAGCGCATCATCATATTTCTGAACCAGGTGTCTGGACGCGGAACGAACTGCAAAGCCGATACATCTTTCTTTCATATGTGCTGGCTTGTTCATGGGCGCTCCTTTAACCAGCATATATGTTGCTATGCACATACATTCAAGAGCCACTCCAAAAATGAGTCTTGTCACAAGTGTGCTCTCAATTTCAAATATGTAATAATATTACCAAATTATACTGGATTTTGTGCCAATAAGTAATTAAACCAATATTTGTAATGCAATCTACGCAATATCGGAAATACCGGGAGCTATAATGATGGAAAATCTGGAACTGGATCGTATTGGAAAGGTCTTTGGCGGTCTGGAAATTATCAAGGATTTGTCACTGTCTGTGAAACAGGGCGAGTTTATCGTAATTGTTGGCCCGTCAGGCTGCGGAAAGTCCACATTGTTGCGTATGGTTGCGGGGCTGGAAGACATTAGCTCGGGTGAATTGCGCATTCATGGCAAGCGCGCAAATGAATTGCCACCGCAAAAACGTAATATTGCGCTGGTTTTTCAGTCATATGCATTGTTTCCCCACTTGACGGTGGCGCAGAATATCCTTTTTGGGCCACAGGTGCGTGGCGAGGACAAGGTTTCGTCGCAGAACAGCCTCAAGAAAGCTGTCGATATTCTGAACCTTGGTCCCTATCTTGATCGCATGCCATCGGAACTGTCGGGCGGCCAGCGGCAGAGAGTGGCAATGGGACGGGCCATTGTCCGTGATCCGGATTTGTTTTTGTTTGATGAGCCATTGTCCAATCTTGATGCACATTTGCGCGGTGAAATGCGGGGCGAAATCAAATCAATGCAAAAAAGGCTCGGGACAACGACCCTTTATGTGACCCATGATCAGGTAGAAGCGATGACTATGGCTGACCGGATCGTGATCATGAATGAGGGTCGTATCGAACAGTTTGGAACTCCGCTTGAATTATATGATCATCCGGCTAACAAATTTGTTGCCGGGTTTTTGGGGTCGCCCGCGATGAATTTTCTGGATGGAACCTACGCCCGTAATGATAGCAGGGCATGGATTGATCTTGGGCACGGGCAGAAGCTTGATGTGAAACAGCAGGAAATTCAAAATGGTACGCCAGTTGCAGCCGGTATTCGGCCTGATATGTTCAGTGTTCAATCGACACCCGGTGTTGCGTCTTTTCAAATTGATTTCAGGGAATCAACTGGTTCGGAAACGCATTTATTTGGTAAGGTGAACGATCACACAGTTCGATGTGCCATGCAGGGAAGACCCGATTGTGCAACAAGCGATCGGCTGTGGTTGACAGTCGACCCTGACAATGTGCATCTATTTGATCAGCAAACAGGAAATCGAATTTGAACCAGCCACTTGATGTCATAACACTGTTGCGACAACGTTCGGAAAACGGGGCCCGGGCGGAACGGCATTTGGCAAAAGTGGTTCTTGCAGATGTTAAATGGGCAGCCCATGCCCCGATCGCCGAAATTGCGGAAACTGCCGGCGTGAGCGAACCCACGGTTACGCGACTTGCGACGCGGATGGGATTTCGGGGTACCCGGGATCTCAAAATTCAATTGGCCCAGGCGCTGGTTATCGGTGGCGCATTTATGGATTCTATCGGCGAAACTATCGATCTTGGCAAGAGCCGTGCCGTTCTCGCAGTTTGCAGACAGGCTCACAATGCTCTGAATTATATTGAGCAATCGGTCGATGAGCACAAGATTGAGCGGATCGCCAATCGCTTTGCCACCGCCGACAAAATTTTCATATTTGGAACCGGCGGAATTTCTTCTTTCATAGCGGAAGAGTTACGATTTCGACTGTTTCGGCTGGGACTGAATGTAACTTCCGAAAATGATGCACAAATTCAGCGGATGAATGCTGCACTTTCAACAGAAACAACAGCTGTGATCGGGTTTTCTGTTTCGGGGAATTCACCATCGGTCTGTGATTCCCTGCGCATAGCATCAGAATACGGAGCGGAAACATTTTCCGTTACTGCGCCAGGTTCCGAATTATTCGAACAGGCCGATTTAAGTATTCCCTTTAAGTATGCGGAAGATGGTAATTATTACAAACCGTCATCAACCCGGTTTGCCTTGCTGGCGCTTGGAGACATTATTGCTCTCAAGACAGCGGAAAAAGTAGGTCCCGTAGCGTTGGAAAATATGCGACGTATCAAGATGAGCCTTACCACTGCCAACCATAATGATCCGTCGATGCCTTTGGGTGACTGATTAGCCTGGATAAACAATTGCCTTGCGGGGATTGCCTTCCCGCTGGAAACTCCATGCTCGATCGGCCAGCTCGAAAGTATCTATTTGTGGTCGCCATCCCAGTTGCTGCCGTGCTTTTTTGTTGTCTAGTCGTATTGAATGATATGGGGTTGGAACCCGGATAACCGGATATCCATATTGGTTATTCAGATAATCGGCGAGGGTGCCATAATCCAGCGGTTCATCCATTGCCAACTGGAATGTTTCATTCCCGGCAATATCCGTTTGAATTGCAAATTCAAGCGCGTCGATGACATCTTCAATGGCAATACAATTGCGTTTGAGCGGGATATTTTTGACATCAAGCGCCAGAGGTATGGCATTTTTTCTTTCCAGGCGTAGCGCTTCTTCCGGTTCTACAAATTCATGCCATCTGGGTGACCCAAATACGTCGTCTCCAAATGTCAAAGCCATTTTCAAATCATCTTCCGCCATAATCCAGGGCGAACGCAGGCAGATGGTGTTCAATCCATATTGAATGTGGAACTGGTTCAGCATCACTTCTTCCAGAACTTTTGAAAGACCATAACATCCAGGTGTTGCTCTAAAGGGTGTGTCTTCGTTTAATGGCGCAGGAGCTGGATAAAAGTAATGCCCAATTGCTGCATCGCCACCAAGCAGGACAAATTTTTCAATGTCATTTGTTTTGGCCGCCTGTAACAGCCAAAACATCCCCTTGACCGTTACGTCCATCATCAGGYGCGGCTGTTCCTTGCAAGTTGCCAAATGAACGACATGCGTAATGCCCGACATTGCTTTATTGACARAACTCTCGTCTGCAATAGATCCGGAAAGTATTTCCACACGTGGATCTGACACAGCCAGTGTCCTTGAGAAAACCAGTGCCCGAATTTTTGCACCGYCAAAAYCGGGGTTGGCGATTAGCGAYYTGATYAGTGCTGTRCCGACTTTGCCGCTGGCTCCGGTAATTAGTAAATGCATGAAWTAWTCCGGTWCATTTGACGGCTCCGGAGGTTAATCCGGTGACCATATAGCGTTGAAGCCATGAAAAGATGATTGCGATTGGAAGTGTTGCGACAAGSGTCGCRGCCATAACGAARTGCCATTCAATKGCGTAWCGACCSGATACCAAAGACAGGATTTGAATWGGCARGGTGTAATTTTCCTSACCGCGCAAACTGGTGAGGGCGATAACAAATTCGTTCCAGCTGTTTATAAAAGTGAACAGGGCSGTGACGACAATTGCCGGTAAYGCAAGGGGCAGGAATACGCGGCGCAACGTTGTAAACGCACCAGCGCCTTCCATCCAGGCTGCCTGCTCCAGATCTTCGGGGATGGTSAGGAAGTARCTCTCAAGCATCCACACAGCAAATGCCAGATTAAATGCCGCATAGATAATTGCGACCGCGTTTGCATCGTTTAAAACCCCTGCCAAAACCATTAGGCGAAACAGACCAAGAATCAAAACGATTGGTGACAACATCTGCGTGATCATCAGGAAATTACGAAATTTCTGTTTGCCCGCAAAACGGTAGCGGGCGAGGGCATAGGCCGCTGGAATAGCCGCGACAAGTGCCAGTAATGTTGCCATGATGGATACATAAAGGGAGTTTTTAAGCGCAGTGCCAAAATTGGTCGCCTCCCACATATCGATAAAATTTCGCCATTGCGGCTGATCTGTAAACCAGTCAGGGCTGTAGATTTCGGTTTGTGGTTTGATTGCCGTGAAAAACATGACCATGAATGGAAACAGGCAAAGCAACAAAAGCGGAGACAGGATTGCCCATGATATGATTGAGGTTTTAAGTTTACCCGGTCGCATTTTCATTTCCCTTCATTGCCAGACGTACATAGACCACGGCAAATATCAGCAACATTGCAAACATAATCAGAGATAGCACCGCAGCGTCACCAACGCGGCCAAATCTGAACGCCAGTTTGTAGAGATAGGTGACGAGAATATCGGTACTGTTCATTGGCCCGCCCTGGGTGGTGGCCCAGATTATCGGGAATGAATTAAAAACATAGATTGTGTTGAGAACGATCGCGATGTTGATGAAGGGGCGCATCATTGGCAGCGTTATCTTGTAAAATTGTTGCCAGCCATTCGCCCCTTCAATTTTTGCGGCCTCGTAAATGTCGGTTGGTATGGAAGATAATCCACCCAGAAATATTGTTGTCGTAAACGGGATGGTTGCCAGAATGCCAATGGTAATCTGCATGGGAAACGCGGTGGAGGCCTGCCCAAGCCAGGGAATGTTTTTATCAATAATACCGGCGAATAGCAGTGCTGAATTGAGCATGCCGCTTTCCCCGTTTAATGCCCAGCGACCAATGATTGCGAGCATTGCAAGGGAAATTGCCCAGGGCAGCATGATGATGACACGGGCGATATCACGCCCGAAAAAATCACGTTGCAGTATGATGGATACCGGCATGGCGATAATAAATGTTCCGCCGATAATCGACGTGGTCCAGATCACTGTGCGCCAGAGAGCGGCATACATTTCGGGATCAGTCAGGACAGTTCGATAGTTCTCGAAACCGCCCGGGCCCAGAACCTGTCCAAACCGGTTGACTTCACTGGTTGATAAAATTCCCAATTGAATAAGCGGCCAGAGAATGATCAGGCCGGAAAAAAACAATCCAGGAAATATAAGGGCGTAGGGCACGACATTACGTTTTATTCTCAACTGGTCTTCCTCTGTTGGCATTATCAAACCACAAAATTGATATGACTGATATGAAATAAAATTACAAACTAATTATTTCATGTTTCGAGGACGCCAATCGAATATGGGTCGAAAATGGCTGATTATATGCGTAAATCCTCCAGGATGGGATGTTAACGAATGTGTTTTCATATAAATGGCCGGTGATATTTATCAATCTAGCAAACTAGTGTAATAATTGTCATTATCTTGATTTTGTGCAATTTGGCTTCACTACTTTGATCATGATATGTGCTTAAATATTTGATTAACATAGTGAAAACTGAAACTTGAAACTTCAGGAAATTTTCTTTTCAAAACAGATTAAGTAATTTTATTACAAAATAGATTGAATTATTCAGCATGAATGTTTATGAAGATGTGGAGACCGGCCTTATCGGGCTGGTCCGGGAGGATGCGTTATTACGCAGAGGAGACATATATGAAATTTGGATTTAGCAAGGGAATAGCTCTTTCAGCTGCGCTGTTATTGAGCACCCAGGCAGTGGATGCTGCCAAGATCCGGTTTACACTTGGCGAATATTCCAAAAACACCCGCATATCATTTGAGCGTATTGCAAAAGCGTTTGAAGAAAAGCATCCGGACATTGATATTGTCATCGAAGTCATCCCCTGGAGCAATTACCTCCAGCTTTTGACTACTGATATTTCAGGTAACAACGCACCCGATATGTCAGTTGTGGCCTCGATCTGGTTGAAAGAATTCTCCAGTCAGGGAATCATCGAGCCCATGGATAATGTGGTGTCCGATGAACTCAAAAAGAAATTTATTCCGGCTTTGCTTGGTCCATCGGTTGTTGACGGCACATTGATGGCTCTACCCATTGCAGCGTCTGCAAGAGCAATGATGGTCAATAATGATTTGTTCGAGCAAACCGGTCTAAAAGCACCAACGACATGGGATGAATTACAAAGCGCATCTGCCGAAATCTCCAAAATTGCCGGTAAATATGGTTTTGGTCTTCCAGGCAAGGAAGAGGAAGTTGATGTTTACTATTATTATGCCCTTTGGTCATTTGGTGGACAGATTTTCGACAAAAATGGCAAGAGTGCCATTGCATCACCTGAAGGAATTGCAGCTGCGAAAGTTTATTCCGATCTGGTGAAAGCGGGGAATACGCAACCTTCGCCAACGGCCAACAGTCGTAATGACGTATTCAATCTGTTCAAGCAGGGCAAGATCGGCACAATCTTTACTTTCCCGATGCTGGTACCCCAGATCAAGGAAGAAGCACCGGATCTTAATTACTCGGTTCTGCCCTTCCCTGTCGCGGCACAAAAAACCACGATGGGTATCACTGATAGTGTTGCTGTGTTCAAGACATCCAAAGTCAAAGATGAAATCAAGTTGTTTATGGATTTCATCTTCGATCACGATTTCCGACTGGAATTCAACCAGGCTGACGGGTTGTTGCCTGTGCTTTCATCTGTAGTGGCTGACAAATTTTATCAGGAAGATAAAAATATCAAGGCCTTTGCCGATGGACTCGCATACGCAAAGTTTCAACCAACCGTTGAGCGCTGGGATGAGATCATTGATGTGACCCGCTCCGCACTTCAACGAATTTATCTGGGTGAARCGTCTCCAGAAGATGCATTGTCTGCAGCCGCCGCGAAGATTGATACAATTCGCGGATTGTAAACATGCAAACAGGTGCGTCGGTATTTCCCGTTTATCGACGCACCTGAATTTGACCATTTATGCCGTTTGACATCGCCTAGATCACAAGAATGGGCGATCCYTTGGGAACCCTTGCATGAAGATCAATGATATCGTGGTTGAGCAGACGCACACATCCACTTGAGACCGCCYTGCCAATGCTCCAGTCTTCTGTCGTGCCATGCAATCTGTAGAGCGTGTCGACATTATTCTGGAAGATATAAAGCGCTCTGGCTCCCAGAGGATTGTTTGGCCCGGGTGGCATGCCACCATTCTTTGCACTCCAGATTTCAAGTTCGGGCTGCCGCAGGATCATTTCCGCGGGCGGTGTCCATGTAGGCCAGGGGCGTTTCCAGGCGATGGTTGCCCGCCCTGACCAGGCGAAGCCCGCACGCCCCAGACCAACTCCATAGCGTATCGCCCTGTTATCTTCCTGCACCAGATATAGATAGAAATTTTGCGAATCGACAATGACGGTTCCAACTGGCTCTGAGGTGGGATACGTCACGCTACGGCGAAAGAACTGCGGCGGTATTTTTTTTAGATCGACCGCCGGAAGTGGAAACTTTTCYTCCGGTTTTGCCGCATACATCGATATGTATGCCGGATCAATTTTAGCAAACGGGGCGGGTTTGTTTTTGCGGGCAGTGGTGGAACAACCGGAAACGACAAGCCCCATAAGGCTTGCCGATCCTGTAACCAGAGATCGTCTGGTCAGGACATATTTTGATTGCATGGAATCTATTGTCCCGCCACATAAAATGGCACGGGAGCGCCGCCATCCCGAGGCAAGGCATATACCGTGTATTGGGCTTTTGGATCATAACCCATGCCAAGAGAACCCGATGGCATGCCGGGAACTGCTATGCCTTTAATATCGGGGCGTTCTTTGTCGAGTTTGGCAAGTGCTTCCAGTGGAACATGCCCTTCAACCACATAATCACCCCACAACGCCGTATGGCATCCGGCCATGGCTTCGGGGACGCCAAATTGTTTTTTGATCGGATCGAGATCGTCATGATGACTAACCGACATTTTGTAACCGGATTTTTCAAGTGCTTTTGTCCACCCGGTACAGCAACCACACCAGGGTGATTTATGGACAGTCATTTGTTTTGCAAGATGCGTGTGGGACAAGCCCTTAACGTGGTCGGCCTCGGCGGGCTGTGAAAAGAGGGTGCCAAGAGCGAATAATGCCGCCGAAACGGTGAGCAACATGGTCTGTGATTGTCGTGCAGGTAAGGCGACACTGGATGAAATCGGGGACATGGAATGTTCCGCTTTTAATTATTTGAAGTACTGCGTGGTGGGTTGATGCGGTATTTCAAACGATTGGCGGGCGAAATAATGGAACCAGCTTGAGCGTGTGACTGTCACCGGTTGCAAACAAAAGCCGGACCGGCTGGATAGCGCCAAAATCCAGAAATGTATCAGGCATTGTATAAACGCAATCGCCGGTGCAATGGCTGGATGAATTATCGATGGATGCCTGTTGTTCGACACAGCAGGACATCGTTTCCCCGCTCTGCAAGGAAAGACCGGTCAAATCATCTATTGGTGTTATCGACATGCCGGAAGTCGCGGCTTGCATGCCGGGCATGGAAGCTGTGGCAAATCCCGACAGATGTGTCGTTGCAAGCGCAAACATCAATAAAAGAGCGAACAGTCTGATCATGAATGGAATTTGTACCAGTTGGCTGTAAAAATCTACCCTGTGTGGGTGACATTTCCGGTTTGTCACGTTTGTTTGATTGAACATCCGGAAAAGCCGTGGACAGGAAAAAGGAAGCCATCAGCAAGGATGGCTCCCGATTGTTGTTAGTCCTTGTTGCTGCGAAAAGCATCATGGCAACTGGCGCAAGTGCGTTTCATGGACGTGAACAACGAGACGAAATCCTTGCCCTCGGGAGTGATGCCATTTTGTGCAAGTTTCGTGGCATGGGTTTGCATCTGGAATGCTGAATCCTTCAGCGTTGTTGCAACTGCTGAAAATGCCTCCCAATCCTGCCAGATAGAGTCTTTTGCCGCTGATAATTTTCCGATGGAGCCCGCCGGGAAATAATCTGTTGTCATTTTTCTGGCATGGATTTCAATCAGACTGGCGTGGTCTTCCAGTTCGGATGCGTTTACCGACTTGCTGCCGCGCATCATTTTTGAAATCGCAACCATGGATTTACCGATGGTTGTCATCGCTTCCATGCGTTCAAGTACGATGCCTTTTGCACCGGAATGTGCGAAGAGTCCGGTCGTGGTTGCCAGCACAAGTGTGACTGACACGGGTAATAAAAATCGAAACATGAGTATCCCAAAAAACAGGTAGGTTTAACAATTTGATCGCAGGAAATTACTGCGGTGAGTTGGTTAAACGACCGATTTGGGAGGAGGCGGGTCGGCTGTAAATCTGTTGGCGCGCGGGCTTGCGACAAGGTTTTCGGCAGGAACTGCGCGAAGATCGCCGGAAAGTGATGCCGTGTGCCCCGTCAGGGCAAGCAGAGTTGCCCCGCAATGTATCTCACCATTGTCCGCGGTGTCATTATTGTGATGATGACCTGAATATTTTGCTCTGTGGTGGTGAGCGGTCTCTGCCTCGGCCTGATGATGATTTACTGCGTTTTGTGTTGGCCCGTCCGGTGTGAAAAGTTCCGCATGTGCAAAATTGCCGCCGGCAAAAAGCAGGGACACGACCGCCCAGAAGACAAGGCCGGTGCGCAGAGAACGCAATAACTGGACACAAATGCGGATCAAGAATTATTCTCCGCAAGCCCATCAAGAATTGGACAATCCGGGCGATGATCTCCGTGACACTGATCTGCAAGGTTTTTTAGCGTGGTACGCAAAGATTGAAGTTCTTCGATCTTTTGATCAATCTCGGATATTTTGTGTTCGGCCAGCTTTTTAACATCTGCACTGGCGCGATCCTTATCAGAATAAAGCGACAATAGATTTCGACATTGCTCAATCGAGAAGCCAAGGCTGCGGGCGCGTTGCACAAACCGTAGAAGGTTAACGTCCTGCTCGTTGTAGTGGCGATAGCCATTGTCCCCACGAGCCGGATTGATCAGATCAATTTCTTCGTAATATCTGATGGTTTTGGCAGGGAGACTTGTAAGTTCAGCTGCAGCGCCAATGTTCATCGTCTTCCGTCCTGCAATTGCGCGAAAACATCAATAATATTTGCAAGCTATTCCTTCCACCAACAGGAAGGTCAAGCGTTCAATACACTATTAGACCATGTGGTATTGATGATCTGTTAATCAACCGGCATCCGGGAATTATTTGGAGGGTTGGTTAATTTCAATAGCGGCGGGCTGGAGATTTCCAGAGCTATTGTGCCCCGATGAACTGCAGAGTTTTTCGATATTTAATTTGCAGGTTTTTTGTCTCGGACGCTTTAGAACCAAGTGTATCTTGCGCGATGTGTGCTGCTCTTTTGTAGAGTATTGCAGCGTCCGGGTAGCGTTGTTGTAGTGTCAGATTATCGGCAAGATTTTCAAGCCGAAAAGCAGTCCAGTAGTGCCTGTCTCCCCATTGTTTTTCAAAGTAAACCAGCACTTCACGATGCAGCGCTTCGGCTTCATCATACCTTTTTTGTTGTTCGAGACTTTTAGCCAGTTTTGTTTTGAGAATACCCAGGGGCGGAAAAGACCAATCATGGTTTGATGGAAGAGACCAGTTATACCCATGAAAATCAGATTGATAGAGAGGCGCACTCATCCTGGAGTAAAAAGCTTCTGGAACAAGGATATTGTATGCGACATAATTGTCCCCTGGCCGTTCGGATCTTTCAGAAATCAGGGTTCGCAACAAACTCTCTTCTGGTTTGTGTCTGCCCAGTTTTTTCAAAGTATCTGCCAGGTGTTCGAGGCATAATTGGGTTAGAGAATAAAGCCGTCCCAGTGCCTTTTCAAATGCTTCACAACTTGATTTGAGCACGGGCAGGGCTTTTGCGGGCTTATTCAACCTTAGTTGATTTATTGCCGCGTAATATCTGGCCCGGATCGTGCGGGGCGCATAATGCCCCAAATGGTTTTGCAAGCCAGGGACAGCCGCCAGGTGAAATTTTTGGGCAGTTTGATGCTGGCCGGTTTGATCAAGAATATAGCCATAATTGGCCAATAGAACCGCGCGCTGAATTGCCGGTAAATCTGTTGAGTTCAGCGAGGCAATGGCCGCGATCCTGTGCGCTTGTTCAGCGTCGTAGAATAGAGAATTACCCATTAGTGGAATGTATTGATAAAGTCTTTTTTCTCCTCCAGACCAACGTATTCTTTGTCGGTAGGGAATATTTTTTGAATGTTCATCGCCTGGTAGAATAATCTCCAATTTGGATAAAACCGGCTTACCCAATTTCTTCCTCAGGCGGTTAAAATTGATCAACGCTTCTTTGTATTTTATTCCGAACAGACGTCCGTTTTTATGTAGTCGTGCCGATAATCCGTTTCTGAAAAGTTTCTCTGCATGTTCAGTTTGACCAAGATTTTGATGAATTTCTGCCAATAATAGAATGAGATCAATTCTACGCCGGTTATAGCGCCCATGATACCATTTGCTAAAATCGTAGGCAGTAACAATATGAGGCAGGGCTTCTGCATAGCGACCTTGTTCAGAGAGGTTCTTGCCAAGCAGAAATCTCAAATAATTGTTTAGGAAATGCAGCTTGCCCCAGGTGCGAATGTTGAAATCCAGGTGGATCTTCAATATTTTTTCTATTCTACCCAGATGCGGTTTGCTTTTCTTTTGATTGCGCTGAAGCTGGAAATACTCCCCACCCCAAAATACACTTGCAGCGAACTGATAGTCGGCAATATTTCCGGACAATACTTTTTGCAAGACCGGCAAAATACAATCAATTTGTTGGTAGCTTCTTTGGAGGGCCAGCTCATTGAGTAAATTGTGAGTTGTATAATATGGCCAATTTCGTGGTGTTCGGTCCCTTTGCAGGCCATAAACGGTGAATGCTTTCTTCAGCAACGCCTGAGCTTCTTCACACGCCTCTTTGTTCAGGCGAATTACAGCCAGATCTTTTAGCGTTTCAGCCTGCTTCAGCAATTGTGGATCGGTGAAACCTGAATATGAGCTTTCGATGGTTTCAGCATTTGCCTCACCAGGCTGGATTAGCCCGATAAGGAAGATGATGATCATGCTTGAATGGTATTTTAGCTTGTATTTGTCGGCTTCAAGTTTACTCGCCATCTAAAATCCGAATGCCGTTTTCCAGTGCCTCGCGTGCCGTATCGGCTCTGGATTGGGATCGGTCACTGCCAGCATAAATGTACAAWACCGCCTTTTGATCCGGTAATGGYACAACSCGTAAYGACACATGATGTGWTTGTTTGTYTTCTATKCGSGTGCCRTCAAACAGRAACGTTGATTTCGTRTGCCAGCGTTCCCTGCGTGTATCATCGGGCACAATATTTCGATCCAGCAGGTAATTGACYCCGTATTGCAGTGARATAACYGATGGAACAGAAAAGGCACGTTYAAATTYCCCYGGYTCCYTTTCKGCCCAGAGCTGTTTTTCAAAGCGGATWGWGTTGGACGCACCATTTTCCGCTTTATCGGCAAGTTCAACAACATATATTTCCCGGTCGTCGGGTGTTTTGGAAGCTTTGGTTGTTTGGGAAAAGCTTTCAATATTGTCGATTTTCAAATTTGAGAGCAGATCGTCATTTGAAAAAGTGTCATCTTTCAGGGAGCCGGGGAACTTTTCTCCGGGTACAGGTGGAATTGCCAGTGCGAGAAGCCTGTTTTCTGCAGCGATATATCCGGCCAGATTTTTTTGAATTGATTTGGCACTCGTGCTGGTCTGCCCTTTTTTGGAATACCAGGGTAATTTGAGATAGACCGATAGAGGCAGCGCATTATAAATTTCAATGCTGGCTGCCAGTTCAGCCTTGCTCATGCCAGTTTGCGATACGGGGTTATGACCAGTCAATATATTCCGCGCATGGGCCAGTTTTTGCAACGTTACAAATCTATCGGCTTCAAGGTTTTTGGAAGCTGATTGCCAGATCAGATACTGGAAATCGTGCAATCGCACACGGCCATGAAACTGAAGGGCGTCAGGTGATTTGGCAGAGTTGCGAATAGTCGATTGGGTGATCTTTGGTACACTCTGCCAAAACCGGCCATGGACAGATCGATTGAGTTCTCCCCGACCTGGTTTCAATATCCCGGCAAGCAGCTGGTTTTGCCCTGGCGTCAATTCAAACAGGAGCGGACTGGCAGGCTGTTCTTTTAAAATCGATATCACTTTTGGTCTTGCATGCGGTAGCGGGATGATTTGTGCCAGCTCCAGCGGTACATTTTTTTGAAGCCGATGTTCTACCGGTTCAAGCAGTTTGCCAATTCGGGAGATCAGGGTTTTGATACGTATCAATTCACGATCAAGGTGTGATTTACCATGTCGCCCCTTATCGTCAGGAGATGGAAAGGCCGCATGGTTTTTCGCTGCAATGAACAACATATCTGCATAATGTAGCGCTTTGGTATTTCCCAGCATGCCGGAGGGTGAAAGATCTTCCAGTACCAAAACCTTTCTCGCTGCAATAAACCCGGCAGTCAGCTGGTGTTCGCCCTCAACCAGGATCAGCCTGGCGTTGGCAATTGCTTCGGATTGAAAGCGCAGCCGATGCAGGGAAGTGCCTGATTTATCATCCCGCGTGAAGCGGGCCATCAGGACCGGCTTATCCCTGATAGAAACCGGAAAAGCGGATTGGAAATCCAGCCGTATGGCGGGCGTGATTGTCTGGTTTGTATTGATAACCAATTGCAACAGAKYCHGTTGTTTCCCGGTTAACCGGTATTGRAGGTTGATTGATTGGGCACAGGCGGCCTGTATTGAAAACAGGGACAACAGCCAGAATACAACGGCGAGACCCGAAGTCACTCGCCGGATTGAATGCCGGTGGTTGATCAAACAGAATGTCACACCGGGCTCCTGACGCATTTACCTGCCGTCTCCATATCACGAAACCTACCGTGGAATGGCAAGTGCTGCAAGACAGATGCAGGAGATGGGCTGCAGACAAAATAAAACCCCGGCAGATTTTTGATCTGCCGAGGTTGTTTTATTCATATGCCCGTCCTGTGGCATTCCGGGCAATTTTTGATATCAGGCAGCGGTTACCTGTTTGATGTAGTTAGTGATATCGACCTTCATCTTTTGTGCCTGTTTGGAAAGTTCTGAAGATGAAGCCATCAATTCACTTGATACAGCGCCGGATTCCTGGGACGCKGTTGATACGCCRACRATGTTGCGTGCGACTTCTTCCGTACCAGCTGCAGCTTCCTTCACATTATTGGCAATTTCAGCGGTCGCTTCACCCTGCTGATACATGGCTTYGGAAACCGAGGTTGAAGCTGCTTCCACCTCGGTGATAACCGTGCCGATGGTTTTCATCGATTCSACWGCGTCTTTTGTTGCAGAYTGAATTTGCTGTACCTGAACRATRATATCYTCGGTCGCTTTTGCGGTCKGTCCGGCGAGATCCTTCACTTCGGATGCCACCACAGCAAAACCCCGTCCGGCATCTCCGGCCCGGGCGGATTCGATAGTTGCGTTCAATGCCAGCAAGTTTGTTTGCTCGGCGATTTCTGAAATCATCTTTACAA
>JAESRR010000014.1 GCA_016764535.1 Cohaesibacteraceae bacterium | reverse complement strand
AATCCATAGATGGCAAATTTTTGCAGAATATCGGGATAACCGGCTCCGATGTAAACCAGTGTAAAGGGAGCGGTGAGTACCACCGCGGAAAAAACAGCCATGATCAGCCAGTCTTTAAGTGCAGATGTGCCATGCATGGTGTTAGTCCTCCATAACCCCTGCCCGCCCCATAAGACCGCGAGGTCGGGCAAGCAGAATAATCACGGCAACCAGATATATAATGATCTGATCAATACCGGGAATAATACTTTTTATTTCATTCATTGAAGCAAAGGACTGTAAAAGACCCAAGAGGAACCCGGCGGCAACGGCTCCTCCAAGGGAACCCATACCTCCCACAACTACCACGACAAAGGAAAGTACGAGGAAGTCCATTCCAATGTGATAATCGGGTGGCAATATCGGCGTGTACATGGCGCCAGCCAGCCCGGCAACAACGGCGGCAAGCCCGAAAACAATTGTAAAGCGTTTTTCGATATTTATGCCCAGCAACGCAACAGTTTGTCGATCATGCATTCCAGCCCGTACAACCATACCAAATGTGGTGAACTTTAGAAATGCAAAGACCCCGAAAATCACAAGGCCGGAAAAACAGAAATATACAAGCCGCCACCAGGGATACACAACACCGGCACCAAGACCAATCCAGGAACCTATATCTGCACTTCCCGAAACAATCTCGGGCGCTGTTTGAGGTATCGGATTGGCACCAAAATAATGTTTCACAATTTCCTGCAAAACAATAGCCAGCCCAAACGTAACCAGTATTTGATCGGCATGGGGTCTATTGTAAAAATGCCGGATCAACCCACGCTCCATGACCACACCAACAATCAGCATGATCGGGATCGTCAGAATGATGGCGATAGGCACAGAGTAATCAATAAGAACCAAACCAAAATCACCAAAGTATGTTTCCAGATACGAAGACCGGATTTCCAGAGGTGTGCCCCATGGGCTAAGTTTTGTTGGATCTATTGTTACGTGTTCCAAAGAGAGAAGTTTGTTTACAATTACTGCACAAAAGGCACCCAGCATAAACAGAGCACCGTGCGCGAAATTTACAACACCCAGCGTCCCAAAAGCCAATGTGAGGCCCAACGCGATTAGAGCGTATGCACCGCCCTTGTCCAGGCCATTCAGAATTTGAAGAAAAATAGCATCCATGAGTCCAGCTCACCCTGTCAAACAGGCCCCGGTTTTATCCCAGAGTGCTTCTGGCTTAAATACAATAACCAACAGCACTCTCTCGTTGTGTGCATTGCACACTTCAGTGTGTCACCTAAAAGGTCAAGACTGAAAGCGCTCATCAAACATTCGACCGCCCGAATTCACGGGCGGTCGAACTATTTCAGGTCATGCAACTAGCAATTGCCGTTATTTACCGGACCAAGTTCACCACCAAAGATTGACGGATCATACTCGACCTGGGAGCGAGGCGTAACTTCAACAACTTCCAGAAGATCGTAAGGTGAAGTCGGGTTTTCATTACCACGCACAACCAACACATCTTTAAAGCACTGGTGATCTGAAGCACGATATTCGGTCGGACCATTGCCCATGCCGTCAAACTTGAAGCCTTCAAGCGAGGAAGCAACACCCTGAGGTGAAAACGTTCCGGCCATTTCGCAAGCGTTGGCATACAACAAGGTCTGTACATAACAGGTATGTGCAGCCATTGAAGGAGGAGCACCGTATTCAGCACCAAAGCTTTTTACGAATGCCTGTGAACCTTCGTCCGGCAAGGACCAGTTCCAGTTGGTGGAGCCAAGAATACCCTTGATTGCATCACCGGCACCCTGCGCCATCAAACGCGAGAAGAGAGGCACAACAATTTCAAAGTTCTTGCCGTTAACTTCCTTGTCACGCAGGCCAAACTGTACTGCCTGGGTCAGAGAGTTGATCATATCCTTGCCGTAGTGATTTAGGATAAGAACGTCTGCACCTGAATTAAGAACCGGAGTGATGTATTGTGAGAAGTCACCTGCGCCAACCGGGGTTTTTACTGTTTTCACAGTTTCCCAGCCGAGGGCTTCCGTTGTGTTCTTCATTGACTCTTCCTGGGTCCAGCCCCAGGTGTAATCAGCTGTCAAATGATAGGCACGGCGCTGTTTGCCATATTCTTTTTCAAGCACAGGACCAAGAGCAGCACCTGACATGTAGGCATTGAAGAAATGGCGGAAGCCGTTAGCGCGTTTGTCTTTACCTGTCGTATCGTTTGAGTGGGTAAGACCAGCCATAAATATAATGCCGGCTTCCTGACACAGGCCCTGTACAGCAATGGCAACACCCGATGAAGAACCACCGGTGATCATGATGGCGCCATCTTTTTCGATCATGCGCTTGGCAGATGCGCGGGCAGCGTCAGATTTGGTCTGCGTATCTCCGGTAACATACGCAACTTTTTTACCAAGGATACCGTTACCCTTAAGCACAGATGGTTTGAAAGTGTTGAGCATGCCGCCATCACCCTCGCCGTTCAAATGTTGAACAGCAAGTTTGTAGGCACGTAGCTCATCAGCACCCTCGTCCGCATACGGACCGGTCTGTGGAACGTTAAAACCAAGGGTAACAGTGTCACCAGTTGGCAAATTGCAGGAATTTGCGGCATGTGCACCAGGCATAAAATGCATTGGAGCGGCAAGACCGGCACCGGCTGCTGCGCCGACCTGGAGCAGACGTCTACGATTGATATTGATTTCTTTAAAACTCATGGATGAGTTCCTCCCTTTAAAAACCTCAAAAAATAATCACCAGTCTGAACACCGCCACCGATTGAAATGACTATTGTGCTCCCTCAGGGGTGATCCGTCAAAAATTCAATTGCAGGGCCAATCGTTAGAAACATGGCCCGGACCGGGCAATTAAACTTTGTGCTATAACGAATTGCGGTTCTGAAACAATATCGGTCGAGAATCCAAATTAATCGCCTGACATTTACCCATGAGTGAATATTTAAGACATTGATATATATGATAAAAAATATATAAATTGGACAATTTCGTCACAATAACCATTCAACAAAACCAGCTGCGACCAGTATGTTCGGTTTGGATTGAACTTAAGTCGTGTATTACGACTTTCGACTAATCTACATGCCGCAATTATTGCAAACCAATCGATTGGCATGTCAGTCGCTACAATCCAGAGCTGAATTAATTTGCCGTCGACAATCAGCATTGAAATGACCGACGCAATCAAATTATGGAAATATCTTCTATAAGTTTCAGTATCCTGGATCCCGCCTCGTCCAATGGTCCTGAATTATCAACCATCAGAATATTTTGACCTGGCTCCATGAATTGCTCCATTCGCTCAAGTCTTGCTGTAATTTCTTTGCTGGTTTCCCGCCCCCGATCGCTCAATCGCTGGATAAGAACATCCTTTTCAACCTGAAGGCAGACGACATACACTTTGGAAAAATTCTGTTTTATGAACGGCAGGGCTTTGCGTGAACCGTTGGCAATGGCAACGCCACCATCTCTCAGATGAGTTTGAACCGTCCGAGGTAAACCATAGCTTAACCCGTGGGCAGGCCAGGTAACTGCAAAATCCCCCTCTTTTTGTGCTTTTTGGAATTCTGCAGGAGAGAGAGAATCGTGATCTTCAGAGATACCATCTGAATTTCGTGTCACGGTTCTTCGCACAAACATAATATCTGATCGCGAATCCAGAGCAGACTTTAGCCAGTTAATGACACTGTCTTTTCCAGAGCCACTGGGGCCAACAATGAGAACAAGCCAGCCCTTTTGAAGGACTTCAGACTGTCCGGTTAAATCCGCAGAATTCATGTAACCCTGACACCTTCACGCCAGACTGACCGAACAATCGGAACTCCTTTATAACGTTGAACACGAACCAGATCTGCTCGCAAACCGGTTTTAATCCGCCCTCGATCATGCAGATCAACAGAACGGGCCGGAATTGCCGTTACCATTGCAATCGCATCCGGGAGTGAGACATTATTCAACTCGTCACTTAACACGAACGGCGCATGAATAAGGCTAAATGGAATATAGTCAGAAGACAGTACATCCAGCACACCCGCCCTGGCCAGATCCCTAGCAGCAATGTTACCGGTATGTGATCCGCCCCGAACCACATTTGGAGCACCCATCAGTACACTCAATCCAGCTTCATGAGATGCCTTTGCGGCATTCATGCTGGTCGGAAATTCCGCAAGACTGATTCCGTATCCAATGGCTTCTTCTACATGTGCAATGGTCGCATCATCATGGCTTGCCAAAGAAATACCACGATCATGACAAATACCGGCTATCCGGTCACGATGCCCGGGAGAATATCGTTGCGATGATTGCTGGCGTTTCCTGACAAAGCTATCAAATTCATGATCCGACATTCCACGTTTGGCTTTAAAGATTATGGCATATTGTTCGAGTGTCTGAAACTGCCGCTGACCAGGCGCATGATCCATCAATGATGCAAGTTTGACGAGGGGATCATCATCAAATTGCTCAAAATGTTCCATCACATTTGCTGCCGACACCTCACATCTCAAATGAATAAAATGCTCTGAACGAAGGCGTCCTTCATTTTGACATTGCGTCAAAACGTCTGCCAGTTCTTTCATTTCACCCGTTTCAAATCCCATTTGATCTTCTTCGGCTCCCATCCGAAGGCAATCAAAAACTGTGGTGATACCTGCTGATGAAATTTGAGCATCATGCGATTGAATTGCAGATACCATGTTCCAGCGGACACCGGGTCGCGGAGCATAATGAGTTTCGAGATGATCCGTATGCAACTCTACCAGACCCGGAAGAAGGAAATCACCTTCAAAATCCTCGGCGTTCGGAATATTTCCTTCAATGATATCGAAAATAACTCCATCCTGAACCACGATTGAACCGTTCAGAATTTGATCTTCCAATATGATCCGCGCATTCGAAAGTTTCAGGTCCCTTGCCATTGATTATTGATCACCCCTTATCACTACCATTAAGAACAGAAAATGCCTCAAGTTTGAAATTCGAGCCCGGTTCAGACTCACAATAAATTGCCAGAGAATTTATCGGCACAGGATTTATCAACGCAGTCCTAAACCGTTCAGTCAATGAATTCCACACAGCATCTACACGCCCAGGAGCTACTGGCCCGGTCAGGGTCATATGGAATTGGAATGTGTCAAAAACATATGGATAGCCCCATTTATGAAAATTTTCTTCCTCCGATTGGTTGAGTTTATGGGAATGCCTGCGATCAATATCAGCAGGTGTCAATGGAGCACGAAAAGGCTCAAATACTTCGACGATAGAATTGGCGAAGTGGTTTAACTTATTACAAGCACCATCCGGTACAAGTGCAAAAAACGGACCAATCTGACCCAGCTTCAATTTCACCTCGCCAGGCGAAATGTTATTTTTACAAAAGTTTTTAAACTCTGATATCAGATGTTCTTTTCGCATACCTGGTGCGAGTGAGAACGGGGCCTTAAACGTACCGTGAAATCCGTATCTCACGGCAGATGCAACAAGTATGTTGCGTTCTTTCCAACCAAGCCAGTGATCCCCGGAGAATTCTTTTACCGGCTTTTGAAATACATTTCGACCTAGCCAGTTTGATCCAGTCGTCAGCAGTTCAGAGCATTCAGTTGGAGTGAAATATATTCCAAAGCGCATTGAAACTCCCGCTTGATTCCATACTTTCTATTGAGTTCAAATAAAGTTCGTGAAAATTGATTGTATTCAATTCAGAAAGGAGGCGAAAAATACCATGTACTCTATTTGAAATACAGATTTATTTATGAAACAACCGGCAATTAAGTTGTTCAATTTGAATTTCACCTATTGATCTTCAATTTATATAACATGTTAAATATTTTGACGTACCGACGCAAATACAATAAGCATCAATTCGAGAATAGTTACTCCGGCAGATTATCTGATCGAATGAAGAGGAACCTGGTATGACCGCTATTGATTTCGTACACTGGTCAAACAAGTTTGCCATATGGGCAGATAATTATCGTAAAACACTTCGTTCCCGACCTGTACGGCCAAATGTTCAACCAGGTGACATCAGTTCACAATTGCCGGTATCTGCCCCTGAAACACCGGAAAGTATGGAAAATATTTTCAAGGATTTTGAAGACAAAATCCTGCCCGGAATAACGCATTGGCAACATCCCGGATTTTTTGCGTATTTTCCGGCAAATGCGACACCTGTATCAATATTGGCAGAGCAGCTTTGCAATGCAATAGCAGCACAGTGCATGTTATGGCAAACCTCTCCCGCAGCCACGGAACTTGAAACCGTAACTCTCGACTGGTTGAGGCAGGCAGTCGGTCTCCCAGCGAAATTTACGGGTGTCATCCAGGATTCAGCGTCCTCGGCAACACTTGCAGCAGTCTTAACGATGCGCGAGCGGGCTCTCGCCTGGCAGGGCAATACGGAAGGGCTACAATCCAACAAACAAATCCGGATTTATGCATCCGACAAGGCGCATACTTCAATTGACCGCGCCATCTGGATTTCCGGAATAGGTTCAGACAATCTTGTACGCATCCCGGTTAATGGTGAACTGGGTTCGATGGACATTGACGACTTAAAGGATGCAATAAACAAGGATCGGGAAGCTGGATTTACCCCGGCCGGAATTATCGCAAATGTTGGAGCGACAAGTATTGGATCGACGGATCAAATCAAGGATGTCGCCACCGTCGCCGGAAGTGAAAATCTTTATCTGCATGTCGATGCGGCATGGGCGGGATCAGCAATGATATGTCCCGAATTTCGTCATCTTTGGGCCGGTGTCGAGAAAGCCGACAGCGTTGTTTTCAATCCCCACAAGTGGCTTGGTGTTCAGTTTGATTGCTCTGCTCATTACATTCGCGAACCCGAGGCTCTTGTAAAAACCCTTGCCATTCAACCCGAGTATTTGAAAACGCACGGCAAGGACGGCTTTGTCAATTACAGTGAATGGTCTGTGCCACTGGGCCGCCGTTTTCGGGCGCTCAAACTGTGGTTTGTTTTACGCGCCTATGGTCTGGAACATCTACGCACAATGATCCGCAATCATGTTTCCTGGTCGATGAATCTTGCAAATCGTCTTGATTCAGAACCTGATTTCGAATTGACCAGCAAACCGGTATTGTCACTGTTTGCATTTCGGTATGTTCCCAAAGGAACCATTGAAGCCGAGTTGGAAGATATCAATCAAAAATTACTGAACAACATCAATGATGATGGCCGAATTTATCTCACCCAAACCAAAATTGGCGGCATGTTTATGATCCGATTTCAGGCAGGTTCGGTTGAAACGACCGAGGCGGATGTAAAACTCGCTGGTGACATAATTTGTGAATTGGCAAGAAATCCGGTTTGAATATACGAGAGACCCGGGCCATTCCTCCAAATCACATCCATCGTGTCTATTGATCTAATGGGTCCTGGACAATTCCGTTCAGCATCCATTGATCCAGCACTATCAATGCAGCTTCACAAAACACTTCATCATTTATATGGCAATCAAGAATTTTAAGGTCGACATTTGACGGACAGGTTTTTATCGTTTCTTCACAGAACGCAGCAAGGCCATCTGCATCGTGCAGATTGTTTCCAGGCCTGTCCCATTCACCGCATCCCTGCGTTGGCAGTAACAGAGTAACTGGTCCATTGGCCGAAGATAATTGCCGTGAATGAGCATGCGCGACTTCTCTTCGCTCACCCACATCAAGAACTATCGAACTTAGCAGGCGATTATGTGCATGAGCAGGATGCTCTGCCCATTTTTGAGGAGAATCCTGCCAGCCAACGATATCCACCAGATCGTAACAACCAGGAGCCACAAGCTGTGGTATTCCGCGTAAACCGGCATTTGTTAACCGGTCTTCACCGGCACTGATGTTGGAACCGTGAATATGGTTGCCAAGTTCCTGGGTGCAGAAATCAAATACACACACAAATGCATTTTGACTAGCCAGACTTTCAAAAGCCCTGCCTCCCATTCCTGTTGCATGAAATACAGCGACATCAAATCCACGCTTTTCAAGCTCCGGTTTCAAAAAAGACATATATTTAAGCCCGGACAGGCCCAGACTGGTCATGCCAATAATCGGGCGGGCTGCATCCGGTTTTTCAACCGCCCTTGCAGCACCAAGTACTGCTCCGGCGGCCTGGGACAAAGAAGATTTACAAATGGAATTTAAACCGTAAAGCCCACCGGCCCACAGGATCATTTGCGTATCTGCTGCAAGTCTTCCCGCCGGGATCAACGGTGAAAAAGAGATCGTCGAGACGATGTATTTTGGTACGCCAAGCGGGACAGCATTGGTAACATCGAGTGCCAAATCCGTCCCCATGGTTCCACCAAGTACGATCAGACCTTCGAATTTTCCTTCAAGATACAGACGGGACACCAACAATGCTGCTCCGACAGCCATTATTTGCATTGCTGTATTTTCGTCGCCACTTTCAATGGCGGCTGAAATTGATGAGTCACCTTCCTCTGCCACCTGGTGCTTTGAATAATCTGTCGGCTTTTCAGGCTCGCCCAGGACACTGACATCGATAGAAAGAGTATTGCCACCCTGACGCTTGATGCATTCACAAATATAAGAAAGCTCATCGTTCTTGGTATCGAAAGTGCCTATCACCAGAATGGTCTTGTCATTCATACGAATTTCTTTCACTTTCAGAGCTGTATCCAGGCGGACTTGAGATCAAAATACTTGTCCAGTGCGTGCATGGATTTGTCATGTCCGTTACCGGACTGCCCGTGACCACCAAGAGGCACAGTCAAATCCGAACCACCATATGTATTGACGTGTACCAGGCCAGCACGAATGGCACCTATCATGCGATGCGCCCGTGACAGGTCGGAGGTCCAGACACCTGCAGCCAGACCAAAAACTGTACCATTGGCCTGACGAACCGCATCCGCTTCATCTGAAAATGAAGATACAGCAAGCACCGGGCCAAACACTTCCTGCTGGGCGAGATCATGATCCAGTTGAACCCCCGTAATTACTGTTGATGCCATATATGTGCCGCCGGTATCAGCCAGAATACGCTCACCACCCATTGCACATTGTGCACCCTGTTCAAGTGCGCGATCTACATGCCATAAATTTTGCGCCAGTTGACGTTCGCTGTTTACAGCGCCCACGTCCGTTTCAAGTGAGAGTGGATTTCCAATTTTCAATTTCCGGGCTTGCTTACATAATTCGGCAACGAAATCGTCATGTATGCTTTCCTCGACCAGCAACCGGGACCCGGCGATACAGACCTGCCCGGAATTGCGGAAAATTCCCATTGCTGCAACTCTGGCGGCTTTTGACAAATCCGGCGCATCGGCAAAAATAACATTGGGAGATTTGCCACCCAGTTCAAGATAGCATTTTTTTAGATTTGATCGCGCGGCATACCCTAATAGTTGTCGCCCTACTCCGCCAGAACCGGTAAACGCCAGAATGTCGACATCACGAGATAATCCCATTGCTTCGCCGACAATCGGCCCCTTGCCCGTCACAACATTCAAAACACCTTCCGGAAGGCCCGCTTCAATGGCAAGTGCAGCAATGCGTAATAAAGTGAGGGAAGCATTTTCAGCCGGTTTAAGAACTATCGAATTCCCTGCCGCCAGAGCAGGTGCCAACTTCCAGGAACCGATCATCAATGGAAAGTTCCAGGGCACAATTACGCCCACAACACCCACCGGTTGGCGATGTACAAGAGCAAGCACATCGTCCGCGGCCGGAGAAATTTCTCCATATATTTTGTCAGTGCATTCAGCATAGTAGTGAAACGTAGCGGCGGCTGACCCTGCTTCAGCCTTCAAAGCCATCCCGATTTCCGTGCCGTTGTCCCGAACACCCAAAACCGTCAGTTCCAGAGCATCCCGGGTGATCAGATCTGCAATTTTATGCAGTATTTTTTTGCGTTCCGCTGGTGCCTTTCCCGCCCACCGACGGTCCTCAAAAGAGGCTTTTGCCGATGCAATTGCCCGATCCATATCCCGAGCGGAGCCCTCTTGAAGGGTTGTCAACACAGAACCATCAATCGGAGATGTCACATCGATAACTTCACCGCTATATCCGGGCGTCGCTTCGCCATCAATAAAGTGAAATTGTGGAGGCACCACGCTCGTGCGCAATGTGTCAATTTTTGATTGATCAAGCATCGGGGGAAATGTCCTTCATCCAGTGATCACGAACAAGCGTGGAAATATGGAAAATAATGACCAGTATAATCACGCCAGCCAGCACCATACCGACCGGCCTTTCGATGAAATCAAGAGGCGTGTTCAGCCGGGCAAGGGCACTTCTGAGTTWTACCTCCATGATGCCACCCAGAACCATACCCAGAATGATCGGCACGATGGGAAGATTAAGACGTTTAAGGATAACGCCCAGCACTCCAAAACCAGCAGCCAGCGCGCAATCTGTTACTGAATTGCGAAGGGAATAGACGCCGACAAAAGCAAGGCAGAGGATCAATATGCCAAGAAACCGGGTTGGAATACTGATTATGCGAACCAGAAAATTTGTGGAAACCATCAGGAAGACCAACACAAGCACATTCAAAATAAGAAGTGCCATATATAGAGCAGCGACAAAATCCATATGATGGGTAAAGAGCTGCGGTCCGGGAATGACATTATGGACGTAGAACACCGACAACATCATGGCAGTCAGCGCCTCGCCCGGGATGCCAAGCGCCAACAAAGGGATCATTGCCGCCGCAGGCACCGCATTGTTTGACGTTTCCGAAGCGATCAGGCCTTCCGGAGAACCCTTCCCGAACTGGTCCGGGTTTTTGGAGGTTTTTTGCGCATAGGTGTATGAAAAGAACTGGGCCGTAAACTCCCCTACCCCCGGGACAATGCCCATGAGAACGCCAAATCCTGAAGACACGCTGGCAATTCGTTTGAATTTAAGTAATTCCTTGAGCCCCTGGAATAAACCACCTGTCACTGGAGGCAGTTTGGGGCTGCTGTCTTTTTCTGTGAGAAGCAAAAATGCCTGGGACAGGGCAAACAGGCCCAAAACAACTACAATTAAATCTACTCCGGACGTCAGCCACGTCTGTTCAAATGTGAAGCGTTTTGTATATCGTATCGGTTCAAGTCCAATCGTGCCCAGAAATATACCGAAAGACGCCAGCATACCTGCAGCCATCACCTGGCCGCGATGCGCAAAGACAACAAGAATAAGCCCAAGCAAAGCCGCCAGAAAAATTTCCCGACTACCAAACATCGGAGCAACTTTGGCGAGGACAGGGGAAAGCAACATCAAACAAATTATTGAAAAAATACCACCAAAAAAAGATGCTGAATAGGCAAGAGACAATGCGCGTCTGGCTTCCCCTCGTTTGGTCATCGGGTAACCGTCATATGTCGTCAGTGCGTTGACAGCGGTTCCGGGCGTATTGATCAGGATCGCCGGTATTGCACCGCCGTACATGGACGACCCGTATATGCCAAGCAGTAAAGTAAGACCAACGATTGGTTCCATTGCAAATGTAGCAGGGAGTAATATTGCGATGGCGACTGCCGCTCCGACTCCGGGAATCGCCCCGATAATTACACCGCCCAGGGACCCGACAACAAGCGCCAATCCAACATCCCATCGCGCCAGTAATTCAAGGCCTGAAAAGATTATATCCATAGTATTCTCACAGATAAGTCAGCATGAAGCTGCGAAGAGAGGTGGGCAAGTATTCATAGAGTGCCCCACCTGGAATTTTTACCTGCAGTCCTGCCTTGAATATCAAGACAATTACGCATGCGGAAATAATAGCACTCCATACAAAAATCCTGCGGCGATAGCCGGCACGCACCACCAGGAAAACAGCAAAAAACACCGTTGAAAGCAGATATCCCGCAAGCGGAACCAACCAGACATAAATCATGAACCAGAAAGCGTATTCCAGAGAGCGCACCCAAAAACCGATTTCCCGCAATCGCCCAGGAATGCGTTTGGACATTATCGAACCCAGCCAATGCAATGCACCAAACACTACCATCCCGACAATCGAAACTGTTGGCCAAAAGGAAGGCTGTGCAAATAGACTGGTACGAGGGACCCACCTGGTCTGGGTATCCAGATTTCCTGCAAGAAAAACTGCAAAAGCAAAAAACAGAACTGCAAACACCAGATCCCCCGGTTTGCGCTCCCGTTTCATGAGTTGCCGTAAATTTAGCATGTCATTCAACCGATATTGAAATTGAGATCAGCAAATTCCCGGAGCAACGAAAATCACCCCGGGAAAATCATTTAGTGCGAGGCAAATTTATTCACCCAAAGCTTTCCCGATCAAATTTAATGTCGAGATATCCTTTTCAATCTGCATCGCCGTGTCCGATGCATTTTTCCAGTAAACCAGCGCACCTGTCTCTTTAGCCAATTTTTTTGCACGTTCGGAAGCCATAGTCGTTTTTGCAACAGCAGCTATTTTTTGTTGGATGTCTGCCGGAGTATCCTTGTGAACGAACAATCCATTCCACAGAGCGATGCCCAGGTCAGGGGCAATCTCGGACACAGAAGGTGCATCCGGTGTTGAAACCAACCTTTGGGATCCAATATTCGCCAGAATATTTACCTTATCCAAACACGGCAGGATCAATTGCAAAGTGGTATTGATGACATCAACATCACCAGAAGCCAGCGTATTACAATCCAGAGCATCAAAAGGTGCGTCATAGCTGTAGGAAAAATCAAGTTTCTTTGCCAAAGCCAGCGTCACTTGCGTCGGAACCAGTTCAGCACCGAAATGCCCCAGTGTTACATCATTTGATTTTGCGTGTTCTGCCAATGAATTCATATCCGAAAACGGAGCGTTTTTTGCAGCAGCAATCACAAATGGATAAGTAAGAAAACTGCCAATTGGCACAAACGGATTTGGGTTGAGTTCAGGAATGCCAATCATTGGCCCGACTACAGGCACATCTACCACGAATGAACCGATCGTATAACCGTCAGCCCTGGCATTTGCAACGCCAACCGAACCGGGGAATGGGCCGCCGCCGCCACCTGGTTTGTTCACCACAGCTGCAGGTACACCATACTGATTTTGAAAATCTTCGGCAATCATCCGCGTGAGTATATCTTCCAAATCTCCCGGGGGAAATGGAACGACAAACGATACCGGTTTTTCCGGATATTCTGCGACCGCAGCCCCGTTCAATGGAATAGCCAGTAACAGGACAGAAAGTCCTGCAAGTTTGAAAAATGTAGTCATAATTCCTCCCAAAGCCGAATATGTGTATGGTTCATTATTTGAACCTACACTTCATTATTAACTTGCTATGTTAATTACTTTCTGTCAAGACAATTTAGGCCGGAGTAGAATAGATGCACATATTGCCAACCATAGGGGACTGTTCATAATAATGGGAACCATCACAAAAGCATTGGGATTATTGAACCATTTTTCCTTGAACCACCCGGAAATTGGCCTGATCCAGTTTGTGAAACTCTCGGGTTTTGACAAGGCTACCAACCACAGACTTTTGTCTGAACTGGCAATAAACGGTTTTGTAGAACAGGATTCACTCACCCGAAAATATCGCCTCGGGCCTTCCGTTTTACGTCTTGCAAATGTTCGCGAAATAACGTTTCCAGCACGCTCAGTCATTAATCCGATACTGGAGGACCTTGTTGCGGCGACAGGAGAGACAGCTCATGCATCGTTGCTCCAGAGCAACATATTAACAACAATTGCGCACAAGGAAGGCACCACGCACGGCACGCGGGTGCACATTGATCCTGCCGAGTTAATACCCCTTCATGCAACGGCATCAGGCCTGGCTGTTATGGCGTTCGCCCAAGAAGCGTTGACCAAACAGGTGTTGGCGAGCGATCTGAAATCCTGGACCAATTCAACGATCGTGGATCGGGCACAACTGGTCGATAAAATTGAAGATACACGCGCTTCCGGTTTCGGTGGTTCCAATCAGGGTTTCGAAAATGGAGTTTATGGCATCGCGGCACCACTCTTTGATAAAAACCAGACCTGTATCGGTGCCATCGCGATAGCAACGCCAACTTCTCGACAGTCAGAACAGCTTGATGCTCTCATCAAGAAAGAACTGGCAAAAGCCAGCCGTCGTATCACACATGGATGGGGCGGAATTATTCCCGGTCAAATGGAGGCTGTTTGGACCCATGTCTAATTCACAACAAGCATTGGTCCATGATTTTGCCAGTGTTGTAATACCATCGCAAAAGTGTGTCTTCATCGACGACCGGCTACGAAACATTACCGGAGCACAACGCGCCGATATGTAAACAATTCACTTTGATGTCCAGAACACTCGGCACAGTTATCAAAGAACCCTCTAATTACTAGATATTCCTTTTGGAGATTCCCAATGAAAAATTCCAATTTTCTGAAAGAAAACAACGCCAGATACTTTTGGCATCCGATGACGCACCCCGCGGAAAGCCTCAAAAATGAACCAAAGATAATCACCGGTGGTGAGGGTGTCCGTATCCGGGATATTGACGGACATGAAGTCATCGATGCTGTTGGGGGATTATGGAATGTTAATCTTGGGTTTTCCTGCGCCCCGATTAAAGAAGCAATAGCCAGACAACTTGATGTTCTGCCTTACTATTCGACATTTCGCGGCACCACCAATGATACAGCCATTGAGTTGTCCTGGGAGCTGAAAGAGTTCTTTGCGGAAGATGGGCTTGAACGCGCATTTTATACGTCCGGCGGTTCCGACAGTGTTGAAACTGCCCTTAGGCTTGSCAGRCAATTTCACAAGATCAATGGCGAAACAGGGCGCACTAAATTCCTCAGTCTCAAAAARGGTTATCACGGCACGCATATGGGCGGTGCAAGTGTGAATGGCAACGCCAATTTTCGGAATTCGTATGAACCAATGTTGCCTGGTTGTTTCCATATTCCTGCACCCTATACATATCGCAATCCTTTCAATGAATACGACCCTGAAAAACTTGCAGGTCTTTGCCTCGCAGCTCTTGAGGATGAAATTGCATTCCAGGGTGCCAACACTATCGCAGCATTTATAATGGAACCAATTCTTGGTGCAGGTGGCGTCATTCCTCCGCATGAAAGCTTCATGCCCGGAGTGCGCAAAATTTGTGATGCCAACGGGATATTGCTCATTGCCGATGAAGTCATCACTGCTTTTGGCAGAACCGGCTCGTGGTCCGGCTCACGCCATTGGGGTGTGAAGCCCGATATGATGTGTACTGCCAAAGCCATCACCAATGGATATTTTCCATTCGGGGCTGTCATGCTTTCCGGTAAAATCGCCGACGTATTTGAGAATGATACAACGGGCCGGGCAAACATAGGACACGGTTATACTTACTCCGGTCATCCGGTTGGCGCTGCTGCAGCACTTGCCTGCCTTGCAGAAACAAAACGTCTTAATGTAAAAGAGAACGCAGCCATACAAGGAAAAACTCTATACGAGGGGTTACTTCGGCTTCAGCAGAAACATGAAATTATTGGTGATGTCCGGGGTGGGCATGGACTGATGCTGGCGCTGGAACTGGTCAATGACCGGCAAACAAAACAATCTCCCGACAAAGCAACACTGGCCCGCATCCATGAAGCCACATATAAGGCTGGCACGATGGTTCGCGTTTCCGGCCCCAATATTATTCTCTCGCCACCGCTTATACTCTCCGATGCAGATGTGAGCGGAATCCTGGTTGCACTGGATGAAGGCTTGTCCGCTGCGTGAAATAAATTCAGGGCATTTAGATGCCCTTTTTCCGCACCTTGAATTGCGGTCAGGATTTTTTGACAAACTTCGTCAAAATTACAATTTGCTGACCACTTACACGGCCTTCAATGTGTTCAGAATTGTCATGTACCAGGGTGATATTGCGCACAGCCGTGCCTCTTTTTGCAGTGAACCCTGCCCCTTTTACATTTAGATCCTTAATCAGGGTCACTGTATCGCCCGCGGCAAGTATGGCGCCATTGGCATCCAAATGTTTGATAGTATCACTATCCGGGTAATCTTCATCGAGACCAGCACTGGCCCAGGCTAATGTGCCTTCTTCTAGATAAAGCATCGCAACCAAGTCTTGCGCCCAGCTTTCGCTGGAAAGACGGGTAAGCATCCGCCAGGCCACCACCTGTATTGCCGGTTCCTGGCTCCACATGCTGTCATTTAAACAGCGCCAGTGATGTACATCCATTGTCTCGGGATCATTTATTTGCTTCGAACAATTACGACACAAATAGATGCTTTGTGTTGCAGACCCATCTGAATTTGGACCAACCGCTAATACAGCAAGATTTTCCGGATCGTTACATAATTCACATGTAGACTGGCTGCGCGTTTTCAGCAATTTTTCAATTGTCATTTGATGCCTGCTACCAAATTAATTGAGCTGATGCACTGCGGGAGTTTACTATAGCAACTTGCAAAATCAGTATTATTTAAGATCAATATTGGACAAATCCTGCAATAAATCGAGCAGTTGCTCCATTTTATCCGGTCCGAATTGCTTTTCCAGCGCTGCATAAATCTCGTTACTGTGCGGAATATTGCTGGCGATCAAAGCGTTGCCAAGAGGCGTAATTTCCAATAAAAATCGCCTGCCATCAGTCTGATGACGGGCACGTGTCACCAGATTTTGTTTCTCAAGATAATTTACGATGCGGGTTAAACTTGGTAATAAAAGACATGATGCTTCCGACAATGCCGTTGGATCCATCACACCGTTTTCAGCCAATACGCGTAATACCCGCCATTGCTGTTCGGTGACACCCGCACCGGTCAACATCAACCGAATAGGGCCCATGACTGTTTCCCTTGCCCGAAGTAAGGCAATTGGCAGGGCACGTGATGTCGCTCGAACGGTATCGAGTGAGCTGCTCTTCGATTCGGGTGTCAATGTCATATATCGCTTATCGCCCATCATTCCGCACTTGGCAAGCACGTGGAGATACCGTGATTTTCAACATAAAAACTACAATGTTGACGTCGATTATATTTTTGATTAACATGTTAATTACAAGACAGCAATTGGACAGATCATGCCTCATTTTTCAATAGAATATTCCGCAAATCTTGAAGCCAGGATAGATATGTCCAAATTATGCGATGTGCTTCGAATAGCGGGAATTGAAACCGGGGTATTTCCATTGGCCGGCATCCGCGTTCGTGCCATCCGATGTGATCATTATGCAATTGCTGATGGAGACGCTGCACACGGCTTCATCGATTTGTCTGTTCGCCTGCGCGCCGGGCGAGATCTTGAAACAAGAATGTCCGCGACTGCGCATATATTTGCCGCGGCAAAGGCTTTTCTTGATCCCGTTTTAAACAAATACCCATTGGCCCTATCAATGGAAATGCGCGATATCGACCCCGATCTAAGTCCCAAAATCAACACTATTCGAGATCGCCTTAAGGAAAAATAATAATGGAAACTCTCGCTATTCATTGCGAAAAACTTGAAGGCTATCTGGATCAATTCCGTGAACGGGGTGTACTTCACCATATTAACGGCGAGAATTGTAAATCATTTGATAACACCGTTTTTGATACGCATTCACCCGTGGATGAAAGCCTGATTTGTAAAGTGGCTCGCGGTGGAGCAGTCGATATTGATGTAGCTGCCAAAGCTGCACGTTCCGCTTTTCCGGCATGGGGAGATATGGCTGCCAATGAGCGAAAAAAGATTCTCATCCGGATTGCTGATGGCATTATTGCCAGAGCAGAAGAAATAGCTCTGTGCGAAAGCTGGGACACCGGTCAGCCTATTCGATTTATGGCAAAGGCAGCATTGAGAGGAGCGGAGAACTTCCGGTTTTTTGCCAATAAGGCACCTGGTGCGCGCGACGGCCAAACTCTTCCATCTGCTTCTCTGTTGAATATCACCACACGAGTGCCCATTGGGCCAGTCGGTATCATTACCCCCTGGAATACGCCGTTCATGTTATCGACATGGAAAATTGCACCAGCTCTTGCTGCTGGATGTACAGTCGTTCACAAACCAGCGGAGTTCTCTCCCGTCACAGCCCGGATATTGATGGACATAGCCCATGAAGCGGGTTTACCGCCCGGCGTCTGGAACCTCGTCAATGGTTATGGAGAAGAAGCGGGAAAGGCACTGACAGAGCACCCCGATATCAAGGCAATTGCATTTGTAGGGGAAAGCCGCACCGGTTCCATGATTATGAAACAGGGAGCGGATACTCTCAAACGTGTCCATTTCGAACTGGGCGGCAAAAATCCTGTGGTAGTGTTTGAAGACGCCAATCTGGATCGGGCGCTGGATGCCGCAATATTCATGATCTACTCGCTCAATGGCGAACGCTGTACATCCGCAAGCAGATTACTGATACAAAAATCTATTGCCGCACCTTTTCTTGAGCAACTCGAGAAACGTGTAAAAAACATACGCGTTGGTCATCCTCTGGATCCTGACACCGAAATCGGCCCTCTCATTCACAAGGTACATTTCGACAAAGTCACTTCCTTTTTTGACATCGCAAAGAGTGACGGCGCAACAATTGCGGCAGGAGGCAAAGCGGTGGAGGGGAATGGCTGGTATGTTGAACCAACTCTCTTCACCAATGCCTCCCCCGACATGCGGGTATCTCGCGAAGAGATTTTCGGTCCGGTTTTGACGACAATAACATTTGAAGATGAAACCGAAGCACTTTCCATAGCCAATGGTTCCGAATACGGGCTTGCCGGATACATATGGACGAATGACATCACCAGAGCCCTGCGGTTTTCAAACAATCTGGAAGCCGGGATGATCTGGGTTAATTCTGAAAATGTCAGGCATCTGCCCTCGCCGTTTGGTGGTATGAAAGCTAGTGGCATTGGTCGCGACGGAGGTGACTGGTCGTTTGATTTCTATATGGAAACCAAACATATCGGCATCGCTACGGGTGAACACAATATCCCGAAGCTGGGTAAAATGTAGGAAAAATCATGCCTGTACCAACTCCCAATCTTTATCCAGACTTCAATATTGTGCGACTAAGTCATGTTGAATATGCGGTTCGTGACATCATGGCATCCCGCGCATTTTATATTGATACCCTTGGCTTGCAAATTACACACGAGACCAACGATACGCTTTACATGCGTGCGTTGGAAGAACGGGGCCATCATTGCATTCGATTGGTCAAATCAGTTACTCCCCAGGCGAATGTTCTCGGTTTCAAGTTGTTTGACGAAGACGACCTGGAAAAAGCAGCCGCCTTTTTTGCAAAAAAGGGTCTGCCTGTTGCATGGGCCGAAAATGATTTTATGGGCAAGACCCTGCGCACACGGGACCCATGGGGAATTCCATTGGAATTCTATGTCCAGATGGATCGCCTTCCTCATATTCACCAGCAGTACAATTTATATAAAGGCGTTCGGCCACTGCGGATTGACCATTTTAATATGTTTTCATCCAATGTTGACGAGAGTGTTGGCTTTTATAACGAAATCGGTTTCAGGACCACAGAATACACAGAAGACGAGCAATCCAAAAAATTATGGGCAGCCTGGATGCACCGCAAGGGAGGCGTTCACGACGTTGCTTTTACCAATGGCAAAGGCCCACGATTACACCATACTGCGTTTTGGGTTCCCAACCCGCTGGCCATTATCGATTTGCTGGATCTGATGGCAACAACCGGCTATGTCGATAATATAGAGCGTGGACCAGGCAGACACGGAATATCGAATGCGTTTTTTCTTTACATCCTCGATCCTGATGGCCATCGGATCGAAATTTATTCATCAGATTACCAAACAATAGATCCAGATCACGAGCCTATTAAATGGGGTCTCAAGGACCCCCAAAGGCAAACATTGTGGGGCGCTGCTGCGCCGCGATCGTGGTTTGAACACGGCACCGTTTTTGAAGGTACAGATGTTCTTGAACCAGCGCTGTCCGCTCAACCAATCATAGCACGGTAACCAACAATCTACCTGTTTTGTCACGAGGCAATTTATTATGACCCAAATCCGTTTTGCGACCTTTAAGACCCAGTCTAGCGACATTTTTTATGGTGCAGTCACCGATGGCGGGATGATCGCCCTGTCACCACATTTCAAACACTGGATTGATCTAAAATCTGTCATCGAAAATGACGGGTTGGATGAACTGGCGACCAAAGCAGCTGATCTGAAAATATCCCATAAAACCGGYACATTTACYTAYCAAATMCCGGTKGGAAATCCTGAAAAAATAATATGTGTCGGTGTAAACTTTCCRGCGCGAAATGAAGAATACAAGGATGGTCAGGATGCACCGGCRAACATGTCGCTMTTCATCCGGTTCCCCCGATCCTTCACAGGTCATAACACCCCCCTCACCCGACCAAAGGCATCAGACAAACTCGATTAWGAAGGTGAAATCGCCATCGTCATTGGCAAAGGCGGCAGACATATTGACCAGGCCACTGCACTTGATCATATCGCCGCACTGACGCTCTGCAACGAAGGAACCTTGCGAGACTGGGTTCGGCACGCGAAATTCAATGTCACACAGGGGAAAAATTTCGATGGTTCTGGAGCCATTGGCCCATGGATTGTTCCTTTTAAAGATCCTTCTCAACTGGCTGATATCCGGCTTACGACCCATGTAAATGGCCAACTACGCCAGGACGACAGAACAAGCCGAATGCTGTTTCCAATTGCCCGTCAAATCGCCTATATATCCACTTTCACCACCCTGGTGCCGGGCGATATTATTATAACAGGCACCCCCACCGGTGCCGGTGCTCGTTTTGATCCTCCCCGGTTTCTTGTCCCTGGTGATGAGATAATTGTAAGTGCTGAGGGGATCGGCTCCCTGACAAATGGTGTGGTGGACGAACAATGAGCCTGTCACGCGATGAAGTAACTTCTGCAGCCCGGGATTTGTTTAAAGCCGAGATGCACCAAACCCAGATTGGTTTACTTTCAAAGCGCCATGGCAACATGACAATGGATGATGCCTATCAAATCCAGGATGCTCTTGTGGCCATGAAAATCGAACATGGCCGCAGACAAATTGGTTGGAAAATTGGCCTCACGTCAAAAGCCATGCAAAGTGCCTTAAAAATTGATATTCCGGATAGCGGCATTTTGTTTGATGATATGTTGTTCGAGAATGGTGCCATAATTCCTTCAAAACGATTTATTCAAACGCGTATTGAAGCGGAAATTGCATTCATCATGAAAAGCGATTTGGACGGCACTGACATTACACGCGATGATGTGATTGCATGCACCGACCATGTTGCACCATCACTGGAAATCCTGGACACCCGTATATTGAGAACAGATCCGCAGACCGGTCAAACCCGTTCCATCTGCGATACCATTGCTGATAATGCAGCAAATGCCGGCATTGTTCTGGGTCTTGAACAACACTCTATTGATACAGTCGATTTACGCTGGGTTGGCTCCATTGTCGCTCGCAACAGCGAGGTTGAAGAAACAGGTCTGGGGGCTGGCGTGCTCAACGATCCTGTCGCAGGCATTCAATGGCTGGTGCAGCGCCTTGCTCAATATGATCAGGGTTTAAGTGCAGGTGATATTGTGCTTTCGGGATCATTCGTCCGCCCGATAGAAGCACGCTCCGGTGATCAATTTTTTGCTGATTTTGGCGACTTCGGTAGCGTATCGTGTTCATTTGAATAGTTATTTGTAACATTCAATTCAATTAACAACCCGGCTTCTCAATAGCTTTTGAATGTGCGATGGTGCCGAAGTCAGGGGCAACAGTGGCAACATTGAAGGACAAAAGTATGAGCAACCGCTTATGGCTTTTGCTATTGCCTGTCTTACTGTTCACCAACACTTCCCACCCGGCTAAAGCCGATGGAAACATTGTACACTTTCGCACGGCGGATATTCCTCCAACATCATTTCAAGCCAAACGCGCCAAAGCCAAGGGGCAAGTTGCTCCGGCTATTCCTGGTCAGGATCTCCTTGGATATCTGTATGAGCCAGTGAAAGAGGGGAAGCATCCCGCGTTAGTGCTACTGGTAAGCAGTGACGGACTACAAAATTCTCATCGCCAATGGGCACAAACTATTTCAGATAATGGTTTTGTAGTCTTGCTGGTGGATAGTTATGGTTCTCGAGGACATATTGACTATCGAGGTTTGGGCACATTGCCCTGGACTGACGATGGCATCGCTGCAGGAAATTATCTGTCAGCTCTGAAAACGGTTTTGCCTGAAAAAATCGGCATCATGGGTTTTTCAGCCGGAGCTATTGCAATACTTGCATTGCTGGATGAAACCCGCGAATGGAAAGATGCAAAAATCAATTTTAAAGTGGGCGTCACCATCTACCCGTTATGTAATCCCGATGACAAATACATCTCACCCATACTCATGGTAACTGGTGGTGCTGATGGTTTTGTCGGCCAAAAGGCCTGTAGGGACTATTCAGCCAATGCCAAAGCCGCAAATTATGATGTCACATATATCCTTTATCCCGAAGCTATCCATTTTTTTGACAATCCAAATTATTCAAAAGACCCAAAGATCAGAGGCAAGACGGGTAACCTTCCCCTTTGGTTTAATGCGCATGATTACAACCCGGAAATCCATAAGGATTCCATCACTCGCGTAATTTCGTTTTTAACCACCATGCTTGCATCGTAATTCCGGTGAAATCTGTTAGTTAAATACAACATGTTACTCCGCAGTTGTTCAAGATGGCTGCGGAAAACTCAAAATGGACCTGGATTTGATGAAGATTGTTAGTCGACTTAAATTTGTTGTATTTTCGATTATTTTTATTTCCGTTGGGCAACCTTCAATAGCATCAACTGAAATGGTTCATTTCTCCTTGCCCGATCTTGCTCCCACGGCTTTTCAGAAAAAGCGCGCTGCTGCCAAAGGGGAAACTGCAAAAGCAAAAAAAGGACAGGCTTTGCAGGGTACACTGCATTTACCGGATGCAACTTCAGTGGTCCCGGCAGTAATAGTACTGGTCAGTGGAGATGGCCTGCGCCCTTCCCATAACGCCTGGGGCCAATGGCTCGCTGAAAATGGATATGCCGCCCTGGTAATAGATAGTTATGGTTCCAGAGGTGTCCAAAGCTATGCGGACAACAGTGTGGTTCCAATGTCTGCCGACGCTTTTGCTGCTCATAAATTTTTATCTTCATTGCCGAACATAAATTCCGCGCGGATTTCATTGATGGGGTTCTCGTATGGCGCAACCCACACAATTATGGCTGTAGAGAAGGACAATCGATATCGTCCGGCCAACATCAGTTTTAACGCTGCTATTTCAATATATCCACGTTGTCAGGGTGCAACAATCGTAACAGCGCCTGTGCTGCTTCTCCTGGGAGACGCAGACCCTCTGTTGAGTGTAAACTCCTGCTTGAAAATGATTGAAGATGCAAGCGAAGCAGGAATGTTGTTGTCTCATCATATCTATGCCGGTGCGACACATTTTTTCGACAATCCTGACTATTCCAGAGCAGTACATGACGCTAATCCTGACCTTGCCAAACCGGCCTGGTATTCAACGAACTTTTATCATCCTGAATATCATCAGGACGCCAAAAGACGTGTCGTCGAATTTTTGAATTTGCAAAAATAATCTGTCCTGAAAACTAACAAGATTGCGTCTGTTTTCATAATACAGATTTTCGCCAATTCGTTTGCATTTGAATATCGAGATCCCGACACTCAATTTTCGCATTCATTGATGGATTGAATAAAATTATTCAATCCTGATCTGCATTGATCATTTTCATAATTCTCACTAAAAAATATTTTTGTGCCTCGATATGGCTCCAAAATAGCCCACATTTCTGTAGCCCTGAAAATTACCGACATTCATATATCAGGTTGATATTTAACAACTAAGTTTGTCTTGATCGAAATACCATCACAGTTTGCAAAGACAGCCAACTCCACCAAAAATCTTTTTCATTTTCCAGAAATCTTTCAACCCTGTTGACAACAGCTCAAGACATCGTCCTATATTTATGTCTATAATAATGTATCGATGTCCAGTATTATGTACAAATAATGGGAGACTACACATGAACAAGACGTTTTTGATGATTGCTGCTCTGGCAACGACAACCTGCCTTACTTCGCTGCCCGCACAATCTCATGAAGCAACCAGCAAATTGCAGGAAGTTCTTGATCGAGGCTATCTTGTACTGGGAACAGGCAGCACAAATGCGCCCTGGCATTTCAAGAATGTCGAAGA
>JAESRR010000255.1 GCA_016764535.1 Cohaesibacteraceae bacterium | reverse complement strand
GATCCCGCCTGTTCCCCATCCATAGCGGTTGTTGTTCATCCTGCATGATTTGCATGCATCACAAGACCGGAGGTTTTGGTCTATGAAAATTCTGGTCCCGGTAAAACGGGTTATCGACTTTAATGTTAAAGTCAGAGTCAAATCGGACGGTTCCGGAGTTGAACTCGCCAATGTTAAAATGTCGATGAACCCCTTCGATGAAATTTCCATCGAAGAGGCCATACGTCTTAAAGAATCTGGTAAGGCAACCGAAATCGTAGTTGTTTCCATCGGACCTCAGCAGGCGCAGGAAACCCTACGCACCGGTCTCGCCATGGGAGCCGACCGGGGAATTTTGATCAAGACAGATCAAACGATTGAGCCCCTGGCTGTTGCGAAAATTCTAAAAGCTGTTGTTGAAGAAGAAAAACCGGAACTGGTTATTCTGGGTAAGCAGGCAATCGATGACGATTGTAACCAAACCGGACAGATGCTTTCAGCTATGCTTGGCTGGTCACAGGGTACATTTGCGTCCAATATCGATGTCGGCGAAGGTACGCTTGATGTTACCCGCGAAGTTGATGGTGGGCTTGAAACAGTTCAAATCAAATTACCGGCTATTGTCACTACAGATTTACGGCTCAATGAGCCTCGCTACGCGTCTTTGCCCAACATTATGAAAGCAAAGAGAAAACCGATTGATGTCAAATTGGCTGAAGATTTTGGTGTTGATCTCACGCCAAGATTGACAGTGCTCGGCACTGTTGAACCACCGGTTCGCAAGGCAGGCGTAATAGTTAATTCCGTTAAAGAGCTCGTCAGCAAATTGCGCGATGAAGCCGGCGTTTTATAGAGAGGAATAATCATGACAACATTGCTTATTGCAGATCATTCCAATCAGGCACTTGGAGATGCAACATCCAAGGCTGTGACGGCGGCGATGGCCCTTGGTGGCGAAATCCACATACTCGTGGCAGGCAAAGACGCACAGGCAGCAGCAAATGAAGCAGCAAAACTGGCAGGGGTGAGCAAGGTATTGCTTGCCCAGGACAGTACACTTGAGCACCAGTTGGCAGAGCCTCTTGCAGCTTTGGTTACTCAACTTGCCGTTGACTACGACGCTATTGTTTCTCCTGCAACAACCGGAGGCAAAAATTTCATGCCACGGGTGGCAGCGTTACTGGACGTAATGCAAATTTCCGACGTAACGAAAATCATATCTGCCGATACGTTTGAGCGGCCAATTTATGCCGGTAATGCCATCCAGACGGTACAATCAACCGATCCGAAAAAACTTTTGACCATCAGAACTGCCACCTTCGGCGCTGCGGAATCAACCGGCACGGCACCGGTAGAGAATATTGACGCAGCACAGGATCCTCGGCTTTCCACTTTTGTCGGTCAGGAATTATCAAAATCAGACCGTCCCGAACTCACATCGGCAAAAATAATTATATCGGGCGGAAGGGCCCTGGGCTCAAAAGAAAAATTTGAAGAATTCATTCTTCCAGTTGCTGACAAGCTGGGAGCGGCAGTAGGTGCTTCCCGTGCCGCTGTCGACGCTGGTTATGCACCAAATGACTGGCAGGTAGGCCAGACGGGTAAAGTAGTTGCTCCGGATCTATATATTGCCTGCGGGATCTCGGGGGCTATTCAGCATCTGGCCGGAATGAAAGATTCCCGGACCATCGTCGCGATCAACAAAGATGAAGATGCTCCAATTTTCCAGGTAGCTGATTATGGCCTGGTTGCTGATTTGTTCGATGTATTGCCGGAACTTGAAAAAGAACTTTCCTGATTTGATTGGAAAAGAGGGGAAATTAGCCCTCTTTTCCATTCTTTCGTCCTTGTCGACATACCGGTTTTCGTGTTGTCATGGGCAAGTATGTTTTTAGGAAAATAAAACCTGCCTATTTCAGGTGAATTTAGAAGTTGGTGAGACAAATGGCCGATCGTATCCAGAAAATTGGCGTCATGGGCGCAGGTCAAATGGGCAATGGCATAGCCCATGTCTGTTCCCTTGCCGGGTTTGCTGTTGTGATGGGCGACATTTCCCAGGACAAATTGAATGCAGGGCTTGCAACAATAAATGGCAATATGAGCCGAAGGGTTTCTTCCGGCAAATTGACCGAGGCCGAAAAAGAAACGGCCCTTGGGAAAATTACGCTTGCCAAAAGCAATGATGACATGTCCGATGTAGATCTGTTCATTGAAGCTGCAACTGAAAACGAAGACATTAAAAACAAGATCTTCAGTGCCGTGTGTCCTGTACTCAAAGACGCCGCGATTGTTGCAACCAATACATCCTCGATCTCCATCACCCGTTTGGCAGCAGCAACAAATCGCCCTGAACAGTTTATCGGCATACATTTCATGAACCCTGTGCCCGTCATGAAGCTGGTTGAACTTGTGCGTGGCATTGCAACCGATGATACGACTTTTGAAGCTTCGAGAACGTTCGTCGAAAAACTGGGCAAAACCACCGCTGTTTCCGAGGATTTTCCTGCCTTCATGGTAAACAGAATTCTGTTGCCAATGATCAATGAAGCAATCTACACGCTATACGAAGGCGTTGGATCTGTAGAGTCTATCGACACCGCAATGCGTCTTGGTGCGAATCATCCAATGGGACCATTGCAACTTGCTGATTTTATTGGTTTAGATACATGCCTTTCGATCATGCAGGTGCTCTATGAAGGGCTTGCGGACACCAAATATCGCCCATGTCCATTGCTCGTTAAATATGTAGAAGCAGGTTGGCTTGGCCGCAAAACCCGGCGCGGTTTTTATGATTACCGTGGTGAACATCCGGTTCCGACACGATAATGTGAAGCCGGATTTACGTCCTGTTAGTGAGCTGAAGCCAGACTGGGCAAGTCCCTAAATCTCTGGAGAGTTCTATGGAAGTATCAGGAGCCGCTGCATCAGCAGTGCAAACAAGAGCAACACTGGCGCAGAATGCCATACAGCAGTCTGCGCAACAGGATCAGGCAATTGCGAAGGTCGTTCAGGATTCGTCCGACTCAGCATCGTCTTCCGGATCAAGCAGTCCAACCGGCGAAGGCGTGGGTGGCAGACTTGACATACAAGCCTAACAACATGTTAACGGTTACACTCTAGTCTCGCGTTAATACGTGTATTTTGAGATTGGAGTGTGCCGTGAATTCCATTGCTGTTGCAACATCCGCTATATCGGGCCAACAAGCCCAGGCACGAAGTGACTTTGGCATGTCTGTGCTCAAACAGCAGGCCCAACAACAACAAGCCATTGCCAATCTTGTACAGTCAGCTGCAGCAAGTGGCACTCAGGCTTTATCCACGCCTCCGGCCGGCATGGGTGGAAATGTCAATATAACTGCCTGACCCACCAAACATCCGCTCACACACGTAATATACCCGCCGAATTTCGCGATCCACTATGGTGATTGACGCTACTTCACTGCCATTGCTGCTCTGATTGCCGAAAGAGCTTCCGGTGCATCCCATTCCGCAGGCCCCGCCATTGCTCCTGCAAGACAACCCTGCCTGTCCAATATGAGTGTGGAAGGCAATCCCGGGGCAAGGCCAAACTTACGTAGACTATTGTAGGTAGCAAGTGCCGGATCTCTATATAATGCAAGGCTTTGAATGTTTGTTTCAGTAAGAAACCTATTCACTTTTTTGCCTGCCCCGGTATCGATATTCACCGCTACAACTTCAAAATCATCTCCACCCAGTTGTGCCTGAAGTCGATCCAGCGCCGGCATTTCTGCCCGACAGGGAGCACACCAGGTTGCCCAGAGATTAAACAATACTATTTTGCCGGATTTGTCATCCATGGTGACCGGGTTTGTGTTTGCATCCATAAATGCAAGTGTCCCAAGGTGCCGCGCTGGCTTGTTAATCTGCAACCCGGCAATTTGTCCTTCAATAAACGGCTTCATTGCCTGCGCGACGGCATTGGGAGCTTGACATGTGGAGGCTGCTTGTTCATTGCCTGTAAAGTTAATTACGCCTGTTCCGACCGCGACACCAATGCCGGCACCTATCAGTGCACCCAACATGATGAAACGGCGACGCAGAGAAAATTTTTGTTTAGACATCAGGTATTCGAACCTCTGGAGTAATAGCAATGGCAAACAAGATGTGGGGCGGTCGCTTTACCGAAGGACCCGACGCGATCATGGAAGAAATAAATGCTTCCATAGATTTCGATCAGGTTCTCTATGCCCAGGATATACGAGGCTCCAAAGCCCATGTGCATATGCTCAGCGACCAAAACATCATTTCGAGGGAAGATGCCGATAAAATTGATCAAGGTCTAGACACAATATTGCGAGAAATTGAAGCAGGGGATTTTAAGTTCTCTCGTGCCCTTGAAGACATCCACATGAACATCGAATCCCGCCTCACAGATTTGATTGGCCCGGTTGCAGGCCGGTTACACACCGCTCGTTCCCGAAATGACCAGGTTGCAACGGATTTCAGACTTTGGGTGCGTGATATTGTAGACAATTTGAACACCCAATTGAGTGATCTTCAACTGGTTCTGGCCACCAAGGCACTTGAACACGCGCATGTCATCATGCCGGGTTTCACACATTTGCAAAGTGCACAGCCGGTTACGTTCGGCCATCATTTGCTGGCTTACGTCGAGATGTTTGCAAGGGACCGCAGTCGATTTTCCGATGCCCGTAAACGTATGAACGAATCTCCACTGGGTGCTGCGGCCCTTGCCGGAACTTCATTTCCAATTGATCGTGAAGCTACTGCTAAATCACTGGGCTTTGATCGGCCGCTGGCGAACTCACTTGATGCTGTCGCCGATCGGGACTTTGCACTGGAAGCACTGTCAACTGCCGCGATTACCGCGATCCATTTGTCACGGTTCGCCGAAGAAATCGTGATCTGGTCTTCAGCCCAGTTTAATTTTGTAAAACTGTCAGACAAATTTACAACTGGCTCCTCAATTATGCCGCAAAAGCGCAATCCCGATGCTGCCGAACTTGTTCGGGCCAAGTCCGGTCGAATAATAGGAGCTTTGAATGCCTTGCTTATAGTTATGAAAGGTCTGCCGCTCGCCTATTCAAAAGATATGCAGGAAGACAAGGAACAGGCATTTGACGCGCTACAAAATCTTTCTCTGTGCGTTGCCGCCATGACCGGTATGATTCGGGAAATGGAACCAAATGTAACAGTTCTCAAGCAAGCGGCCGGTTCTGGATTTTCAACCGCAACCGATCTTGCAGACTGGCTTGTCAGGGTCCTTGGAATACCGTTTCGTGATGCGCATCATGCAACCGGGGCAATTGTTGCAAGGGCGTCCGAGCTTGAAATCGAACTCCATGAGGTTTCACTTGCTGATATGCAAGCTGTGCACAAAGACATCAATAAAGGCGTGTTTTCTGTCCTTACTGTCGACGATTCGGTTAGAAGCCGAACGTCTCTGGGAGGAACAGCTCCGGCCAACGTGATCAAGCAGGCACAAATCTGGTTGAAAAAACTTGAAACTGAAACTGTAAAAAGAAGCTGATTTTCTATTGAAATCCGGTACAGTAGCCGCACAGAATTCACAGGATTGAACATTCCATGACCAAGTACACAGTTTCCCGGGTCAGGCAGGCAATTATATTAATCGCCCTGTCAGCAATATTATCTGCATGCGGACAGAAAGGGCCTTTAAAAGCGCCCGAAAGCAAAGTGGTGACTGAAGGGGCCATACCTGAAACTGAATCAATAGTGAAAGATGACCGGCCGTTTGTGCTCGATCCTCTGCTCTAGTTCATTTCCTGGTATTAGTACAATTCTTGGCTCTGGTTTATTTCCGGGCATCAAACTGCAGGATCCATCGTGCACCATTTTGAATATCGTAATGGCGTGCTTCACGCCGAAGGCGTTTCGATTCCCGAGATTGCAAAAGCTGTGGGAACACCATTTTATTGTTATTCCACAGCGACACTTGAACGACATTTCAAAGTTTTTCGTGACAGTTTTCAGGATGTTCCCGTAACGATTTGTTACGCTATGAAAGCCAATTCGAACCTTGCAGTTCTGAAGACACTCGCGCGCCTTGGATCCGGTGCCGACATCGTGTCAGGTGGCGAATTACGTCGTGCTCTCGCTGCGGGCATACCCGCAAACAAGATACTGTTTTCCGGCGTTGGCAAAACAACCAGGGAAATGCGGGACGCACTGGAAGCCGGAATTCTCTGTTTTAATGTTGAATCCGAGCCCGAGCTTGAGCAACTGAATAAAGTTGCACTTGGCATGAACTTGCGTGCGCCTGTTTCTTTTAGAATTAATCCCGATGTTGATGCCCGCACCCATGCTAAAATTTCCACCGGGAAATCAGAAAACAARTTTGGCATCCCATGGAAAAAAGCCTCCCGGGTATATGCTTATGCCGCAACGCTTGATGGTATCGAGGTCCGCGGAATTGACATGCATATCGGAAGCCAAATTGTCGAACTTGAACCGTTCGATGAAGCCTTTTCCCGACTGCATGATCTGGTTACAACTCTAAGGCAACAGGGACACACCATCAGCCATGTAGATATGGGCGGTGGCCTTGGTATCCCTTACAAAGACAGTAACAATCCACCTCCGCTGCCTTCGGCCTATGCCGAGATCGTTAGCAGGCACGTCAAATCTCTTGACTGTGAAGTTATGTTTGAACCGGGACGTTTGATCGCCGGGAATGCGGGCATTCTTGTAACTGAAGTTATCTTTGTAAAAGAAGGTGAAGGCAAGAATTTTGTAATCGCTGACGCCGCAATGAATGACCTGAYCCGGCCGACACTATATGATGGCTGGCACGACATAAAACCGGTTCAGGAACCGTCTGCAGAAGCTCCGATGTTCACTGCCGATATTGTCGGGCCGGTATGTGAAACCGGTGACTATCTTGCCAATGACAGAACCCTTCCCGTTGTGGGTTCAGGAGATTTACTTGCTGTGTTTTCCGCAGGTGCATATGGAGCGGTGCAGTCAAGTACCTACAACACCCGTCGCCTCATTCCCGAAGTGCTTGTGAACGGAGACCAGTTCGCGGTCGTACGCGCCCGTCCCACATACGAGGATTTACTGGCGCTTGATAGTTTGCCCGACTGGTTTGATACCGAATGAGCACCATACAATTATGATACCCTGGCATTTGCATCCAGCTTTCGCTTGATTTGCTCAAACCACTGGTCCACTCTGGCTTTGTGATCGAGGAACCTGCAAAAACCAGAAGAAATCCACCGGTAAATCGGCCAGGAACGTTGTCAAAAACACCCCCAATTCGCAGGGCTGTTAACCGCTCTGTGACCTGGTTGAGTTATCTGGTGTTACTTGCCGAGCAATTTATTCCCAAACTTCTGGTTCCTTGTGCAATCATTTTGGTGTTTTTGACCATCAGCTGGTTTGACGCAGCAATTTATCTGCCATTCTGGTTGAGGATAACAGTTTGTGCCGGTTTTACTATTGCCCTGGGGTTGTCGGTTGCACCGTTCATCAGGATTTCAGGCCCGGATTACRGACAAATCYTGCACCGCATTGAGGTCGACAATAGCCTTCACCATCGTCCACTTTCGCAATTAAATGATTCAATATCTGCAGGACARRWAAACGGTAGTRCGCGTGGTCTGTGGCAAGCCCATCGGGATCGGCTTACTGCTAAACTGAGCAAAATTCGYCCGGCAATTCCCCGACGTTTGGTACCGGTACTGGATCCCTACGCGCTTCGAACACCAATAATTCTGTTTGCAATAGTTGCCTTTATCAGTTCCGGCGAAGATACATCCGAACGCCTGGGAAATTGGTTCAGACCYGCCGAATCTGTGATGTCCGAAGCCATGCGGGTTGACGCATGGATTACCCCGCCAGCCTATASCGGWAGACCGACAGTAATTCTCAAAATCGATCAGCACGACGTAACTGTTCTTGCGGGAAGCTCCCTGACTATTAGCGCCAGCTCTTCCAGGGTAAAAGTTTTTTTWAAAAGTGAACGCGAAGAAATCAACCTGGCACCAATAAAAGAAACCCCGGATCACTTTGAATTTACCAAAATTCTGTCAGGCAATGCTGATCTACGCATTGAGTCGGGCGGCAATTCAACCAACATATGGAATATTAAGATCCAGCCAGACAAACCACCGGTTGTTCGCTGGGTGACACGACCTGAAATTCTTGCTTCAGGCGCTTTTACACTTACATATTCAGCAGATGATGATTTCGGCTTACTGGGGCTGGATAGCCAGATTGTGACCGTATCGATTACCCGGACTTCACGCCCTGCAAGGCCCCTGTATCCCCCGCCCAATCCAGAAGTCATCATTCCCCAAACCCGCAAGAGAACAACCCGGTCAACGGTTAAACTTACTAGCCACCCATGGGCCGGGAGCAAAGTAAACCTCCGCCTGGTAGCGACGGATGCGGTCGGTCAAAAAGGATACTCGGATCCGATCCTTTTTGAATTGCCTAAAAGGCACTTCGCCAATCCATTGGCCAGGGCTCTTGTGGAACAGCGGCGTATTCTCGCGCTGGATGCAAACAATCGCTTAATTCCCTATCTTGCCCTGGAGACGATTCTGGCAGAGCCAGACCTGTTTGAAATCCCGTTCGGGGCCTATCTTGGTTTGCGGGAGATATTCCAAAAACTATCTCGCAATAAATCAGATGAAGACTTGCGAAACGTCGCCGATGGCATGTGGGATCTTGCAATGATGCTGGATGTGGGCTCATTGACCGATTTGCAAAACTCTCTATCAAACGCAAAAGAAGCACTGAAAAAAGCGTTGATCAACGGGGCGTCTGAAAAAGAGATCGCGGCTCTCACCAAAAAACTTCGAGAGGCGCTCAACCAATATCTCAACGCATTGGCGGAAAGAGGCACTTTCCAGTCAGAAAACGCCCAGAGCGCCATTAACAATCAAAACTCTTTAACCAACAACGATTTCAACCGGCTTCTGGATCAACTTGAAAATTATTCGAGAAATGCTTCCAAGGAAAATGCCCAGCAACTCCTTTCCGATCTGGATCGCCTGATCGAATCGCTTATGACCGGGCAGCCTTCATCCTCACAGGCCAGCGCACAACAAAGTGAGCTCAACCAGTTGATGAATGATTTGGGACGCCTGATGCAAAAACAACAGGAATTAATGTCRGARACATTCAAAAATAATACCGAAGAACAACAAAGGCCACCACAGGCAGAACGTAGCCCCAACGGCACCGGTGGCCCGGATGAATTCAGGGAACCCGGTGACGAACAAATTCAGGCTATGAAAGATCTTGCAAAAAAGCAGGACGCCCTGAARAAAGAACTGGATGATATTCGAGATGCGTTTGCGCAACAAGGTGCCCAGCCAAATGGTCAGGCCATGCAGGACGCCGGAGAAGCAATGGAAGGTGCCAGCGAAGAGCTCAGGGATGGATCAGCATCAGGGGCTCTTGAACAACAGGCAAAGGCAATGCAGGCCCTTCGCAAGGGAGCAAGACAAATGGTCGATTCCATCATGCAATCCCAGCAAGGTCAGGGCCGCCAGAGCCAAAATGCTTCAGGCAGGCGAACGGGTCAGCGCGACCCGCTGGGGAGAGCATTGAGATCGGATGGATGGGAAAATGATCTATCTGTAAAAATTCCAGATGAATTCGAAGTCGAGCGGGCGCGGCAAATCCTGGAAGAACTAAAAAAACGCCTTGGTAATCCAAAGCGGCCTCAACTCGAGCGTAACTATCTKGAACGGTTAATCGAACAGTTCTAATGTTCACTGGTTTGTTTGCACGAGATCCTCTATCGCCTGAAAAGCAATTTTACCACCGGAAAAGCAAGTTTCTGCCCAGTACGTCGCTAACTGCTAAACCCCGGCTGCAATTGATTGAATTTCGGCGGGTTCACCAATAAGAGCATCTGACACGGCCTTGCGTATATCTGCGAGGGAAAATGGTTTGCTAATGACATCGTGTACCAGTGCATCCAGACCCTGAGCTCTCTCGCGTTGGTCAGCATAACCGGTCATAAGAATAATTGTCAGCTCCGGCCARCTGCGAGCAGCATTCATTGACAACGCAATCCCATCCATTACCGGCATTTTAATATCCGTCAGGAGAAGATCGAATGCACCATTTTCTTCTTCAAGAATTTCTAGTCCAATAGATCCATCTTCTGCCGTCAATACTGTGTGACCGTCAAGCATCAGTGCGCGCTGTACAAATGTACGCACGGCGTCATCATCTTCCGTCAGCAGAATACGAGCCATTAATAATTCCTTCCAGCAGGCCTATTTCTCTTCATTAACCAGATAACCAACAAACGGTAACTGGCGATACGCATGGGCCTTGTCCATTCCGTASCCGACYACAAAAAGGTCAGCACAGGTAAACCCCACGTAATCAGCTTCGATTTTTGCGGCTCTTTTCCCCGGTTTATCGAGCAACACCGCAATTTGAGTGCTTTTCGCTCCGCGCTCCACCATAAGCGCTCGCGCGTGGTTGAGCGTACGGCCGGATTCCAGAATATCATCCACCAATAATACGTCCCGYCCSGCRACATCTGTTTGWATATCGCGCAGGACTTTTACTTCKCCAGACGATTTTGTTCCCGCCCCATAACTCGACAAAGTTATAAAATCCACCTCCGGCTCAAGACCGGCACGATGCATCGAGCGTAACAAGTCAGCAGCAAAAACGAAGCTGCCTTTTAAAATCGCGATTACCAGAAGCCGTTCCGGTTTGCGTTTGGCAATTTCGCCGGCCAGCTTCTCGTTACATTTTGCTATAGTGCTCTCATCATAGAGAACCTCGATCCGGTCAGTCATAATACAACCTGTTATTTACGTCCGGCTAATCTAGCCTGACGCCTGTCATCAACAAAACGCATCGATATATCGCTGGCGCTTGAAGGAGGCATAACCGAAGATTCAAATCGAAACCACTCCCCGGGCCCTAATATTTCAGTTTTCGGTGGCATTTGCCAGGCATGCAGTCTGTCATTTTGTCTACCCAGCAATGTAAATTCTATTAAGGGGACACGCACTGCCCTGTCCGAGATGTTGAGTATTTCGCCCTCAATCAATATTGCATTGCTTCCCGCCTGATCGAATTTCTGGTGTGCCCGAACATCACGGAACGCAAGCCCCCGAAGATTTACTTCAAGTCCTGCCGCCTCGTACAAACCAGCCAGATCCGGGACATACCGCACAAAAGTTGTCCGCATGAAAATTCCCGCAACGATTAACACGACTGCGGCTGCAACAGATACAATAGCAGGCGCCCACCGCCCGGAGCCAGAAATTCTGCGACTATTAGCCAACAGTTTTTTACGTGTCTTTCTTGAACCGACACGGGAAGTTTCTACCGGAAGGGTGGCTTTACTTTCCCATGCTTGTTCATCAGCGATCGCACTAATTTCTTTTTTTGCGGAAGGGCCTCCAGTGGGTTCAGCACCCAAGTCCGAACTACCTTCATCAAAAAGCGAATCGATATCGTCCTGGGACTGGGCCTGATCGGCTTCACTTTCAGCGAATAACGCATCAATGTCGTCCTGACTACCTTCAGAAGAAGTTTCAGCCTCACCACCCCCCCCAAACATTGCATCAATGTCATCCTGGCTATTTTCTTCTTCAGGAGCATCGGATCCAAACAGGGCGTCTATATCATCCTGGCTATTTTCTTCTTCGGGAGCGTCGGAACCAAACAGGGCATCGATGTCATCCTGACTGGATTCAACAGGTTCCGCTTCAGCTTCTTCCTGTGTATCCGCCTCCCATTCAGCCATATCTGCATCCTGGCTATCTTCGGCATCCATTGTCACATGCCAACGGTCACCACAACGGGCGCAGCGCACCTTGCGGCCTGCAGAACCTATTTTATCATCCGCAATATTATATTGCGTATCRCATGCCGGGCAGGTCGCGAGCATCATACAGTCCCATTGTTTGCWGTACTTTAGGACATTGTTTATTAACGAGGCTGAAATCGAACAATAATTGACCGATAATTTTTTAATCTCATTTCGACATGATTAATGTAACCTTAACAACCAGGCTGAATAACGGTTATATGAAACACATTAAGTTACGGTGACGGAGTTGATCCGGTTCGAAAATGTTGGCCTACGTTATGGCATGGGGACAGAAGTGCTCCGGGATGTTACCTTTGAACTCAAGCCAAATTCTTTTCAGTTTTTGACAGGTCCATCTGGTGCAGGGAAGACTTCCCTGCTCAAATTGATGTTTCTTTCGATGCAACCCACCCGGGGCTTGATTAAGGCATTTGGTAAGAATGCCATTGGTCTTGAACGAGATGACCTGGCTAGAATACGTCGCAAAATTGGCATCGTATTTCAGGATTTTCGACTACTCGACCACTTGACTACATTTGAAAATGTTGCACTTCCTCTCCGTGTCATGGGAAAAGACGAGCAAAATTATCGCGCCGATGTAAAGGAACTTCTGGATTGGGTTGGCCTGGGAGACCGGCTTAATGTTTACCCTCCCGTCCTGTCCGGTGGAGAAAAACAACGCACAGCAATCGCGCGGGCGCTTATTTCCCAACCCGATTTGTTACTGGCAGACGAACCCACAGGGAATGTTGATCCAACTCTGGCCCAGCGATTGTTACGGTTGTTTGTCGAGCTGCAGCGTACCGGTACCGCAGTTGTAATCGCCACCCATGATCTTCCACTGATGGATCAGGTCGATGCACGAAGGCTGGTTCTCAATGAAGGGCGACTTCATATTTATGATTGAATTGTCCTGAACACAGTATGGAAATTGTCATGATCGCGAAAAAGAGAAAATCCAGAAAACCCCGCGCTTCAAAAAACAACGGCCTGGCCAGAGCAACTGCGCCTCGCCTTGCCGCTGATGGCCCGGTGTTTTTACATGAAGAGAAGAAATTTGGTAAGACGAAAAACTCTACATCGATCGTGCCAAAAGGCAGTATTTCGGGGCATGCACTTAGTTTCCTGATAGCAATCATGAGTTTTCTTGCATGCCTTACCGTATCATCGGTGACAATTGTCGGGGATGCGGTTGACCAGTGGAAAACAGATCTTGGTCGTGAACTAACAATTCAAATTCTGCCTGCGGAAGGTGTCGATATGCTGGTTGCAATCGAGCAGGTAGTTGGCCTTGCCGAGGCAACCGCGGGGCTGGGGCAGATCAGGGCCGTTTCAGAAAATGAAGCCMGATTGCTAGTTGAACCATGGCTTGGCGACGGCGCGTTCCTTGATGATTTGCCATTGCCCCGCCTTGTCATCGCGGAGATAGTCCGGCCGGATGAACTCGACCTGCATCAATTTTCTACAGCCTTGATAGCTCAGGTTCCAACCGCACAACTTGACAGTCACAGAATTTGGGTAGATCGCCTGAAATCGATGGCAGGAGCTGTGATGATCGTCGGTTTTGGGATTCTAACACTGGTATTGGCGGCGACCGTTCTTACAATTGTATTTGCCACGCGAGCAGCGATGGCGGGAAATCGCGATACAGTTGAAGTGCTGCATTTTGTCGGAGCGAGCAACCGTTTCATTGCGTCAGAATTCCAGCGGCATTTTCTATTGTTGGGTTTAAAAGGCAGTTTAACAGGCGGGATAATCGCCGTTATTGTATTTTATGTATTGGGTATTGCTCTACAGGCCGCTGATGGGAGTGCGCTTTCGGCCCAGATTGATGCTTTCTTCGGAACTATTGACCCAGGCCTGGGCACAGTTTTTGGATCAGGTGCAGTTGTTGTCCTTATTTCCATCCTCACATCTTTGACAACCCGGCTTACCGTTTATCGCACACTGACATCCTTGCACCTTGGTGGTTCATAATAATACCGGTCCATATTCCACCTTTTTTACCAGGCAAAATACTGATATGTATTCGGTGCCTGGTCAACCAGTGTAGAGTGGCCAGTCTTTCCAGGAAGACCCGAGACGATGTTTGCTAAATTTGTGCGTTTTGTTAAGTCTCTGCTCCTGTTTGTATTATCCGCTTTTTTTATTGGTTTTTTCGTTTTCCTTGCTCAAATTCAGAAATATGATGTTCCATCAAACCCTGGAGCGCAGGGAATAGTGGTTTTCACTGGTGGTGCCGATCGAATTGAAACCGCATTGCGATTGCTGGAACATAAAGCGGCACCCAGGCTACTCATATCCGGCGTTGATGTGTCGACGTCCAAACTCGCGCTTAACCGAATTTACAAAATGAATACCAACTTGCTTGGGTGTTGCGTTGATATCGACAGGGTCGCTCTCGACACGATTGGTAATGCAGAAGAAACTGTTCGCTGGAGCCAAAAGCACGCCTACCGGTCGCTCATAGTGGTTACCAGTGCATACCATATGCCACGAAGTTTGCTGGAACTTTCCAGACGCACGGCACAGACACTTGTTCCCTATCCTGTCAAAACAGATATTTTTGATGCAGGCGGCTGGTTTTTTGATGCCGATGTGATGGAATTGCTGCTTCGGGAATATCTAAAAAACATCATCGCACTGGGTCAATATTCCCGCCGTTATTAGTATCAACAGGTTTAAGTCCAAATTTGTACCTTAATGACATCTCACCACACAATCRGGATCCAGCAAATTTGCTGGACCCACACAGCTTTATTCCTCATAAGTGCAGCTATGTTCCACACCGCAGGTTTTTGAAATGATTGCCATTCGCTCCCTTCTTTTCAATTTGGCATTTTACATAAATGTTTTCATATTGATGGTCATCGGAATTCCGATGTTCATCTTGCCTCAGCGCATTGGCTGGATAATTTTGAATGCATGGTCCCGTAGCTCAAGCTGGTGGCTTAAAATTATTGTTGGAACACCTGTAGAAATTCGCGGGATAGAATACATGCCCAAAGCCGGTTGCATTGTCGCTGCCAAGCATCAATCCAGCTGGGATACATTTGCGTTATTGTCCATGTTACCTCATCCAGCATACATCTATAAAAAGCAGCTGGCCCGGGTTCCTATGTTTGGCTGGTTTCTGATGCGCTACGACATGATCCCTGTCGATCGGGGCAAAGGACAATCCGCACTACGGGATATGCACAAACGTGTAAAAAACGAACTAAAACGCGACCGCCAAATTGTAATTTTTCCGGAAGGAACACGGCGAGCTGTGGCGGCAGTACCGGATTATAAACAAGGCCTTGCATTGCTGTACAGGACATGTGGCGTGCCATGTGTTCCGGTTGCCCTGAATTCCGGATTAACCTGGCCCCGTCGAAAATTTGGTAAGTTTCGCGGTAAAATCATCATCGAATTTTGCAAACCGATTCAACCTGGTTTAAAAAGAGATGAATTTGTTAARGAGCTGCAGGAGACAATCGAGAACACTACAAATAGATTGCTGATCGAAACCGCACTTGAATTTCCGGACATTCCAAGAACGCCCGAACTTGATCAGTTGATCTCGGCAGCTTCCAACAAATCAGACAGTTCATAAAGATCCGGATCATTAACATTGGTATCACGTAAATGCTGTACGGTATTCAACACATACTCGCGATTTATGCCGGATTGACCAACACCATTTCGAACAATTTCAAGTTGGTTGTTCATGGTTAGTTTACCCGCATATTGCCGATGGTCTCGATCARCAACAAAATTCAGGCAGGAAACGATTTCCCCTGATCCAGGATTAATTTCAACATCGGAAAAACGCTCCAGATAAACACCGGTTCCCTGCTCACGTTCGCGAAGATAATCAAGCGTTTGGTTTTTGTTGTGTGGACTAACACGGAAAGCAACACCATAACATTTCCCTCCTTCATCAAGCCCAAGCACCAGCCCGGGCCTTTGAGGCGTCCCTCTGTGAATCCATGAATAAACACAAAGAGATCGATGTAACCCGGTTAAAAGTGCCGGTGCTTTTTCGAGGAATTCAAATCCTGGCCGCCACATCAGGGACCCATAGCCAAAAACCCACAAATCGTCCATTTCCTGCCTCAATGTCATGAAACGAACGGGTATCAGCCCTGCCACCAGAGAGCAAGCAGCCGGATAAATATAAATGATTAGAACAATATTGGTGATTTCGGTTGCAACGGCAGGATTATGGTCCGCCGGGTGGTTCGCCATGGCTGAATRCAGCAAGCCTTATCTTGTGGAACAAATGTCAAGAATGGCAGCCAGAAATGTTGACATAAAATGTGGGCAGCTTGAAGCGATTGGGTACCCGTTTTCGTTTGGGTACACCTGTGTTGATGCAGACATCGGACTATCCAGACATCGTTTGCGTGCACAAAGTAAATCTGTCGATCTAACGATTAACATTTTATCGTTGCGAACCGTGCGACTTGATTTCCCCGAGCCCKTATTCATTCAAAGCGATCGCAACAAAGCCAGTATTGTTGTAACCGCTGAAGATCTTGAGGCCCGGTCAACGTTATCTATGTCTTTTGTCGAGGAAGTGAATTTATCCGGCACTCAAATTTCTGTATCAGCCCGGTTGGGAAATGGCCCGCCGCTCAGTGTTTCTTCAACTCTGCTGGATGCGACAGTAAAACCGATTTTCGATCAGTCCGGAAACAACACACTTGTTTCAGTCAATGCCGTCGCGTTGAACGTTCAGAATAACAGTATCGGGGATGTTACWATTGAYACCAACATTCATAATCTACTTCAGATTATCCTGAAACCAGGTCCAAATCCACTTGCAGCCTGGCAACAGAAMGGMGGYCGTTTTGACCCTCTGAMGTTAACAATCGAAACTTCATCCCAGGGCATTGGACTTGCCGGCACTCTTGCACTCAATCAATACATGCAGATGGAAGGTGAGCTGGAATTGCGCGTGAGTGATCCCAAATCAAACTTCACAATCCAGGCATCAAAACAACAATATCAACCTCAATCCATCCTGAACGCACTGAACGTTGTCAGACTTGTTGGCAAGCCCGGGAAGGACAATGGTCGCGCCCATTCCACGTTGCCAATATCAATTAAAGGCGGGAAAATAAAGGCTGGCTTCTTTGCWCTTGGTACAATCCCGCCCTTACTTTRATTCAACTGACTATACRGGATGTCTGCCAAAATCCGGTTCATCCGTTTCCTGACCSGCATCAATGATRTTACGCCGAATTGCCCGCGTACGGGTAAACAGTTCGGATAAAGCGTCTCCATCGCTCCATCGMACAGCMCGTTGCAGAGCTGAYAAATCTTCTGAAAATCGACCCARCATYTCGAGGATCGCGTCCTTGTTATGCAAACATACATCGCGCCACATGACCGGGTCGGAGGCAGCAAGACGGGTAAAATCCCGGAAGCCGCCGGCTGAATAACTGATCACTTCAGACTGTGTCACTGTTTCCAGATCAGCTGCGGTTCCAACAATATTGTATGCGATGAGATGTGGTAAATGTGATGTAATTGCCAATACAAGATCATGGTGCTTCGCATCCATAATTTCGATGTTCGCGCCACATCCTTCCCAAAAATCTGTTAGTTTTTTCTGAGCATCCGGATCTGTATCCTTTGACGGGGTTAAAATACACCATCGGTCCTGAAACAGGTCTGCAAATCCGGCGTCTGGTCCGGATTGCTCTGTACCCGCCACTGGATGAGCCGGAATAAAATGGCAGGTTTCAGGTAGATGCACCGACATCAATTTATGCACAGCTTCCTTGACCGACCCAACATCGGAAACAATTGCTCCGTGTTTCAAATGAGGTCCAATTTGCTCGGCGACAACACCTGATGCTCCAACCGGAACACACACTATTACAAGATCAGCGCCTTTGACTGCTTCACTTGCGCTGGTTTCATAACGATCACCAAGTTTGAGTTCCCGCGCTCTTTGTAAAGTACCGTCACTGCGGGAGGAAATAACAATTTCCCGCGCCAGTCCCGCTTCGCGAACCTTACGCGCAATCGAAGAGCCAATGAGCCCAACGCCAATCAACGTCAATTGATCAATTACAGGTATCGTCACACCGATTGCTCCAAAAATTCCCGAATTGCATCAACAAGTCCCCGGTTAACTTTTTCTTTGCCGAGAGAAGCACGAAGTGAATTGGGGAAACCATAATTGCCAACCAAACGTAGTACGTAGCCTCTATCAAGAAGAAACTGATCCGCGTCAATTGCGCGTTTGCCGTCAATATCCGGGAAGTGCATCAATAGAAAATTGCCAACACTTGGCGTAACTTCCAGGCCCAAATCTGTCAGCTCCTTTTCAAGCCACGGCAACCATTTACTATTGAATGCGACCGCGTTCTCTATGAAACCGCGATCCTTAATCGCCGCAACACCGGCTGCCTGAGCTGCACCGGAAACATTAAAAGGTCCCCGAATACGATGTAAAACATCGACAATATGTTCTGGAGCGTAGATCCAGCCAAGACGCAAATTTGCGAGCCCGTAAATTTTCGAAAATGTTCGGGTCATGACGACATTTTCATTATTGGCAACGAGTTCAATGCCGCTTTCATAATCATTTTTACGGACATATTCGGCATAGGCCGCATCCAGAACCAGCAAAACACTGGAAGGCAATTCAGTGTGTAATCGCTTTACTTCATCAAAAGGTAGATACGTCCCGGTCGGGTTATTTGGATTGGCCAAAAAAACAATTTTTGTTCTTGGCGTTACAGCCTGAAGGATATTGTCGACATTTGCATGCAAATTCGTTTCCCGGGCAATTACCGGGGTCGCGCCCGTCGCTTCGATAGCGATGGGATAAACAAGAAATCCATGTTCGGAATAAATGGCTTCATCGCCATCGCCTAGATACCCGTAAGCCAACAAGCTCAACAATTCATCCGAACCATTGCCAATTACCAGTCTCGAAGAATTAAGACCATGTACATCCGCAATCGCTTCTCTCAACGCAAGTGCAGAAGGATCGGGATAATGCTCAAGAACTGCGTTGGCCCGATACGCATCAAGGGCATGTTTACTGGCACCAAGAGGCGTTTCATTGGAAGAAAGTTTGTAAACGGGACCGCTATAATTCGCTGTTGTTTTACCTGGCGTATAGGCGGAAATATTTAGAACACCGGCACGCGGCGTCGGTCGGGATGATCCGATTTTGGACATCTGAAAACTCCTGTAAGACCTGTTCAGGTCAACCTGGCAGGTCAATCGGCTGCCAATAACCACCAACGTGTGCTTCAATTTTAAGGCTGGAATATTCAGCTTCAATGGCTTCGAGCTGAACATCAGACACACTAAATGGTAATGCTGTCAAAAATTGTATTTCGTTTTGATGGCAATATCGTCCCGCAATGGTGCCTCCAAATCGTGCAGCCATTGCTTCAATATCAATTTCGTTTGATGCGCGCATTGCAACCAGCCGTGTGTCCGGCACATTGGTATCTGCAAGAGGCATCGATATAACAAAAGAAGGTGTTGCCGCTGGTCGACCCTCTTGCTCAATAAAAGGCAATCTTGCAATTATTTGAGGCCCGTCATGAGACAATTCAAGCCACCAGGCCGAGCCCGTATTTGCATCCGCTCTAACGACGCCAAGAGCTTTGCCTTCACTTTTGCAAATCGACCGGATCACACCGGCGGTATCATCAGCTTCTTCAAATCCGACAGTGAAGCCAAAATAGAACCGTGCAACATCTCTCAGATCAGCACCAGGCTCGACAACAACATCAAAAGGTGCCTGTAGATGGGTAAACGTCGCAATAATTTCCCGCCATAAATGTTCGACGGTCACCAAAGGCAAAATACCACGATGTCGCGAAACAAATCGTCTCATCATATTKGCTTCACGTCCGGGYCGAAAAGCTGCACCTGGTACATCGGTGCGTTTSACCCGGATCAGCGCATTCACGATTTCACTACGCTCCATCAACAGATCGTGGATAGAACCATCAATCGAATCGATACGTTGGCGTAACTCATCCAGTGTCAGGTGTTTTTCGTCGCCCTGTTCATGGTTCCCGTCGCGGCCCATCTTACTCAATCTCAAAACTTTACATAATTATCTTGTCGGAGATGGTCATTATTATGGGAGTGTGTCTTGAAAAGCAAAGAAAACATTGACACATATTGATCCAGGTTTCCTGCCGGTGCAAAGCTGGTTCGGAGCGACCTTTCCTTTCAGGAGCCTTTCCCGGTCATGGCAAACATTCCTATCTCTGATTCTGAAGCGCAGCAGGATACTGGTTCTGAACAACTGGAGAAAATTGCTCTAAACGAAGCACGATCACCATCTTCCAATGTTTGGGTATTCGACGAAAATGACCCTTTGGTTCTGGAATGCGGCGCTTCATTGGCACCAATTAAAGTTGCCTATGAAACATACGGAACCCTGAATAGTGATAAATCAAACGCTATCCTGATTTGTCATGCCCTGACAGGCGACCAATATGTCGCAAGTGAAAATCCTGTTACCGGGAAGCCTGGATGGTGGACCACCATGGTTGGGTCAGGGAAACCTGTTGATACAGATCGCTTCTTTGTTATTTGTTCCAATGTTCTCGGCGGTTGCCTTGGGACAACCGGACCGGTCTCGATAAATCCTGAAACAGGTACGGCTTTCGCTACATCCCTTCCTGTCATTACTATTCGGGATATGGTTGCAGCACAGGCAAAACTGATAACAGCCCTTGGAATCGACAAATTATTTTCTATTGTGGGCGGCTCGATGGGAGGTATGCAGGTGTTGCAATGGGCTGCAAGCTATCCAGACCGCGTGCATTCAGTGGTTATGATTGCGTCCGGTGCACGCCATACCTCACAAAACATTGCTTTTCATGAAGTTGGTAGACAGGCTGTCATGGCCGACCCTCAATGGCACGGGGGTAATTATCTGGAACAGAATGTAGCTCCACGAAAAGGACTGGCCGTTGCACGAATGGCCGCTCATATCACCTACATGTCCGGCGAATCCCTGCAATCCAAGTTTGGGCGAAATTTGCAGGACCGTGACAAGGTTACATTCGGCTTTGAAGCAGATTTCCAGATCGAATCATATTTAAGGCATCAGGGAATGACTTTCGTAGAGCGATTTGACGCCAATTCGTATTTGTACGTAACCCGGGCAATGGATTACTTCGATCTTGCAGAAGATTACAATGGCAAACTGGCAAATGCTTTTATGGGTACAAAAACCAGGTTTTGCCTGATTTCGTTCACAACAGACTGGTTGTTTCCCACCGATGAATCCCGTTCAATTGTCCATGCACTTAATGCTGCAAGAGCGAGTGTCAGCTTTGTTGAAATTGCAAGTGATCGGGGTCACGATGCTTTTCTTTTGGAAGAACCGGACATGTTTGCGACGATTAGAGGTTTCCTCAAATCAGCTGAACGGACTCTTGTGCGTACGGATACTTCAAAATGAGTACTATCAATAACACCGCCATCCATGATCAGCGGATTGACCATCAGGCTATTTCCGATCTGATCGCTGATAATTGCAGTGTACTGGATGTCGGATGTGGTGACGGGGGCCTGCTGGACCTTCTCGAGAAACGCACAAACATCCATTGTCGCGGGATTGAACTTTCACAGTCCGGTGTCAGTCAGAGTGTCAGCCGTGGCTTGTCCGTAATTCAGGGCGATGCAGACCGGGACCTGGTCTATTATCCCGACAATGCATTTGACTACGTTATATTGAGCCAAACCATCCAGGCAATGAACAGGCCCAGGGAGGTATTGCAGCATTTATTGCGAATAGGCGACAAAATCATTGTCTCCCTGCCCAACTTTGGGCATTGGAAAGTTCGCAAACACTTGCTGTTGAAAGGTCAAATGCCTGTAACAGAGCATCTGCCATACAGCTGGTACGATACACCAAATATCCATTTTTGCACCATTCGGGATTTTGTTAATCTATGTGATGAACTGGATGCAAAAATTGAGCAGGCAATTGCTCTGAACGCAAGCGGTCATCGTATTGGGTTCCGGGCTCCATGGTGGTTCTGGAATGTATTTGGAGAACAGGCAATTTTTCTACTGACCAGCAGGTAACACCATAGACGGATTCCCGGTCCGTGGTATTGGACTTGGAGCCGGTACCAAAACCGGACCGAGTACCTGGCCAATTTTACTTCGATGCGCCACCGGAATAGCCCGGTGCATTAACTTTGTAGCTTCAACAATCACAACTCCCGCAGCACCTGGCCAAAGTCGCGATCCAATATTGTCCCAGGTTCTGGTTGATCCGATCCATAATTGTTTTCTTATTGGCGCAAAGAACAACGCCTTGGACCAAATCGTGGGTGAAAGCTGTGCTTCACGCAAAAGCACCTGAATTTGTCTGCGAGAAAACGGTCGACCATAGCCAAATGGTGAGGCGTCTGCTCTCGCCCATAGTCCACGCCGATTTGGSACCACCATTATCAACCGTCCACCAGGAGCCAGCACCCGCCACGCTTCCCGCAATAACAATGTAGCGTTTTCCGACATCTCAACAGCGTGCACAATTATCATTTTATCAATCGACGAGTCGGTAAATGGTAATGCGTCATCATGAATAAGAGCCGTTGCATTTGGACCGTTATTTGGCCAAAAAATTGCACCCTGCTGGGCTGGCATCATGCCGAGCAATCGTGCTTTTTTACTTCGTAGCATGCGCAGGTAAGGCGTGGGATACCCAAGTCCCAGGATTGTTTCACCTTCAATATTGGTCCAGATTTGATCAATTTTTTTGCCAATACTTTGACGAGCCGCCCGACCCAGAGGGGTACAATAGAATTGTCTAAGATCAAGTGCATCCAGATACATAAAATTATTCAAACCCGATTGAAAGTTGCATCAGCTTAACAGGTCGTTCTTGTAGAACAACACACGGAAAACCAAAGTTACTACTTCACCAATTCAGCGAATGTCAATAATGTCAAAAAATGCTAAAATTTGTGAGATGCTGTTCACCAGATTGAATCTCACAGAAACGACATTGCGAGTTAGAAATGATTGAAATTGTGCTTATTCCCTGTCTTTCCGATAACTACGCTGTGTTGTTACATGATCCCCAAAGTTTACAAACATTGTTGATCGATGCTCCCGAAGTTAGCCCGATTATTGATTGTTTAGATGAAAAAGGCTGGCGACTTACAGACATTTTGATCACACATCATCACTTCGATCATGTTCAGGGTCTGCCGTCTTTGAAATCCAGAGATAACGCCTGCGTCCGGGGGCCGAATATGAGTAAGGCGGAAATTGGATATGATTACGGCGTTTCTGAAGGGAGCTCTGTTCAATGGTCTGGCCGGAATATAATTGTGATTGAAACTCCCGGGCATACACTGGATCATGTGACTTATTTCATAGCCAGCGAAAAACTGGCGTTCTGTGGCGATACGATGTTCACACTGGGCTGCGGCCGGATTTTTGAAGGCACACCGGACATGATGTGGAACAGTATGATGAAAATTGCTTCATTGCCGTCTGACACCATTTGTTATTCGGGGCATGAATATACAGGTTCGAACGCGCGCTTTGCTGTAACCATTGATCCGGAAAATCAATCTTTGCTTGACCTTGCAAAATCCGTCTCTGAAAAAAGGTCTGCCAACTTGCCAACAGTTCCGACGATCTTGGCTACAGAATTGAAAACAAACCCTTATTTACGCACTGACGATGAAGAAATTCGCAATCATCTCAACCTTCAGAACGCTACTGATGCAGAGGTTTTTGCGGAAATACGGCGCAGAAAAGACAATTTCTCAGGATGAACGCAGCTCAAATAATTCAAAAACTTGGAATGCGATCGCATCCTGAAGGCGGCCACTATGTCGAAACATTTCGCGACGCAGTCACCCATGAGGGCCGGAGTTGTTCAACAGCAATCTATTTTCTGCTGCAACATGGGGAAATCTCTCACTGGCATAGAGTAGATGCTGTGGAAATCTGGCATTGGCACGCCGGAGCACCCCTGGCTCTGAGTATTTCGGAAAATGGATTGCAAACGCAGGTAATCTCACTTGGTCCTGATGTGCTTAATGAACAGCATCCGCAAGGCATTGTACCTGGACATGCATGGCAATCTGCAAAATCACTGGGCGATTGGACTTTGGTTGGATGTACAGTTGCTCCGGGATTTCAATTTGAAAGTTTTGAACTTGCGGCACCGGGCTGGTCACCTGGTCTTTGACCATTTTTAAATAACATGGATTTGGAAGCCAGAATTGCACCGAGTGTGATGAGCAATGCAGCCACACCAACAACCCAGGTTGGTTCGGCAATCCCCGCTGCTATCAACACTGCTGTAGACAAGAGTGGTGCCGCATACGACGCAGCACCCAGTAACTGAATATCACCGTGTTTTACACCATGGTCCCACACATAGAACGCAGCCCCGACCGGCAATAA
>JAESRR010000013.1 GCA_016764535.1 Cohaesibacteraceae bacterium | reverse complement strand
CCGCCGCATAATCACCCACTTTGCGCGTTGAACGAAAACGCTCCTCGATTTGATCCCGCAATCTTTTGACTGTAGAATCCACGCGCCTCAGCATGACCTTGTTAAACTGCATACGACTACGGGCCCGACGTGCGACAGATACAATAAACAACATCAACAAAGCACGCATGGCAACACGATGGCCTTCCCGTGCCATCGACATTTCGTCATAAATATCCTCGACCAAATCATAAATACGCGCCATATCATCATCGTCAGACATATGTATTTGCAGAGACGTCTCAAGCGCATCAAGCCAGTTTTTCGCTGTCTGTTCGCCAAACAAAGAACGTGCCACATCTTCCGAAAACGTCAGCACATAACCTTCGATCGTGGGATCAAACTGGAAACCATGAACAATGGTTGGAGTGAGGAACATTAAACAGGGTCCCTCAAATGGCATATCCCTGTCCTCAACCGACATAACACCCTGCCCATAACGAACAACCATAACCTGATGGAGATACCGATGAGAATGCGGCGCTATTGTCCATTTAAGCGGACGTGATCGGTCACGAATGGATTCGATATGGATGAGATTAAACGCTTTATCGTCTACATTCTCACCATAAAGATGGAATTGGGGTATCGTGCTTTGAGTTACCATAACGGCACAATACGAAGCAATATTGCTTACGCAACCCCTTATTTGCCTCCAAATAGAGAACATGCGTCCACAGTGTTCGGTCGTTTTCCCGCCCAACTGCCCATTTTTAGAAATATAAATCCAAAATCGGCACGATATTTGTTCATTTAGTACAATTTCAGCGATTTTAGACAGATATCCTCTCCAGGCAATTGTTAATACAGAATGCAATTGGTAAAACTCTGTTGAGAGCGTGGGGCTCTTGCCTTGAGGGTAGAAAATCAAAGAAGACGGTTGTGAAGCCGTTCGATTAGGGGTCAATCTGTCCATGGAATACTTTTTGCAACAGCTCATCAATGGTGTGACGCTGGGGTCAATTTATGGCTTGATCGCCATCGGATATACGATGGTGTATGGAATCATTGGCATGATCAATTTTGCCCATGGTGACATTTTTATGGTGGGATCGTTCATTGCCTTGATGACAATCATCCTGCTGGGAATAACTGCTTTAACACCGGCATTTATATTGCTTGCAGCATTATTGCTTGTACTCGTCCTGACCATGGTATTTACCGCAGTTTGGGGCTGGACCGTTGAGCGGATCGCATATCGACCTCTTCGTGGATCATTTCGACTGGCACCGCTGATCACAGCGATTGGCATGTCTATCGCACTTCAAAATTTTGTGCAGACAAGCCAGGGCGCTACCAACAAACCCCTGCAACCGCTGATATCGGGCGGCATCAAGGTAATTGAAGGCATTGTGAGCGATCGCGTATTTGTTGTGCAACTCTCATACATGCAGATGATAATCATTGTGACCACTCTGGTTTTGATGGCGGCCTTTACTGCATTGATCTCCAAAACATCTCTCGGTCGCTCCCAGCGTGCGTGTGAGCAGGATCAAAAAATGGCTGCGCTTCTTGGCGTCGATGTTGATCGTACCATCTCGCTGACATTTGTTATGGGCGCCGCTCTTGCGGCAGTGGCTGGTTTAATGTTCCTGCTGTATTACGGCGTGATCGATTTTTACATCGGTTTCCTTGCTGGAGTGAAAGCATTCACGGCTGCAGTACTCGGAGGCATTGGCTCGCTTCCTGGAGCAATGCTTGGTGGACTTCTCATTGGATTGATTGAAACTTTCTGGTCCGGATATTTTTCTTCTGAATACAAGGATGTTGCAGCATTTTCGATACTTGTAATTGTGTTGATCTTCATGCCATCCGGTCTGCTGGGTAAACCGGAAGTGGAGAAAGTCTGAACATGAGCAGTTCTTCAAACATAAATTACATGGCTGCAATCAAGGATGCAGTAATCGCCGGGGCAATTTCACTCGCTCTTTTTGGCACAATGATCGGACTCAAAATTGAAGTTTCCAATCAGGGTCTCGACATCCTGCATCGATGGGATGCTGTTGGTATCGCAGTTGCAATTGTTGTAACCGGTCGCTTTTTAATGAGTGTCTTTGTCTGGCAAACTCAAAATCCAGTCACAGACAAAATTGCCGCACTGATACCAGATATCAAAATTGATGCAGGCTCGGAAAAATATGTAAAAATTGCGGTTGTTGTATTCGCTTTTGCATTACCTTTCATTCTCCTTTCAATCTTTGGTGCCCGGGGATCGCGACAATATGTTGATTTGGGCATACTGGTCCTGACTTATGTCATGTTGGGGTGGGGTTTGAATATCGTTGTTGGCCTTGCCGGGTTGCTCGATCTTGGATACGTCGCCTTTTATGCCGTTGGTGCATATTCCTACGCTTTGCTTGCGGCTCATTTTGATCTCGGGTTTTGGATTTGCCTGCCTTTGGCGGGTATTCTGGCCGGTTTTTGGGGGGTCATTCTAGGATTTCCGGTGCTCAGACTCCGGGGGGACTATCTCGCTATTGTGACATTGGCTTTCGGAGAAATCATCCGTGTCGTCCTGTTGAACTGGTATGAATTTACCGGGGGCCCGGATGGACTTTCCCGTATTCCCCGTCCCACGTTTTTTGGCCTGGAATTTACCAGGAAAGAAGGGTTTGCCGATTTTTTTGGCCTTGATTATTCATCCATCCATCGCATTATCTACATGTACCTTCTCATACTAATCCTTGCGTTGATTACCAATTTTGTAACCATGCGCCTGCGTAAACTACCTGTGGGACGTGCATGGGAGGCATTGAGGGAAGACGAGATCGCCTGTCGATCCCTGGGTATCAATACAAGAAACACAAAATTATCTGCTTTCGCAATCGGCGCGACGTTCGGCGGGTTTGCCGGGTCATTCTTTGCAACCCGGCAGGGGTTCATTTCCCCCGAAAGTTTCACATTCATTGAATCAGCGGTTATTTTGGCGATCGTTGTGCTCGGTGGCCTTGGTAGTCAGCTTGGTGTTGTTATTGCATCAATTGTATTAATCGGAGGATTTGAATTCTTCCGTGAATTTGAAGAATACCGCATGTTGGTTTTTGGATTATTGATGGTTCTGATCATGATATGGCGTCCTCGTGGTCTGATTTCCGGACGAATACCTTCCGTTTACCTCAAGGAAAAGAAGACTGTTTCGGCCGATCTGGTTGCGGAGGGTGAAGGATGAGTAACTGGCAGAAAAATCCGATTTTAACAATCGAACACATGACCATGCGTTTTGGCGGTCTTGTTGCAGTTAATGATTTATCGTTCGATGTAGGCAGAAAGGACATCACTGCGCTCATCGGACCCAATGGTGCAGGAAAAACCACGGTATTTAACTGTATCACGGGCTTTTACAAGCCAACCGAAGGCCGGTTAAGCATGAACCGGAATTCAGGTCAGGAATATTTACTTGAACGGATGCCGGATTTCGAAATCGCACAGAAAGCCGGAATCGCCCGAACATTCCAGAACATTCGCTTGTTTGGCGGGATGACCGTTTTGGAAAATCTGATGGTTGCGCAACATAACACGCTTATGGACGCATCCCTGTTTACCTTTGGCGGTATATTTGGAATTTCGAGTTTCAAAAATGCGGAAAAACAAGCCATCGAAAATGCCAAATCCTGGCTCGAACGCATCGACTTGATAGATCGGGCCGATGATCCAGCTGCAGATTTACCTTACGGAGCACAACGGCGCCTTGAGATTGCCCGTGCAATGTGTACTGAACCGGAAATTTTGTGTCTTGACGAGCCTGCAGCCGGCCTTAATCCCAATGAATCAAATCAATTAAACCAGTTGCTACATAAAATCAGAGAGGAATTTGGCACATCAATTCTCCTCATCGAACATGATATGTCCGTTGTAATGGAGATATCCGATCATGTAATCGTGCTTGATTACGGTGAAAAAATATCTGATGGCACACCCGATTTTGTGAAAAACGATCCGCATGTGATCGCAGCCTATCTCGGCGTTGAAGACGAAGAGATAGAAGCGGTTGAAGAAGAGGTCAAAAAGGAAAAAAGCTCATGACACAGCCTCTTCTTTCAGTTCGTGGGGTCGAAACCTATTACGGCAAAATCGTTGCGCTTCGTGGCGTCGATATGGATGTAAATGAAGGCGAGATTGTAACCTTGATCGGTGCAAATGGCGCTGGTAAATCAACTCTCATGATGACAATTTGCGGCAAACCACAAGCTCGCAATGGCAAAATTATCTATGATGGTGAAGACATCACCAGGACCCCCACTCATCTAATAATGCGCAAATCGATTTCCCAGTCTCCCGAAGGGAGGCGAATTTTTCCCAGAATGACCATTTTGGAAAATCTTCAGATGGGCGCATCTGTAATCAACTACGAGCATTTCGACGAAGATCTCCGGATGGTTTTTGACATGTTCCCCATATTGGAAAAACGTCAAACCCAACGTGGTGGAACCCTGTCTGGCGGGGAACAACAAATGCTTGCCATCGCACGCGCCCTTATGGCACGCCCTCGCCTGTTACTTCTTGATGAGCCATCATTGGGTTTGGCTCCGTTGATCGTTAAACAGATTTTTAATGTCATTCGTGAATTGAATAAAACAAAAGGTTTAACCGTCTTTTTGGTTGAACAAAATGCTTACCATGCGCTCAAACTTGCACATCGCGGTTATGTGATGGTGAACGGTAAAATTACCATGTCCGGAACAGGCAAGGAGCTTCTTCAAAGTGAAGAAGTTCAGGCAGCCTATCTGGAAGGTGGAGCGCATTAGGGGATATTATGGGAATAATCTGGGATAATTCATTACCATCATTTTTACTATTGACCGTTGTGCTTGGCGGTGGAGCTGCCTGGATGTCAGGTCGCGCAGTCGCAATTTCATGGCAGTCTTTTGTCGTCGCTGCCGTTTATACATTGATGCTTGCGCTGGCAGTCAGGTTCCTGAATTTTGCACTGCTTGATGGTATTCTCTTGTCGATTTACCATTATGGAATAACAGTTGTCGTTCTGATGATAATTGCAGGTCTTGCATATCGACTAACGCGTGTAAAACAAATGACAACACAGTATAGCTGGCAGTACGAGCGATCGGGATTGTTAGGCTGGAGAGCCAAAGAGGCTGAGTGAACAATACCTTACCGGATTTAACCAAATTCGAAAAGGGACGAAATAAGGACTGGCATATGGTATGGTTTTGTCCTTATACTGCGAGCGATTGCTTGCAAAAACTGAAGTGACTATGCCTCTCAAGAAGGACATAAGTCATTTCCGGAGTGATCCGTAATTCAAGGGAGTGAGTGAGAATGAAAAAAGCTCTATTGGCTGGTGTGGCTATGGCTGTCGCCTTTACAGCCACAGCCGCTCAGGCAGATATCGTCATCGCAGCAGTTGGTCCAATGACCGGTCAGTACGCCACGTTTGGCGCACAGATGAAATCCGGTGCCCAACTTGCAGTGGACGACATTAATGCTGCCGGTGGTATCAATGGCGAAAAAGTTGTTTTGGAAATCGGCGATGACGCTTGTGATCCAAAACAGGCAGTTGCCGTAGCCAACCAGTTTGTTGGTAAAGAAGTTGTTTTTGTTGCTGGACATTTTTGTTCAGGTTCATCAATTCCGGCTTCTAACGTTTATGCAGAAGAAGGCATCTTGATGATTACGCCTGCTTCAACAAACCCAAAAGTGACAGACGAACGTCCTGGCGATAATATTCTTCGCTTTGCCGGTCGTGATGATGCTCAGGGTGCTGTTGCCGGTGCTTATATCGTATCAAATTTTGCTGGCAAAAACGTCGCAATTTTGCATGACAAAACCGCATATGGTAAAGGTCTTGCAGACGAAACTAAAAAGTCCATGGAAGCTTTGGGTCACAAAGCTGCTCTGTACGAAGCATTTACAGCTGGTGAAAAAGATTACACAGCGCTCGTTTCCAAGCTTAAAGGCGAAGGCATCGACGTTGCATATCTTGGTGGGTATCACACAGAAGCAGGTCTGATTGTTCGTCAGATGCGCGATCAGGGCATGAACACAATTCTCATGTCAGGTGATGCACTTGCTACTGATGAGTTCTGGCAGATTTCCGGCGAAGCCGGTGCCGGTACTCTGATGACTTTCCCACCAGATCCACGTGACACACCATCTGCAGCGGGTATCGTAAAAAGTTTCCGCGACAATGGTGTAGAGCCTGAAGGCTATACTGTTTACACATACGCAACGGTAATGGTTTGGGCTGATGCTGCCAAAGCAGCTGCTTCTACCGATGTAGATGCTGTTGTTGCAGTATTGAACTCAACAACTTTCAATACCGCATTCGGCGACGTTTCTTTTAACGATATCGGCGATGCGACTCTTGACGGGTATATTGTGTATCAGTGGAAAGCTGGCGCATATAAGCCGCTTAACTAATCGTCCCACATTGGATGATGTGAAAACCCCGGCCTTTGGCCGGGGTTTTTTTTGTTCTATGCCTTGGGTAACTAATTTGTTGTGGTAGCTTTATAATTCAAAATTTACGGGCAACAATTTACATGAATAATCTCATTACAGACATTGATGGTTTGACTGTTGGGAATTCCAGTGACCTTTCACTGAAATCGGGAACCACTGTATTATTGTGCGAAACGCCAATGATATGTAGTTATGCTGTTGTTGGTGGAGCTCCTGGTACACGGGATACAGATCTACTTATGCCCGAACAACTGGTACAGGGAATCGACGCCCTCGTTCTTTCCGGAGGATCTGCTTTTGGTCTGGATGCATGTGGTGGTGTTCAATCCTGGCTTAGACAACATAAAAGGGGATATGAAATTGGTCCGGTTCAAATACCCATTGTACCAGGTGCAATCCTGTTTGACCTGATCAATGGCGGCGACAAGGACTGGGGATTACATTCGCCTTATCGTGATTTGGGATTTATAGCGGCTGATTCAGCTTCAGACATATTCAATTTGGGAACGCATGGAGCAGGAACGGGTGCAACCACAGCCGGTTTAAAGGGCGGTCTCGGGTCGGCTTCGATTAAAACATCTTTTGGGGCGACCGTTGGTGCCCTTGTCGCAGTCAATCCATTGGGAAGCGTCACAATGGGTGATGTTGCTCATTTTTGGGCATCTCCTTTTGAAATAGGCGATGAGTTCGGTGGTCTGGGGTTACCATCTGCCAAACCATCCAATTGTGATGTACCCAAAACCAAAAGAGATCCTGTATCGCAAGCGAACACAACAATTGCTGTGATTGCAACTGACGCAAAACTTACAAAGTCAGAAGCCAGAAGACTTGCAATCGCCGCTCATGATGGATTCGCCCGTGCAATTTATCCCTCTCACACCCCTCTGGATGGAGATTTGATATTTTCTCTTTCAAGCGAAAAGATACACCTCAAAGATCCTGTGTCAGACCAGATTGAACTTGGTGCCCTCGCCGCAAATGCCATGGCACGGGCAATTGCCAGAGGTGTATTTGAAGCAGAAAGCGTGAAGGGCGATCATTTTCCAACGTGGAAAGACCGCCATCAACACCGATAGATCTTATTCAGCTGCTTCTACCATCGGAATTTTGTTATTACTTTGTGATAATAGCTCGCTCCTTCTAATATCCGCTTTTTGCATGTTGGCTTCTTTCACAGGGCCAAATCCTTTTATCATTCCAGGAACATTTGCCAGCTCAAGCAGTCGCACGTAAGAGCCCTGCGGCAGTTGCTCGGCTATGTATCCCAGATCATTTACATATTGGTCCCGAAGTGCCCTCTCCGCTCTGCGTTCCTGCGTATAGCCGAACAAATCAAATCGCGTACCACGAATTCCCTTCATCCTCGCCAGAATGCCAAATGCTTTAAAGATCCATGGACCAAATTTTCGTTTCTTTGGTCGACCGGTCTCCGGATCAATGCGGGAAATCAATGGAGGCGCAAGGAAAATACTGATCTTGCCCGGCTTTTCAAACTGGCTATTCAGTTTTTCCCCAAACTCATTTGAAGCATAAAGACGAGCGACTTCATATTCATCCTTGTATGCCATTACGCGATACAACTGCTCGGTTACAATTGTGGTCAATTGGCGGGAACCATCACCATGTTCCTTGTCAAGCAAACCTATTTTTCGAACAAGGGAACGATACCGGTCACCATATTGTTCATTCTGATAATCCACGAGTTTCCCATGAAGATATTGCACGCGCTCCTGAGGCTTCATCACCTCAATTTCAGGGCGGGTAACAGGCAACATCGCTGCAATCCGATCCCTATTGGCAATCAGGCACCGTCCAATGTTCAGAGACAAAATGTTACGATTTACGGCAACACCATTCATCGAAACAGCCAGTTCAAGCGATGATAATGAAATTGGGATAAGGCCCGTCTGAAATGCCATCCCCACCAGCATCAAATTCCCGAAAATTGCATCTCCAAGAAGCTTCTCGGCAATGTGGGACACATCTTCCGTCACAAGGCTTTGTGTCACCTCACTCAGTATTTTTAAGAATTCAGCCGGGTTAAAGGATTGTTTCTGCGAGAGTACAAACTCCGCAGTAGGCGTGACATACGCGTTTGCGACAGCTCTTGTGTGATTGTTTCGCAAAAGCGACAATGTTTCGGAACCACCGGATACCAGCAGATCTCCGCAAATTAAAGCATCCAGATGCGCCACCGGGATACGGGGTCCCTCGATAGAAGCTCCCCTTTGCGCAAACCGCACGTGAGACGTCACAGGGCCACCCTTCTGGGCAAGTCCGGTCATATCAAGTGTTGAAGCAGTAACACCGTCCAGATGTGCCGCCATGGCAAGAATTGCTGCCATGGTTGTTATGCCGCTTCCACCGACACCTGTGATATGAAGATTGTATGTCGTATCAAGATCCGGCAATTCCGGCATGGAAAGACCATCTTTAATAGATGCCAAATCGAGAGACTTGAGACCCTGTTTTTTCAGTGCAGCTCCCTCGATCCAGACAAAAGAAGGACAAAACCCGCTAACGCAGGAGTAATCCTTGTTGCAGCTGGATTGGTTGATGGTTCTTTTGGTACCCATATTTGTTTTGAGAGGCTCAACCGACATGCAATTTGATTGTACCGAGCAATCACCACAGCCCTCACACACTGCATCATTGATAAATAGCCTGGTGTCCGGATCTTTCATCAAACCACGTTTGCGTCGTCTGCGTTTCTCTGCCGCACAGGTCTGGTCATAAACCAGAGCAGTTACCCCGTTTACCCTTGCAAGCTGTTTTTGAACAGTAAGTAACTTGTCGCGGTTTTCTACCGGAACCGATTTTGGTATTTCGCCATTAGCATATCGAGAAGCATCTTCGGTCAAAACAACAATGTGTTTGACGCCCTCTGCTTCAAGTTGACGAACAATCATCGGGACACTCAAGGGTCCATCGTGAGGCTGGCCACCAGTCATCGCGACAGCGTCGTTAAACAGAATTTTATAGGTGATCGGAACGTTTGCCGCCACCGATTGGCGAATTGCAAGTATCCCCGAATGATAGTACGTACCGTCACCCAGATTTACGAACGTATGTTTGTCTTTTGAAAATTTATGTTGCCCGACCCAGTGAACACCTTCACCGCCCATGGCAACCAGGCCATCAGAAGTACGACCAGCAACTTCGGTCATCGCATGACAACCAATCCCGGGCATGGAACGTGAGCCTTCAGGAACAATTGTACTGCGTGAATGCGGGCAGCCCGAGCAAAAATATGGCGTTCTGCGAGCAGAAACAGCGTTACGTTTTGCCCAGTCCAGTTGGGCCTTTAAACGTTCCGCCACCGCCTTATATTCTTCAGATTCCGCAATACCCGGTATGAAACGCATCAAAGCCGGCACAAGTTCATTTGGCCCCAACTCCCCAAGTACAGGAAGAAATGGCGATCCGCCCGGTGTTGTTTTACCCCAGACAGAAGGTCGCTCACCATGCTGCCAATGATAAAACAGATCCTTGATTTGCGTTTCAATAAGAGGTCTCTTGTGCTCTACAATCATCAAACGTTCTGTTGATTTTGCAAATGAGCCAATTCCAACAGGCTCCAAAGGCCAGGGCATGGCTACTTTGTAAATACCGGTCTGAAGGGATTTGGCACGTTGATCATCAATTCCCAATAGCGAAAGAGCCTGGCGAAGATCCCGATAGGCTTTCCCGGTTGCGATCATTCCATATCGCGGACAATCTGCTCCATAACGCACACCATCAAGACCGTTGGCACGGACATAGGCTTTGGCTGCAGGTAGTCTGATCTCGCGCAGCAGATGCTCGTTTTCAAAACGATTACCAAGCAAAAACGGCCTGTTCAATTCTTTGGTAAGCCGCGGGTCCTGGATATCCCGAGGGCGTTCAAAGACCATTCGGTCCATTGTAATATTAACAATACTGGAAGCATCCATGGTATCCGCAAGCGCTATTAGCGCTGTCCACAGGCCGGAATAGCGAGACATTTCCAACCCATGTAGTCCGTAATCAAGCACTTCCTGAATATCGGCAGGATTGAGTATAGGTATTTCTGCATCGACAAAAGCATATTCGCTATGATTTGGCATTGTTGAAGATTTAGCGAGTAAATCATCTCCCGCTACCGCAAGAGCACCTCCATACTTCGCAGTTCCGCTCCAGTTGGCGTGTTTGAACACATCGCCAGTTCGATCAACTCCTGGTCCTTTGCCATACCAAATGCCAAATACACCGTCAAAATCGCTGCCCTGACCATGTAGTCCTGTTTTCTGGGTACCCCAGACAGACGTGGCACCCAGTTCCTCGTTTACACCAGGTATGAAATGAATATGATGCGCATCAAGTAATGATTTGGCGTGCGTGAGTTGTTGGTCATATCCGCCGAGCGGAGATCCTCGATAGCCCGAAATAAAGCCGCCCGTTTTTAAACCCTGTATTCTATCAAGGCGAATACGATCAAGAGGCATACGTACCAACGCCTGTATTCCGGTCATATAAACCGAGCCATTTTCAAGACTGTATTTGTCGCTCAGACCGGGTAGTTTTACCGGGGCATTCATGGGCGTCCTCCTCGGCGAGCAATAATTTGTCCAATCGCCGGTTTCTACCCACTATTTTGATCCTGTTTTAGAGAAAATATTGCATTTTTGTTGCCACCTGCTAGAGGTTTTTGAAACAAACAATCTCGGAAATATCAAATGTCGGAACAAATATCCCTGGACTCTGGTGATATACGAATCCTTAAGGTAATGCAGCGGGATGCTTCCCTGTCCATTGCAGATATTGCCAAAGAAGCCGGCATGTCCCAAACACCGTGCTGGCGTCGTATCAAACGGCTGAAAGAAGTCGGCGTCATAGAACAGATCACTGCAATCGTGCATCGCGAGAAAGTCGGCCTTGCTTTYGTCGCATACGCTTTTGTTAAACTGGAAATGCCCAGTAGAGAAAACATGCTGGAATTTGACCGTCTTATGAACCTTTGGCCAGAAGTTGTGATTTGCGAACGAATTACGGGCGCAGTTGACTATCTTATTAAAGTCATAACTGAAGACATAAAATCCTATGATGATTTTCTGCGGCTTAAATTGTTAAATTCAGGGCTGGTTTCAGATGTTCAGTCCCGAATTGTTGTATCAACGGTAAAAGATACAGCCTCTCTTCCACTAAGGGAATATTGAACCCTGATCGCGAAATCGTSCTTCTCTAAATGGATAGGGRTCAATKACGGTTTTYCCRCCGGTCATCATCTCKGCGATCAGGCGGCCWGTAACYGGACCTCCCGTCAAACCAAGATGGCCATGTCCCATATTCATCCAAAGTCCGGAGTGCAACGGCGATTGATCAATCACTGGCAGGCAATCAGACATACATGGTCTGGAACCCATCCATGGTTTTTCGTCGAGCTCTTTACCCAGAGGGAAAAAATCCCCTGCAATTGAACGGAGTTTGTCTATCTGCATCGGTGTTGGAGAACCATCGCGTGCTGCCAGTTCAATTCCCGATGTCAATCGAATACCCTTCTCCATCGGAGCCAGAACATATCCATAGTCCATATCGACAATCGAGTGATTAAGAACGGCGTTACCAACTGCTTCAAAATGCGTGTGGTAACCTCGCTTTACGGCGAGCGGATACGAATGTCCAAATGGTTTTAGAACATCAAGCGCCCAGGGACCCAAACACACCACAACATTACGCGCAGATAACAGTTCGCCGCCCAGTGAAACATTCCACCCCGATCCGGTTTTTGCAAGGCTCCCCGCATCTGCAATTTCAAACCGGCCACCACGAGATATAAAAGCATTGGCGTAAGCTTTGACCAGTGCGCCCGGGTCGACAACTGTCTTGCTACCTTTCCAGTGAACTGCCTTGTAGAAATCACTGGATAAAAAAGGCTCAATGTCCGTCATATCCCGGGGGGTAACAACCTCATAAAGTGCACCAAATTTATCTGCATATCTTTGTTCTTCAACTGAGGTCTGAAACGATTCTTCCGATCTATACAACCGATACCAACCCTTGCTTTGAATAAGGTGGCTGACACCGGCAATATCTGCCAGTTCGAGATGTTCCTGCCCCGCCCTGCTCTGAATCTCGTTTATGACATGCGCATAATGATCAATCGCTTTGGTGGACCCGGCCCGGAACAATTGCATCAACCACAGAGCCATACGAGGCATATGCAACGGATCATATCGAAAAGCCGTTTCCCGATTTTTTGCAAGCGAAACAAGTTTCCTGATATCCCGGGGAATGGTGAGAGGTAAAAAATCGTCGCGCTCAATAACACCGGCATTGCCGAAAGATGTTTCCAGACCCGGCTCCCTGCGATCTATCAGAGTTACCTGCCATCCACGTTTTTGCAAATGTAGAGCGGTTGAAGTACCAACAATACCTGCACCCAAAACCAGAACCGATTTTTCTGTATTCATACAGCTCTTCCCTCTATCACCGGCACCACCACTGAGCTAAAGTGGTCAAACCAGTCCCATCTCCACGAGAATTCCATGGAATCAGCATTTAGACCTATATTGATTAGCCTTGCCTGGATCGGCAAACATGGATCACGCGCAGTAGCAATAAGCGTTTTTCTGGGAATAGCTCTGCCAGATGTATCCGCCACACTCAAGCCTTTTATACCTCAGGCAATATTCGCTTTATTGGTAGTGGCATTTCTCAAGGTAGATGTAATCGCTGTCCGGTCAATATTGTCTCGTCCCAAAGCTGTGATACTGGCCGCATTCTGGGCGATGATTGTGCTTCCTGCATTATTGGGTGGATTGATCCTGGCTCTGGATATCGAACAATATTTCCCGGGCATAATGATTGCATTTGCCCTTATGATTGCCGCACCGCCAATAATGGCCGCACCGGCATTTGCCAGTTTTCTAAAACTCGATGGAGCTTTAAGTTTATCGGTTCTGGTTCTCATGCTTCTTATTACACCACTGACAGCACCCTTACTCACCAACTGGCTGTCTGACGGCGAATTGTCCATGAATGTCATTGAGCTTTCATTGCGACTATCAGGATATCTCGCCGGGTCAATTTGTGTTGCTTTCGTTCTGAGAAAAATAATAGGTCGATCCCGGGTTGAACAAAACAGCAATTCTATTGATGGTATCAACGTCCTGTTGATGTTCCTGTTTGCTATATCGTTGATGGACGGTTTTCAGGACTGGTTGGTAAAAGACTTGTCTTTAGTGCTCACTTTGACAGCATGTGCCTTTGCGATTTCACTGGTGCAAATATTATCAACCCATTTTGTGTTTTACAAATTAGGTCATGTGAAGGCTCTAACAATAGGCCTCGCTTCAGGAAATCGCAATATGGGACTTATGGTGGCAGCAGCTGGTGCAATGATGCCCGACATGTCCTGGTTATGGTTTGCAGTGGTTCAATTTCCCATCTACCTGCTTCCATTATTATTAGGCCCGATTGCTCGCAAAATTGTCTCTGCCTGATCGTACATCAGGCACAGCCATTGCACCCGGCTCTGGATTGTGTTACGGCGCGCACAGTTAAATCCCGTCCCATAATCGGAGCCATTTATGCAGCGCCCCCTCGCTATTGCGCCGTCTATCCTCTCTTCTGATTTTGCTCGCCTTGGTGAGGAAATAAAAGCAATTGATGATGCAGGATGTGACTGGATCCATGTTGATGTTATGGACGGTCATTTTGTGCCCAACATTACAATCGGACCGATGATTGTGAAAGCGATACGACCCTACACCGACAAGATCATTGATACCCATTTGATGATTGCTCCCTGTGATGCCTATTTGAAGGATTTCGCAGAAGCAGGGTCGGATATCATCACGATACATGCTGAAGCAGGCCCACACCTTGATCGTTCGTTGCAGGCCATTCGTGGACTGGGTAAAAAAGCAGGCGTATCGCTCAACCCGGGCACTTCTGAAAACATTATTGAGTATGTTCTCGACAATGTTGATTTGGTACTTGTAATGAGTGTCAATCCAGGTTTTGGCGGCCAGTCGTTTATTCACTCCGTATTACCAAAAATCGAGCGCATAAAATCCATGATAGGCGATCGACCRATCGATATTCAGGTYGACGGCGGGGTTACACCRCAAATTGCAAAAYTGGTTGCCAAAGCCGGTGCCAATTCYCTWGTCGCCGGWTCTGCTGTTTTYAARGGTGGCACMCCGGAACACTATAAAAATAATATCAAGGCAATCAGAACTGCTGCCGAACAGGCACGTCAGGCATAAGGTCCCAAGAGATGATTCCACGTTATTCCCGCGAACAGATGTCATCAATCTGGTCCCCGCAATCCAAATTTCGCATCTGGTTCGAGATTGAGGCACATGCCCTTGATGCCCAGGCCGAACTTGGGGTTTGCCCAAAAGAAGCTGCCAAAATTGTTTGGGAAAAAGCAGGCAACATCGAATTTGATGTCGATCGAATTGATGAAATTGAACGCGAGGTCAAACATGACGTCATTGCATTTTTGACCCACCTTTCCGAAATCGTCGGGCCGGAAGCTCGATTTGTACATCAAGGCATGACGTCATCTGACGTWCTGGAYACWTGCTTCAATGTGCAACTGACYAAAKCMGCYGATTTGCTTCTYGAAGATCTCGACAAATTAATGGCCGCTTTCAAAAAGCAGGCATTTGCGCACAAGCTAACACTTTCCATTGGCCGTTCTCACGGTATTCATGCGGAACCCGTCACATTTGGTCTGAAAATGGCGCAGGCTTATGCCGAATTTGATCGATGCAAAACCCGCCTTGTTGCTGCCCGTCAGGAAATTGCGACCTGCGCTATTTCCGGAGCTGTCGGAACATTTGCAAACATCGACCCCTCGGTTGAAGAACACGTTGCAAAAGCGATGGGCCTGACGGTAGAGGCAATTTCAACGCAAGTTGTTCCACGGGATCGGCATGCTATGTTTTTCTGCGTATTGGGCGTAATAGCCAGTTCCATTGAACGCGTGGCTACCGAAATACGCCATTTGCAACGTACAGAGGTTCTTGAAGTCGAGGAGTACTTCTCCCCGGGCCAAAAAGGCTCATCGGCAATGCCACATAAGCGCAATCCAATTCTCACAGAAAATCTCACGGGTCTTGCACGAATTGTCCGCGCGAGTGTAACCCCGGCTCTTGAAAACGTGGCATTGTGGCATGAAAGGGATATCTCCCACTCTTCCGTCGAACGGATGTTTGGCCCGGATGCTACAGTAACACTGGATTTTGCACTTACCCGTCTGACCGGCGTGATAGATAAACTTCTTGTTTATCCAAAAAACATGCAAAAAAACATGGATCAACTCGGTGGCCTGATGCATTCCCAACGCGTATTACTTGCGCTTACGCAGGCAGGTGTATCACGAGAGGAAGCATATCGTCTTGTACAAAGAAATGCGATGAAAGTCTGGGAACACGGTGCAGACTTCAAAGCCGAACTCAAAGCGGATACTGACGTCATGGCGGCCTTGACTGAAGCCGACATCGACGACAAGTTTGATATGGAATACCACACCAAACATGTTGAAACGATTTTCACCCGCGTCTTTGGAAAATCCTGAGTAAAAGATGAAAACTTCTGAAGTAGATCTTTTGATCATGGCCGGTCATGGTGGTTCATCCGGCGATCACTGGCAGGCGCGCTGGGTTTCAAAAATCAAGTCCGCGCGATGGGTACCAGAAATAGATTGGACAACTGATCCCGATCTTGACGCCTGGACGGATGCTCTTATCCAGGCTGTCGCCCTGGCTACAAAGCCGGTGGTCCTTGTGGGGCATTCCCTGGGAGTATTGACGATTGCCCATGCAGCGCCTCGCTTTGCAGCGGGGAAAGTACGGGGTGCCCTGCTTGTAGCTGTACCCGATGTGGAAAACCCGGACAGGGTTTTTCAGACTTCACTGCAATTTGCACCCATTCCGGCAGAGCCCTTGTATTTCCCGACCTTGCTTATCGCAAGCAAGACGGATACCAGATGTACCTATGTGCGTGCTGAAGAAATTGGAAAACGGTGGAAATCGGGAGTTCTGGATGCAGGAGACGTTGGTCATATCAACGAAGAAAGCGGGCATGGACCCTGGCCAGAAGGCACCATGGTGCTCAGCAAGCTTCTCTCTTCGATCAGTTAAAACAATTTACGGCGCATCGAAATGTGCCGTAAATATCACTACGGCCAACAATTATTCAACTGCATTGATCATTGAAGACAAACCCGTACGCAAATAAGCCACATCAGATCCCATTGTGACAAAATTGAAACCCATCTTTCTATATCTTGAAGCAGCAGAAGCATGAGCCGCGTAAATACCTGATAATTTTCCGGATTTTTTTACTGTATCGGCAATTCCCGCCACAACTTCCATTGTGGCCTCTGATAACGGATCAACGGCTGTTCCCCCGTTTAGCGCAATTGAAAGATCAGCAGGCCCGACAAATACACCATCCAGACCTTCAACATTCAGGATGTCTTCAAGCACATCAAACGCTGTACGGGTCTCTATCATCGCAAATGCCATGCAACACTCATTACCCAAAGCAAGCATCTCCTGAGCATCGTCAATTCCATGACGAGCCATTGAAAGCACCGGGGCCCAGCTCCGTTGACCAATTGGCGGATATTTACAATGATCAACCAAAGCCCTCGCATCAGCGACACCATTGATCATTGGAGCAACAATACCGGTAGCACCCATATCCAGCATCCGACTGGCCATTGCATATTCTCCAACCGGAATGCGTACCAACAGCGGTTTGTTACGGGCTATAATTGCCCCACCGCAAAGCACAGTGTCATTGTAATCCAGTTGGCCATGTTGCATGTCCAGCAAAACACCTTCAAGAGAAGAGGACGCAATCAACTCCGCCACCAAAGGATCGGGCAAACTCATCCAGCCACACAATAATTGTGAACCGGACCGAAGTTTGTCAGACAATAGCTGAAGTGAAGACATAGTGAATTACTCCCGGGAAGTTTGATCAGGTGATGTGACTGAAAAGAGAACCGAATAGTTTCTTGTTTACCTGTGTATACAATGCGCCGGAATTGATTTGGGTACAATACAATTTAATTAACATGACAACAAAAAACCGCTCCATATCATGGAACGGTTTTGATTAACTGGATTGTTTAAGAGAACGATTTATTCGCCCTTTTGAATCTGATCAACAGCAACATGCATAAGCGAACTCATCTCGGAGCGAATATCAGTTTCCGCAACACTAAGTCCGGCGTTGGAAAAATCCTGGGTTATTTTGCGATATACATCTTCGTCACCAGGTTCTTCAAAATCAGAACGTACGACTTCCTTCGCATATTCTTCCGCGCGTTCACCGCTAAATCCCAGCTTTTGAGACGCCCAAAGACCGAGCAGTTTGTTACGGCGTGCTGTCGCCTTGAATTTCAATTCTTCATCATGAGCAAATTTTGCTTCAAAAGCTTCTTCTCGCTTGTCAAAAGTCGTCATACTGGCCTCCAATAGGGTTCCATACAAACCCGGCTGAACAATATATTCGTCTGAATACTGCCGGAACAACTGTAAATCAACGGGACAATTATAACCTGTCACGGATTTGGCAAATAATATTCGGCAAAATTCATCCTGTTTCCATGAAAGATAGCTGTGCATTGAGGCAGACATTGTCAAGGGGCTATCTATGGAGTAGGTTCCGCGAAAAAGCACCCGGATTCGCCACAAGCAATTCGATTGTATGGTTTTATCCGGCAAACCGTCTGAAACGTTCAGACATTGCACCACTTCAAAATGATTGGTAATCCAAATGAACCGTCGGCGTCGTATTTACGAGGGTAAGGCAAAAATCCTCTATGAAGGACCAGAACCTGGAACTCTGATTGCCCATTTCAAAGATGATGCCACAGCGTTTGATGGCAAAAAACATGAAATAATTGATGGAAAAGGCGTTCTCAATAACAGGATTTCGGATTACATTTTCACCAATTTAAACAAGATTGGTATTCCAACACATTTCATCAAGCGTTTGAACATGCGGGAACAACTCATACGTGAGGTCGAAGTTATTCCGTTGGAAGTTGTCGTTAGAAACGTCGCTGCCGGATCGATATCAAAAAGACTTGGTATTGAGGAAGGTACACAATTACCCCGCTCAATCATCGAATTTTATTACAAAAATGATGCTTTGGGCGACCCAATGGTATCCGAGGAACATGTCACTGCTTTTGGTTGGTCCAACCCCCAGGAGATGGATGACATCATGGCCCTTGCCATTCGAGTCAACGATTTCTTGTCAGGCCTTTTTCTCAGCGTTGGTATCCGATTAGTAGATTTCAAAATCGAATGCGGCCGTCTGTGGGAAAATGATACCATGCGCATTGTAATTGCAGATGAGATATCTCCTGATTCTTGCCGCTTGTGGGACATCGAGACCGATGAGAAACTCGATAAGGATGTATTCCGTCACGATTTGGGCAACATGCTCAATGCTTACCAGGAAGTTGCTCGACGATTAGGGATATTGAATGAGACACAGGAACGCTCTACCAGCGGTCCTACTCTGGTGAAATAATTGCAGAAGATTATTTCACGACCTCTCACATTGAAACATTTAGAGACGTTTGAATTATGAAAGCACGCATAACCATCACATTGAAAGCCGGTGTACTTGACCCTCAGGGCAAAGCCATTGAAGGGGCGCTGGACGCACTGGATTTTTCTGGAATTAACAAAGTGCGGCAAGGTAAAATCATCGATATCGATATCGATGCTGCCGGTGAGACAGAAGCAACTTCTGCATTAACAGAAATGTGCGAGAAACTACTCGCAAATACAGTAATAGAAAATTACGCGATTGATATTCGGGACTAGTTTTCCGTCTGAAAATGATCCGGGCAATTGGAATTTTGCCCGGATGATTACATCCCGCGTAACCAACATCAAAAACACCAATACCTGACCGAAAAAACTGAATGGCAATGTTTGCGGACAATATAGTTTGAGCAACCAATATCTCTGATTGTTCGCAATCCGCGAACAGCGATTATGGAAAGTTACCATTCTGTCAAAAACTGCTCGAATAGTACTATCATCTCACTTTGAAAATGTTATTCAGGCTTTCAAAATGGTCACAAAAACCGAATTTCAATTTCGGTTCGACCAGATGATCGGCAGCGATATTTCTGTCTCCACGAACCATTTGGAAAAATCCCGGCAAGTCGATGAAAACAGCAATTCTAGTATTTCCAGGCTCAAATCGTGAGCGGGATATGGCAACCGCACTTGAAATGGTTTCCGGTGTCAAGCCTGTTATGGTCTGGCATCAGGAAACTGAAATTCCTGATGTTGATCTGATTGCAATCCCGGGCGGGTTTTCCTACGGAGACTATTTAAGGGCGGGAGCCATTGCAGCTCGTTCCCCTGTTATGTCTTCTCTTCGAGATAAAGCGGCGGCTGGTGTAAATATTCTTGGTGTTTGTAACGGGTTCCAGATTTTGACCGAAGCCGGGTTGTTACCGGGAGCTTTGATGCGGAATGCCGGGCTACATTTTATATGTCGGGAAGTACATTTACGGGTCGAAAATACGAACTCTTATTTTACCCGATCGTGGGCCAAAAACGCGGTAATTCGTTGCCCGATTGCACATCATGATGGCAATTATTTCACTGATCCGGACACGCTTAAAAAACTCGAGGATCAGGATCGGGTAGCATTCAGATATGTCAATGAAAATGGCAATGTAAATGACACATCCAATCCAAACGGCTCCCGTAACAACATCGCAGGTATTCTAAACGACCGTGGCAACATCCTTGGAATGATGCCTCATCCTGAAAACCTGATTGAATCACTGCACGGTGGAACTGATGGATTGGGCCTTTTCAAAAGTATGCTGGAGAATGTCGCGTGACTGATTTCGAAATTACACCACAGTTAATTGCAGACCATGGCATAACAGATGAAGAATATGCCCGCATTCTGGAACTTACAGGTAGAGAACCAACATATACCGAACTTGGTATCTGGTCCGCTATGTGGAACGAACACTGTTCTTACAAGAGTTCAAAAAAATGGCTAAAAACCCTTCCAACTACCGGCAAGAGGGTTGTCCACGGACCGGGAGAAAATGCCGGTGTAGTTGACATTGATGATGGTGAAACGATCATCTTTAAAATGGAGAGTCACAATCATCCGTCATATATAGAGCCCTATCAGGGCGCAACAACGGGCGTTGGCGGGATTCTTCGAGATGTCTTCACCATGGGAGCGAGACCCATTGCGGTAATGAATGCTTTGCGCTTTGGTGATCCGGACCATCCCAAAACTCGTCATGTTGCCAGTGGTGTTGTTGCCGGGGTTGGCGGATATGGAAATTCTTTCGGCGTACCGACCGTTGGTGGGGAGGTTGAATTCCATCCGTCCTATAATGGTAATTGTCTGGTAAATGCTTTTGCTGCCGGTCTTGCTGATATCGACAAAATATTTTTGTCTGAAGCAAAAGGTGTAGGCATGCCTATTGTCTACCTGGGGGCTAAAACAGGCAGGGATGGCGTTGGTGGTGCCACTATGGCCTCAGCTGAATTTGACGACAGCATAGAAGAAAAACGCCCGACAGTGCAGGTCGGCGATCCATTCACCGAGAAGCGACTACTGGAAGCAACTCTCGAACTTATGAAAACCGGCGCTGTCAATGCCATCCAGGATATGGGTGCTGCTGGTCTGACATGTTCTGCGGTTGAAATGGGGGCCAAGGGAAATCTTGGTGTGCACCTCGATCTGGATCTCGTTCCCGTGCGTGAAGACAACATGACTGCCTATGAGATGATGCTTTCCGAAAGTCAGGAACGTATGCTTATGGTGCTTAATCCTGCAAAACAGGCAGAAGCCGAGGCAGTATTCAAAAAATGGGAACTGGATTTTGCAGTCGTCGGTCACACCACAGATACATTACGCTTTGAGGTTTTCCATAAGGGTGAAAAAGTAGCTGACCTCCCGATCAAGGACCTGGGAGACGAAGCACCGGAATACGACCGCCCGTGGCTTGAAACGCCTGCATCAATCAGGATAAAACCTGCGGATATTCCGGTCCTGCAAAACCCGGTAGAAGCCCTCGCGGAACTTATGGGATCCCCAAATCAGTGCTCCCGACGCTGGGTATATGAACAATACGACACGCTAATTCAGGGGAATACCAAACAGGGTCCAGGTGGAGATGCCGGTGTCATTCGTGTTTTGGATGAAACAGGTCGCCGGAAACATTTACCTACCCAAAAAGGACTGGCATTCTCTGTTGATGTGACACCACGATATTGCAAGGCCGACCCTTTTGAAGGTGGAAAGCAGGCCGTTGCAGAGTGCTGGAGAAATATCAGTGCAACAGGAGCTCTACCTCTTGCAGCTACAGATAATCTTAATTTCGGCAATCCAGAGCGCCCGGAAATCATGGGTCAGTTTGTTGGATGCATCAAGGGCATTGGAGCTGCCTGCAAAGCTCTTGAATTTCCGATCGTGTCGGGCAATGTCTCCCTCTATAACGAGACCAATGGAGAAGCTATCTTACCCACTCCCGCAATCGGCGGCGTAGGGCTTCTGACCGATGTTAGCCTGGCAATGACCATTCCGTTCAAAAACCGGAATGATGTTGTTTTGTTGGTTGGTGGCCACGGCAACGAGATGGGACAAAGCGTTTACCTCCAGCATTTTTTTGATCGCGAAGAAGGTTCACCTCCACCGGTGGACCTGGCAAAAGAAAAATCAAATGGTGATTACATCCGATCAATTATTCTGAACCGCCAAATCAATGCCTGCCATGACATCTCACAAGGAGGTCTTGGCCTTGCTCTTGCCGATATGTGTGTGAGCTCGGGGAAAGGTTGCGTAGTTGATCTTGGAGATGAAGATGCACACATTGCTCTTTTTGCAGAAGACCAGGCACGCTACATTGTCACCTGTCATCCAGATCAGGTACAATCTGTTACTGATATGGCGACAACAGCAGGTGTAAATGTAATCCCGTTGGGGACTGTCGCAGGTGATACATTGAAAGTGACTGGTGTTGGCACCATATCCGTTGCACAATTAAAAAATGCGCATGAAGAATGGTTCCCGTCATACATGGCAGGATAACCGCGAATTTTGAAAGAGGCCTACAAATGCCGATGGATGCACGTGAGATTAAGTCTCTGATTGCTGAAGCAATGCCCGACGCGAGTGTTACGATACACGATCTTGCAGGAGATGGTGATCATTACGCCGCTGAAGTGGTCTCGGAGAGCTTCAGGGGCAAATCACGTGTACAGCAACATCAGATGGTGTATGAGGCTCTGAAAGGTAATATGGGTGGTGAACTCCATGCACTTGCACTTCAGACATCAATACCTGAAACTTCATGAAGTAATCTTTTGTAATGGCCGGGTAATGCAATTCGGTACATCAAACCATCACAAATGACCGGGTCATCGACCATGTGTCGAATGAACTGAAGGAAATATTATGAGTGACATCAAAAGCTGGATTGAAGAACAGGTTAAGTCCAACGACGTTGTTCTTTTCATGAAAGGTTCGACCAATTTTCCACAGTGTGGATTTTCTGGACAGGTCGTGCAGATCATGGATTATCTCGGTGCCGAATATAAAGACATAAATGTACTTGAGAACGAAGAGCTTCGTCAGGGTATCAAGGAGTTTTCAAATTGGCCCACAATTCCCCAGCTCTACGTTAAAGGTGAGTTTGTGGGTGGCTGCGACATTATTCGCGAAATGTTCCAGTCCCAGGAACTTCAGACTTTGATGTCTGAAAAAGGCGTGGTGACCACGGTCGCGTGATATCTGTGATATAATTGATGTCGAAAGCCGGAGCAAAGTCTCCGGCTTTTTGTTTAAAGCAGTGGTGTGTGGAACATCCTGTCATTTAATGCTTTAGCCGCCTCACATTCTTCTTCCGCTTCTCCATCGGTGTGGACACCATTGTCATCCAGCTTGAGGCTATTAAAATCAAATAGCGAAGAATCCAGCAAATGTGCCGGTCTGGTGTTGGTTAAAGCACGAAATATAATCTGCTTCCGGCCAGGTGTTTCAGTTTCCCATTGGTCCAGCATACGTTTCATTTGTTGACGCTGCAAACCATCCTGAGAACCACACAAATCACAAGGTATAATAGGAAACTTCATTGCTTGCGCAAACTTGTCCAGGTCATGCTCTGAACAATAAATCAAGGGCCGTAAAACCAGTCTGTCTCCTTCTTCGTTTTTTAGTTTGGGAGCCATTGCTGCCAGACGTCCACCAAAAAACAAATTGAGAAAAAAAGTCTCAAGAGCATCGTCACGGTGATGGCCCAGAACAACCGAGCTGCAATTTTTCTCTTTAGCGACGCGATAAAGATTACCACGCCGCAGACGCGAGCATAAAGAACAATAGGTTTTCCCGGCAGGCACTTTATCCATAACAACTGAATAGGTATCCCGAACTTCAATATGGTACGGAATATTGTTTTCTTCAAACCAGTCCGGCAATACTTCGGTTGGAAATCCTGGCTGTTTCTGATCAAGGTTCATTGCAAGCAGTTCGACTGGAAGCATACCCCGCCATTGCAAATCCAGTAGCAGTGCGAGTAATGCGTAGGAGTCTTTACCCCCCGACAAACATACAAGCCATTTGTCTCCAGGGGTGACCATACCAAAATCATCAAGTGCCTCACGGACCTGTTTTATCAACCTCTTGCGTAACTTCTTAAATCCAGTACCTGAAGGTGCTGAACGGAACATTGGATGACAATTATCAGCAGTAGGTGAATCAACCGCTTCCTGATATTCAACAGAATTTTCTAACATGGAGACAACCCGTTTTACCTGGATGTTATATTTTGGCCAGTCACATTCTGGACTTGATTATGGCAACAGCAAAGGCCAAAAAAAAGGCCGCCCAAACCGGGCGGCCAATAATTCAAATATCAATCCACGACTATCGGGAATAATATTCCACTACAAGGTTTGGTTCCATCATCACCGGATATGGCACATCGCTAAAGCTCGGCGTGCGAACAAATGTGGCAGACATTTTAGAATGATCCGCATCCACATAATCTGGCACATCGCGCTCGGCCAATTGCGTGGCCTCGATC
>JAESRR010000167.1 GCA_016764535.1 Cohaesibacteraceae bacterium | reverse complement strand
ACCACTGGATGAATCCGGCACCATAGACAATTTCACCCATTGCCTCGGAAAGAGGTTTTCCCATTTCGGCGGTGAGAATAGCACCCAGATCCTGTTGGTTTTGCATAAGAAGGTCAAACCATCGCATCAGTATAACGGATCGATCTTTACCCGTTTTTGCTGCCCAGGCCTTTTGAGCAATTTGGGCAGCATCTATGGACTTTTTCGTCTCAGCCACCCCCATGTCGGGCACTGTACAGATATCTTCACCGGTAGACGGATTGATCACAGTAAAGCGCTGACCATCATCTGCATCAGCCCATTTTCCATCGAGAAATGCCTGGTTTCTGAGCAAGGAAGGATCTTCAAGTTTTGATAAAAGAGATTGCTGAAAGGTCATTTCAAATCACTCCTTGCAGCAGCAATAGCTTGATCAAGGATATTCATTGCTTCATCGAATATATCCTGTTCAATTGTAATCGGTGCGAGAAAACGGATAACATTTCCATCTATGCCGCAGGTAAGAAGGATCAAATTGCGCTTCAGGGCTTCTAATTTTACCCGGGCGGCGAATTTTGCACCTGGTCCGCCATCACTATCCCTGAATTCAGCAGCAACCATGAACCCAACCCCTCGGATATCAGTCATCTCGGGTGTTGTTTCCTGAATTTCACCGAGGCGCTTTATGAGCGTTGAGCCAAGGATCTCTGCTCGCGCGCAAAGTTTCTCCTCGTCGATTACATCCAGCACGGCATTGGCAGAAGCAACCGAAAGTGGATTCCCCCCATACGTACCTCCAAGCCCGCCCGGGGCGGCTGCGTCCATTACGTCCGCCCGACCGGTTACTGCCGCCAATGGCATTCCACCAGCGAGACCTTTTGCCATGCAAGTGATGTCAGCAACTACAGAAAAATGCTCCATCGCAAAATGTCGCCCGGTCCGGGCAAAACCCGATTGTACTTCATCCGCAATCAACAATATTCCATACTGATCACAAATATTGCGAAGACCCGCCATCAGTGCTTCCGGTGCTATATAGAACCCACCCTCGCCCTGTATTGGTTCAATGATAAACGCTGCAACGCGCTGCGGCTCTACGGTAGTTTTGAACAGGGTCGCGATGGCGGACAAGGTATCCTCCACGCTAATTCCACGCTCTTTAATCGGAAATGGAATATGGAATGTATCCGGCATCATGGCGCCAAATCCGGCTTTATACGGAGACACTTTACCGGTAAGCGACATCCCCATAAATGTGCGACCATGAAACCCACCGGAAAACCCGATGATTGCAGTTCTATTGGTTGCAGCGCGTGCTATTTTTACTGCATTTTCAACCGCTTCAGCACCGGTAGTGACAAAACAGGTCTTTTTTTCGAACTCTCCAGGCACCAGTTTATTAAGTCGCTCTGCCAATGCCACGTAATTTTCATATGGAAGAACATGATGGCAGGTATGTGTAAAGGCGTTGAGCTGGGTCTGAATTGCCTCAACTATTTTTGGATGTCGGTGACCCGTGTTTACAACAGCAATACCCGCTGCGAAATCTATATATCGCGTTCCTTCAACATCCCATACCAGTGAATTAAGCGCTTTGGCGGCAAACACCGGGTTCATTAACCCGACCCCTCGAGGGAGGGCTGCTGCTCTGCGGATAACCAGCTTTTCGTTAGTAACTGACACGTATCTTACTCCATCGATATCAAAACCAGAACATTGCAACCCACTGAATTTTCTTTGCTAAACATCGTAATCAGAGTGACAAAGGGCTGATTTCCTGTGATTTTCTTCATGCGATTCCGTTGCGCAGAATTACGCTCGCTTTGGATATATTCAGATTGATCTTTTATTGAGATCAGGCTGTTATAGCTGATCCCGGTTGCCTGGTTTCGTCTTCGCCATAAACATATCGGTCAACGGTGACGATGGTTTCAAGGCGGTTCGTTCATCAACAAGACCTTCAACCATTGCAACATCTCCACTACGTGTGGCGGCCCCAAGCAAAGTCAGATTGATGACATCCCTTTGGGCAATTGAACCGCCAAGCAAATTTGAGCAATGCCTCACACTTGAGAGCAGATTTTTGGCTTTGCTAAAGTCACCCTGACCAAATGCCTGTATACCCCGAACGACCGGAAGCCCCGCCGTTCTGATGATCATTGCCCCCGTACCTTCGAGTTCCGAAGCCGCTTCCAATGCCCTGATTAGTGAATTGGCTTCCTCTTCACGACCAGTTGCCACAAAAGACATCATGGCGTGCATGTCATTAAACGGCATGTATGCCTGATCGATGAATGTGACATAGCGATCTGCAACAGCATTCCAGCGATCTCCGACATCCACATCGTCCAGATGCAACCGCCAGAGCAGAGCCGCTGAATCATGCACATCCATTAATTCGGATTTGGGTGTGACAAGCATGTGTTTGTCATGGGCCTGAAGCGCAAGATCGAACTCGCAACGCTCGATGCGGTATAGTGACAAATGCCAACGATTGTGAATGGAGAGGTAATTATCGCCGCCCCACTTGTCTTCACAATTTTGCATGAAGGAAATACCCTGCCCGGTTTTACCCTGCATTTCATAGCAGTGGGCCAAAGCGTGGACACCCCAGGTGTCTTTTGGATTAAGCTCTACACATTGCAAGGCAAGCGCTTCACCCGCCGCATAATGTCCGGATTCTTCAAGTCCGAAAGCCTGCATACCAAGTATGAAAGAATACTCCGGATCATCCCGTGTCCAGTGCCTCATAACACGAGCCGGACGGTCACGCGTAGAGCTGACGTGACCAAGTAAAAAATCTGTTTGATGCCCAAACTGCAAAGCGGTTAGATCACGCGGACAATACAACAAAATGTCTGCGTATGCTTGCGATGAGGCGTAAAAATCTCCATCAAGCCACAACTTGATCGCTTTGATGTGTCCGCGTTCCCGATCATTTGCTTGCGGTGCAAGCTCGCGCAATATCTCGTATTGCACAAGCAGGCTCTTGCGTCGACGCTTGTCGCTGGCCACCAGATACATTCCGGCCAGAAAACAATGTCCCATAATAAAATCAGGCGATTGTTGCAACACTGCCTTTATCCGTCCAACCGGATCAGGCGCATATCCGAGCAACAATATGGCCGCTTCATAGAACGCATCAATAGCGGACTGGTTATTGTGCGAAACCGGTGCACCGAAGCCATCAACAAGGGTCATGATGTTAAACCTCACAGCAATATTTGTTACGCAATTTCTTTGGCTTTTTGTATTTTTGAAAACCCGTCCCGGGTTTGGGGAATTTTCATTTCAAGCGCTGCACTGGCGACCTGATTACGTAACATCTGGGCTGTACCGCCACCGATCGTAAACATCCGCGCATCTCGCACCATGCGTTCCATAGGCAGACTGCGGCCATAACCCACCGCACCGTGAATTTGCAACGCATCATTTGTGACTTTGATGGCATTTTCGGCAGCAAATATTTTGGCCTGGGCAGCAGCAGTCTTGTCAGGATAACCCGAGCCTCCACTTTTGGCTGCCCTGTAAATCATCGCCTGTGCCGCGGCAAGCCCTGTCGACATATCCGCAATCATCCATTGAATACCCTGAAATTCTGCAATGGGACGTCCAAACTGTTCTCTTTTTACTGCATATTCAATGGCGCGCTCATATGCCCCCTGGGCAATGCCATGCGCAACTGTCGCGGCGCCAACACGCTGACCATTATAAGCACTCATCAAGGCGGCAAACCCGCGTTTGAATCCTTCCGGGAGCTGAATAACCCGATCTGAAGGAATGAACATATCTTCAAAAATGATTTCGGTTTCAGGTATACCACGCAAGCCCATCGCGTATTCACGCTTGCCAATCCGAAGCCCTTCAGTTTCATCGCGAATAGCAATAAAACCGCCGATACCCTTGTCTTCGCCATCTTCTATAACCCTCGCGAAAACCAGATGTAATTTTGAAACGCCACCACCGGTAATCCAGTGTTTTTTGCCATTTAGAATATAACCATCGCCGGTTTTGACAGCAGTTGTGGACATCTCGGTCGCCGCACTACCTGCCCCGGGCTCGGTAATACAAATCGCAGGTTTGTCACCCGCGAGGACGAAGGAAGCCGCCATTTTCTTTTGTGTATCGCTGCCATATCCCATGATGGCACCAACGCCACCCATATTTGCTTCAACAACAATTCTTCCCGTCACACCGCAATTGCGTGACACTTGCTCAATCACAAGCACGGCATCAAAATACGACAAGCCAGCTCCACCAAATTCTTTAGGAATTGTCATTCCCATAAACCCGGCATCGGTCAATTTCTTTACGATATGCCAGGGGTATTCTTCGGATTTATCGGTTTGGGCCGCACTTTCACGAACATCGCTGTCGGAAAGTTCTCGTGCTTTTTGCTGGAGAATTTGTTGGTCAACGCTTAACTGATACATATTATTCTCCAATTTCACTTTCGCCATCGGTCAGACCGGCAGTGCGAAGTGACTTCATCTCGTCCAGAACATCCTGCGTATCTGCTCCGCAAATTGGCGGTGGTAAACGGTAGGTTACCGGCGTTTTTGAAAATTTTACGGGGTTGCCAATGAGATCAATGCTTCCCGAGGCAGCAAGAGGATGTGGCACTGTAATTTTCATATCTCGCGCAGCGACCTGATCGCTGGCAAATAATTCTTGCAAATTATTGATAGGACCTGCCGGAACGCCTGAAGCATCCATAAGCTGCAACAGCCCGGCTTTGGTAAATTTAATTATGACCGGTGACAAAAGCTCTATGAGCACATCCCGATTAACAAGACGACTGGCGTTAGTCTCGAACCTGGCATCGGTCGCAAGGTCGGAACAACCAATCAACTTACAGAACCTCTGATACTGCGCATCGTTCCCCACAGCGATAATTAGATGCCCGTCCTGAACCTCAAAAACCTGGTAGGGAACAATATTTGGATGTTGATTGCCACGCCGAACTGGCTCTTGACCGGACAATAAATAATTGACACCTTCATTCACCAACCACGAGGTCTGGACGTCTACCAATCCAATATCGATGTGCTGACCCGCACCTGTTTGATCACGATAGCGAAGCGCCGCAAGAATGGCATTGGACGCGTACATCCCCGTCATTACATCGGAAATTCCAACGGCCACTTTTACGGGCTCTCGATCCGCTTCGCCTGTAAGGCTCATTATGCCGCCAAATCCCTGCGCCATCAAATCATAGCCAGGCTTTTGAGCATTGGGTCCGGTTTGGCCAAAACCAGTGATAGAGCAGTATACAAGTCGGGGAAACCGGTCTTTCAATTGCAAATATGACAAACCGTATTTTTCAAGACCACCAACCTTGAAGTTCTCAATCAGCACGTCGCATGTCGAAAGCAATTCAAGAACAGTTTCAACATCTTTTATATTGGAAATATCAAGAGCAATAGAACGCTTGTTGCGATTTGCAGACAAATAATAAGCGCTTTCGGACGTCTCCTCACCTTCCCTATTTTCAATAAACGGTGGTCCCCATTTGCGAGTATCATCACCTGCACCCGGCTTCTCGACCTTGATGATGTCCGCACCCATATCACCAAGCAACTGCGTGCAGGTTGGACCCGCCAGTATGCGGCTTAAATCAAGCACACGAAGTCCCTGAAGTGGGCCATTCTTGAAATCTGTATTGTGTACGCAATCGGTCACGAGAGGCCTGCTTATTGTTGAATTTGAACGAGAAACCATCGGCCAAATGCCTGTTCCGATGAAATTATCAACTAAATAGCATGGACAAAAGCGATTAATTATCGACAATAGTGTTTGATTTCATAACAATATCGCGTGTTCCGGATTCCTGCGGCAAGCACTTAAAACATTTTAAACGCTTGCCCGAGCCTTGAATAATCCTGAATAGACCAGTACCCGCTCCACCTGCCCCGGCATTCAAAGACCCAGTACTCGTCCAAAAACACCTGCAGTCAGAGGTTTCGCGATACATACCAAACGAGATTTGGCATCACCGAATTCTGGCTGTCTTTCCGGCATTTTCCCCGACATCACTATAGCAATTGTATCACTCGAATCGGCAAGGAATTTGTCAGCAAGATCCCATCCGGTCCCGTCAGTACCAAGATGGAGATCAGTCACAAGAGCGTCAAAGCTGCTGTCGGATTTTAGTATGGTATCCGCGTCAATATAAGTCGAAGCCTCGGTTACGGTGAAACCCAGTTGTCCCAGATATTTACTTGCCTGAGCCAKTGTCTTCTTATCATCTTCYACCAGCAAAACCGTTTGTTYTAATTGATGWATCCTGYTAMYCGATCGRGTYCCRTTTTCACAAACAGGCAACCACAGGGTTACGGTCGTGCCTTCATCAACTTCACTACAAATCTCTATGTCACCCCCTGTTTGCTTGATAAAACCATAAACCATTGAGAGCCCGAGACCTGTGCCCTCTCCATTCTCACGCGCAGTATAGAAAGGCTCCAGAGAGCGGGTTCGCACCGCTTCTTCCATYCCGTGTCCATTATCGCGRACTTCTATGGAAGCTTTGGCGTYATCGTRATCAGACACCGTGATTGTRATCACACCCTTRTCATCAATCGCCTGGTTACTATTTAGACACAAATTTAGAATTGCACTTTCAAGCTGCCCAGGGTCGGCAAGTACGTTAATCCTGTCTGCCGACAGGACGGTTTCAAGTTGAACATTTTTTTCAAGACCAATGCTAATGAAATCGGCAAGACCTTCAACGAGCTCATTTAACTCGACTATTTCTGGGACGAGCGCCTGCTTGCGCGCAAAAGCAAGCAATCTATGGGTCAGGGAAGTCCCCATTTCAATTGCATTTGATATTCTTTGCAGCTGAATTTTACCCTTTTTTGTCTGCTTTTCTGCCTCAAGCAAATGCAGATTGGCCACAACTGCTGACAAAACATTGCCAAAATCATGGGCCACTTCACCAGCTACTTTACCCAGACTTTCGATGTGCCGGATGCGCTGTAGTCGCTCGTCCATTTTTCGACGTTCTGTTGCATCGCTGAAGAGCCAAATTCCTCCTCCATCAGGAAGACGGCTACACCGAACCTCGAGCACCCGACCGCATATTCCCACCAATTCGGCAAATCCACTAAATCGAGCATCAAGTTCCAAAGAAGTCGCAGACCCGGCGAATTCTGATTGTTGAAACAATTCTACAATCGGAGTTTTATTCAACGCCCGAATTCGCTCCGGCTTTAATACACTATCAAAATGAGGGTTCGTTGTTGTCACCAAACCCTGTTCGTCCGTGATTGCAACGCCATCCGAGATGTTTTCAAAAATTTCTTCAAACAGAGCATTTTTTTGGTGCAATTGTCTGTTACTCCGATCCAGGCGCAATGCATTTGCACGAAATATTCTGAAAGAACGGAGCAGTTTGCCAATTTCATCATTCGTAGTCGATTTCCTTCCAAGCCGGGTTCCCCGGTCACCCTGGGCAAGTCTGGACATCGCTTCCGATATCGCCCGAATGTTTCCGATTACATAACCGGAAACAAATACRGAAGATGCAAGTGCAAGCAGAACACTCCCAACACCRGCCAACATAATTACAATTTTGGCAAAGCCAATCGAAGTGGCCGTATCWGCACGCTCGCGCAGGAGATAGGCTTCCGCATCGGAAGCAAACAGAGCAGCCAGGTCGCTGATGGTGTCGGCATTAAATCGAATTCTGAACAATGCAYTCTGGCTTTCCAGATTTCTTGATAATTCCCGGCGCCGTATTTCAAACAAACCGCGATCACCTTTGGAAAGACCAAGCAATTTGTCCCGCCATAAGTGATGTAAATCACCGGCATTCAGRWTKMKAAATTCGCCAGMAATYTGCTGAAATCGACGTCTGTGTTCACCCACGCCCAAAAGGTTTTCCGAGTGGCCTGCTCCTATCAACTCGTTTGTCATGGTTAGCAGTGAAAGCCATATTCCTCTGCTGGCTCCGTTGAGTTCCGGATTGATCGAATGTGCATAATATTGTGTTTTGAAACCGGTAAGCTTTGCATTAATAACCAAAGCTGCATCGCTCTCAATTCCCAGATCGACGGAAGCATCAACCAGGTCAACTATCGCCTTTTTCATTTGTCGAACTGCTGCCGCGATCTCTTCTTCATATGCATATACTTCGGCTTTGGCCTGATTTTGGCCCGGCCATTCAGCTAATACCGGCTCCAGGGAAGCGAGCAACAGGTKCCCTTCACTYTGTATTAAATAGGGAGATCTCAAATTCAATAAAAATGGTGCAGAGCTTGAAAGATCTGCTGAATGTTTTGAAAGACTGAGAGATCGGGCAACCTGGGACAATGTCCTTGAATGCAGCCGTTCGAGCCTGACGACGGCCTGATCCAAAGCATACCAGGCGACAACACCGACAAAAATGGTCGCGGCAGCAAGTAGCGCGAAAGCGATCCACAATTGTTGTCTTATATCCGGACGAAAATTCCTGCGGCCAGTCACGGCACTGCGCCATCAACTGTCAGAACAAAAATGTAACCCTGTCCGCGCCGGGTTTGCAAATGAACCGGTTTTGAAGGTATTGCCTCAATTTTGCGCCGCAACCGCAAGATCAATACATCTATCGTCCTGTCTACATATTTAGCCATATCACTGCCCAGTTCGGCGAGCAGTTCATGTCTTGGAATAATCCTGTCCGGATTGCGAAGAAAAAAATCCAACAAGCGATACTCTGCGTTGGTAAGTGGAATTTCCATTCCTTCACCATCAAACACTTCTCGTTTTTCCGGATTGATGAACATTTTCCCAAAATGGATAATTTCATCACATGCCGGTTTTTCCAACCCGACAGAACTGTCAATCCGATCATAGCGGCGCAATACAGCCCGTATCCTGGCCACAAGCTCACGTGGATTAAACGGTTTCATCAAATAATCATCAGCCCCGGTTTCAAGGCCCACTATTTGGTCTACTTCGTCTCCAACGCCTGTTAACATGACGATGGGAAGATCATGATGTTCGCGAATATAGATTGCCAGTGTAAGCCCTGATTCGCCCTTGAGTTTGAGATCAATCAGTGCAAGATCAATATCCGGCTGCGATCCAAGCTCCCGGAACTGCGCACTGCCTTCAAGCAAAACGGGGTCGAAACCATTTTCATAGAGAAGGTTTTCGAGCGCCAGTCGCAGCTCCCTGTCATCATCAATAACAGCGATTCGCGCTCTTTTTTCCTCACTCGCAATCAGATTTCCATGACGGACCACTCTGGATCAACCTCCCCGGTCTGATCAATTTGCGGGTAGTGTTACACATCAGTGCGCCGCGATTCTTCTTTTTATATTTTATTTGTTGTCCCTCATTGTAACAATTGTAACATTGTTAATTTCAAAGTTGCCGCTTTGAAAGATTGTTAATTGATTTGCGCTGGCCATGTACAAGTGCCCGCCTCTACCCTTGGAATGATCGCAGACAACCTCTCAAAGCGGGATGTTGTCAGCGCGATTGTAACTCCTGGGAGGGACAAATGAAAATAACTACTGCACTGGGAACACTGGCTTTTGCAGCATTCCTTGCAACAAACCTGGCATCGGCAGACGAGCTGAATGTCATCTGTAGTTCAGAGCAGGATCATTGCGATCTTCTGGTCCGGACATTTGAAGATAAAACAGGCATAGATGTTGCGATGGTGCGCAAAAGCACCGGGGAAACGCTGGCACAAATTCGCGCAGAGGCTGGCAATCCCAAAGTTGATGTTTGGTACGGAGGCACCGGTGATCCGCACATTATTGCCGCCGGTGAAGGATTAACGCGCAAAAGCGGTGTTAACACTGACGACCTGCTTGGTTGGGCCAAAAACATGGTGGACATTACAGATGGGCGCTCCATCGGAATTTATGCTGGCGCACTGGGTATTGGCTACAACTCCGAACTACTTGCACAAAAGGGCCTTAAGCCACCCCTCTGCTGGCGAGATCTTGCAGATCCTTCTTATGCAGGCGAAATTCAGGTAGCAAATCCCAATAGTTCCGGAACGGCCTACACAGAGCTTGCAACATTCGTGCAACTCTTTGGTGAAGAAGAAGGATTTAAACTGCTCAAAAAGATTGGCAAAAATGTCAATCAATATACCAAATCCGGCTCGGCACCAACCAAGGCAGCGGCGCGTGGAGAAACCACAATAGCCATATCTTTCATTCATGGCATGGTTAAACAGGCTGTTGCCGGCTTCCCGATTGTCGCAGTTTCTCCCTGTGAGGGAACCGGTTACGAAGTTGGCGCTGTAAGTATTATCAAGGGTACTAAAAATTTCCAGGCAGCACAAAAATGGGTTGAGTATGTTCTCACACCTGATGCACAGGCTCTGGCTGCCCAAGTTGGTTCTTTCCAGGTGCCGTCGAATTCAAACTCGAAAATGCCACCCGAAGCGCCAGACCTAACAACAATCAAATTGATTGATTATGACTTTGCGACATATGGTTCTTCAGAAACCCGCAAACGCCTGCTTAACCGCTGGGACAAAGACGTAAAACCAGCAAGCAAATAACGGCCTTCTCCCATCGGGGTGTAGCAAATCCTTTAAAGCTGCATCCCGGTCACCTGATGGATCCGTTCCTCTTCAGAAATCTTGGAAAAATTTATGATACGCACAACCTGCTTCTGGCTATTTGTCGGAGTTGTCGGCTTCTGCTTTTTGCCATGGCAAATGGTTGATGGTGGATTCTGGTCCTTTAGCTGGATAACAGGGCTTTCGACCTCTTCAAATTCAGCCGCATTAACACTCCTTGTTTCATTTAGGCAATTTGAGTTGATGCCGGCATTTTTATCTTTCCTCGCCATAGGCACATGCCTGATTTCCATTAACCAACCAGTCAGGCGTGCAAATTCCATAGCTTTCATAGCTAGCACGGGGTTACTGCTGGTCATCCTGCAGGGATTGATTGCTGGCCATCCCGGGATTGCCGAATTTGTTGGATTGTCCGGCCAGAGCACCCGGACGGGGTTCGGAGCCGGTGCTTTTGCGGTGCTCCTGTCTCAACTATTCGTGCTGACAACAGCGATTTCATCGATGGGGAAAGGTCGCGGCGACATGTTTGTTGTTGGCCTTATCGGGCTGATTGTTGCCCTGGTGGTGGTATTCGTATTTTTTCCGGTTTCACACATTCTGATCAGAGCGCTGGAGACCGAAGACGGGAATTATTCATTTTCGGCGTTCCTGTCCGGGTTTTTCTCCGCTGATATTTGGGGTCTTGGATGTCTGTCCGGCTCCTATTGCGGGCCTGCCATCAACTCTCTCATTCTTGCTACGCTGACCGGTGCCGGTACAACTTTTCTRGGGCTATCATTTGCACTTGTTTTCACACGCACGCAGATAAGAGCAAAATCGCTGCTACGAATTTTGACGATCATTCCGATCATTACACCTCCTTTTGTCATTGGCCTCGCCCTGATTCTACTTTTCGGGCGTACTGGCACAATCACCGAATTATTCTCAATATTTTTCGGAACAGAAAAAACGCGCTGGATCTATGGATTTGGCGGGATATATCTGGCCCAAATGCTCTCATTCACCCCGATTGCCTTCCTTGTATTGATTGGCGTCGTGGAGGGTGTCAGTCCTGCCATGGAAGAAGCATCACAAACTCTGGATGCCACSCGATGGCAGACTTTTCGCTACATATCACTTCCTTTGATGCGGCCAGGCCTTGCCAATGCATTCCTGCTTGGTTTCATCGAGAGCCTTGCGGATTTTGGCAATCCGCTTGTATTGGGTGGTAACTTTGATGTGCTATCAACAGAAATCTACTTTGCAATAATTGGCACTGTAGCAAATCCCGCCAAAGCCGCCATTCTTGCAATTTCCCTTCTGACCCTCACATTGGGGGCATTTCTTGCACAACGGCGCTGGCTTGGCAGAAAATCCTACGCAACGGTGACAGGCAAAGCGGATTCGGGACGACATGCAGCGCTAAGTCCGGCGGTAAAAACAATGTGTTACGCGACCGCCCTGCCCTGGGCTGCTTTCACTGCAATTGTCTATGGCATGATCATCTTTGGAAGCTTTGTAAAACTGTGGGGATACGATAACAGTTTTACTCCAGATCATTACCTCCGCGCTTTTTCCATAAGCTATTCTAACGGCATTCGCTGGACGGGTGTCGCCTGGGACAGCTATTTCACAACTCTCACAATTTCGACCATAGCCGCCCCTTTGACGGCATTGCTTGGTCTTTCAACCGCCTACCTCCTTGTCCGGCAGCAATTTGCAGGAAAAAGCGCATTTGAATTCAGTACAATGCTGAGTTTTGCCATCCCAGGGACCGTGATTGGTGTCAGCTACATCATGGCATTCAATTTTCCACCGCTTGAGCTGACCGGAACAAGCCTCATTCTCATTATTGTGTTTGTGTTCCGCAACATGCCGGTTGGAGTCCGGGGCGGTATCGCGGCAATGTCCCAATTGGATAAAAGTCTCGACGAGGCGTCAATAACCTGTGGCGCAAACAGCTTTACCACGGTGAGGCGAATCATTGTTCCCCTGATGGGGCCAGCACTTTTGGCCGCTCTTACCTACAGTTTTGTGCGGGCCATTACATCTGTTAGCGCTGTCATATTCCTTGTCAGTGCAAGGCACAACATGGCAACTTCCTTTATTGTCGGCAGAGTTGAGAACGGCGAATTCGGCCTCGCAATTGCCTATTCTGTTGTGCTCATTTTTACAATGCTGACCGTAATATTGATTGTTCAACTCCTCATTGGCAAACGCAAATTACGCCGCACTGATCGCGTGGAACAATCCGCATGAACCAAATCCAACCCCGGAGAAACCGTATGCAAAACCTGAAAACAGGTTCAATCCACTTTCGTGGCGTTGAAAAAAAATTTGGATCTGTAACGGCGTTAAAGCAACTGGATCTGTCTATTGAGCCTGGGCAACTGGTCACTTTGCTGGGTCCCAGCGGTTGTGGCAAAACCACAACGCTGCGGTTGATTGCCGGGTTGGAAAGTCCGACAAATGGCAGCATTCACATTGGACAAAAGGATGTCACACATCTTTCGGCATCCTATCGCAAGGTTTCTATGGTTTTCCAGTCCTATGCGCTTTTCCCGCATATGAGTGTTCTGGAAAACGTCGCCTATGGGCTGACTGTTAAGTCGATCCCCAAAAAACAAGTGCGGGAAAAGGTTGAACAAGGACTGAAACTGGTCGGTCTTGACGGGTTTGGTCAACGTTTGCCAAGCGAATTATCCGGAGGGCAACAACAGCGGGTAGCTGTTGCCCGCGCGATTGTCCTTGAGCCGGAAGTTCTGCTGCTTGATGAACCCTTGTCCAATCTTGATGCCAAATTGCGCAGGCGGGTACGTGAGGAAATTCGCCAGATCCAGCAAGACCTTGGTCTCACAACCGTCTATGTAACCCACGACCAGGAGGAGGCAATGGCTGTTTCCGATCGAATTATTGTGATGCGGAATGCCGAGATAGCTCAAGAGGGCACGCCCAATGATCTTTATGAGCGTCCAAATTCAGCTTTCATTGCCGACTTCATCGGCGATGCCAATCTCATCAATTGTGAAATTACTGCCTCCACAGATACACATCACGAGGTAGAAATCGCATCAAGAAAAATCACCATYCCGAAACGSGAGAATATTGCWGGAGCCGCACGACTTGTCYTGCGRCCRCATCAACTTCGATTAWCAAACCGGMAGYATTCTGCGGGATTTGATGGAACCATTGTTTATGCGGCTTATCTTGGAAATCAGGTTCAATACACAATTGATGGAGAGCTGGGTCAATTATTTGCTGTTTGTGAGGCAACTGCAAACCCGTTTACAATCGGCAACGACGTCAAGGTAGATTTTGACTGCTCTGTTGCGGGCCTTGTGCCTGCCTGATTAGCTTCAGTGTTTTGATTAACAGAGTGATCGGTGTTTTCACACCCCGAAAACCATCTTCGTGTCATCCGGTAAAGGCTCGTCAAGCTCTGGCGCAGGTATCGAGCGCTTTGGATCAATCCGAAATCGCTGCCAAACTCTATGTATTGGTTGCAAAGCGTGGAAGTTAAGATGCAAAGAAGCTAAAAAATCTATTTCAGGATTGTTGGGCGATCACAAACAATAGTGTTTGATTTCATAACAATGTCGCCGTTTTTTCCCAATTTATGTCAACACCTGGCATGGCAACCAGACTTCGAACCTTCCGCCTGGGATATCGATTTTGCCTATGAGCCATTCAAAAACTGATTCTTGATTTTTATACACAAGCGGGCAATGCAATACGCGGGTTCATATTGAAACCCCTTGCACGATCTTCTGCACCCCGAATAGACTATCGTTTTGGTAGCAATCTGAAATCCCTTTACGATGAGAGAATTCCAGCCAATGAAAAGCCCTGGAAAATTCATTTCCCCGCGTTTCCTGTTGTCACTTTTTGTTATGGTTTTTCTGGCTGGTTGTTCTGACCCGGAATTTGATGCTGCTGGCAAGGCCCTGCAGCGATCAGAGATTGCCGTAACCGAGTTGCATTTCTTACTGATGATGTCCGAAGCCAACTACAAAGCAAGCGGCAGCTCGGCTGAAATCACAAATGTACGGCTACCAAATATAAAATACCTTCGACTTTACGCTGCCTACATCAGGAAAACCCAGCCGGATATGACATTGTTGGTATCCACACTGGAGAAAGAAGCAACTGTTGAAGGTGGACGATTTCAGTATCTCAACGCGCGTTACCAGGATGTTCTGGCAAAATACCCAAAACAAGCCGAGCAATCTCGCCAGGTCACGATTGCCATAACTTCTGAAGCGAGGGCCATTGCCCTTGCAGCGGGATACACAGTATTCAATGACGGGCTTGTTGACGTCGTCAACGTTCTGGCAGACATGAGCAAGGGGAAATTGCCAAAACTCGGGTTTAGCGAAACCACCAATAAAGAAATGCCGCCGACGCAACATCTGGTCGGTAATCCGTCATATGGAAGATGGCAATCAAATTCAAGCGGTGGAAATTTCTGGGCATGGTATGGTCAGTATCGACTGTTCAGCGATGTTCTTGGCTGGAATAGCGGATATCGATATAATCAGAACAGATGGTATAGTTCGCGTAGCCCATCTTATTATGGAGATGTCGGGCGGCATTATTACGGGTCCAACTCAAGTAATAAATCCTGGGGCCAGATCGCGAAACGCAACCCCAATGTAAAAGCAAACAGGGCTCCGGCTAACAAAATTAAAAACTTCAAGAGTACGAGCCGACTGTCCAATTATGCCCCGCGTACAACTACAGCACCAAAATCAATACCAAAAACCAGTCGCACCAGCAGCTATTCCAATACGCGATCCTCGCCATCAAGAAGTGGTGGATACGGTAGTCGCAGTTATGGAAAATAGTATTATCGGAGAAGCCTAAAATGAATTTTGTCTCTTATTTTACAGCCACGGCGGATCCGTATTATTATGCCGCACTGTTGGTTGATTTCATATTGCTGTTCGCGATGCTGGTTCTGGTCCGGGTGGTTTTTGGACGCATCGCAGGCGGCATTAATACAACTGAAGAACTCGCAAAAAAGGACAATCATGCATTCGGAATTTCGCTGGGGGGTGCAATTGTTGCACTGGCGGTGGTTTTTGCAGGTGTTGCGAGCGGAGACATCGCCACCAACCTGATTACTGAAGCGATGTTCATTCTGGGATATGGCGTGCTTGGCATTGTCATGATGTTGTGCACGCGCTGGATCTTCGACAAAATTGTATTTCCCAAAATTAATTTGAAAGCACTGATCGCCAATAGAAATACAGCTGCCGGAATTTTGGATGCGGGCAATATGATTGCAACCAGTATTGTCATATTCGGAGTTTTCTCGTGGCAGGACGGTGACTGGCTGACAGGTCTTGGGCTGGTTGTTGGCATGTTTCTGATCACACAAATAATGCTGGTGTTTGTGTCGCGCTATAGAGTTCATTTGTTTGCGAGACGCAATGAAGGACGCGCGTTCAGGGATGCAATTGAAGCAGGAAATGCAGCTCTTTCATTACGTTTTGCCGGATTTCAGATCGGTGCAGCGCTGGCTATCTCAACTGCCGGAAATTTGGTTATTTTTGCTGAAGGAGCGAATGTATTTTTGTCTGTCGCTGCATGGGTTCTAACCGCAATCGTTTTGTTTCTTGTTGTCATCATTCTCACCTGGTTGATTGAAAAGGTCGTTTTGCATGGCATTTCAGTGGAAAGTGAAGTCGACCTTGAGCAAAATTTTGGTGTTGCGGCTGTTGAAACCGGTGCCTATATCGGGATTGGTCTATTACTGGTCAGTCTTTTAGGATAATTACCGCATCGGGCGGCATGCGCCCTGGTGGAGCTCTTTTAGATGTCAAATGCACCCAGTGTTGCTCTCCCCTGGTCCAGACTCAAAATTGATATAACACTGATCGCGATTACAGGTGTGCTGGCTGGCTGCGGATTAATTTACGAGTATCTGCTGTCGCACTACGCAGCGCGCGTTTTGGGTGCAGTCGAGACGGTAATATTTACCATCATCAGCTTGATGATCGTATCGATGGGCGTTGGATCATTCCTGTCTGCAAAAATCAAAAATCCATTTCTGGGTTTTGTGATACTCGAATTATCAATGGCGCTGGCAGGAAGCGCCGCAGTCATCATTTGCAGTGGATTGATGGCCGGTACATTCATATTRCCCCAGGTSCTGGCCAGCACACTTGGTCTGCCCGAAGGCCTGCCAATTGATGGTGGGATATTTTCGGTTCTGGACGATTTCTCCAGGTTTTCGCCCTATGTGATGGCTTGCGTCCTGGGCGTGCTAATCGGCATGGAAATTCCGCTTATCGCGCGAATTCGGGAGATACTTCACGCTCAACATATTAAAAATAATATCGGCACAATATACGGTGCTGACTATATTGGCGCGGGAATTGGCGCAATTATCTGGGTGGGCTGGATGCTGTCCATTGATCCCGCACTTGCCGGCGCACTAACCGCCATGGTTAATTTGCTCATCGGGTTTTTGTTTATTTGCAAATTTTATCACAGGTTAAAATATCGCGAGTTGATGGTAGCAGCTCATGGTCTGTTTTTCGTCATTGTGGTTATATTCGCGTATCAAGGCCCATCCTGGCAAACCATGGCCGAAAACGTAATGTATTCAGACAGGGTGTTATTTCATTATGACACGCAATTTCAACGCCTTGTTGTAACACGCCGCGAACGTGGTCCGAACGGGCAACCACTTTTAACATTCCACATCAATGGAAGAGTTCAGTTTGCCAGTGCCGACGAGGAAATTTATCACAGCATGCTGGTTTTTCCGGCAATGATGGCAAGTGCCCGCCGTGATAAAATCCTGATTATCGGTGGAGGTGATGGCCTGGCTCTGCGCGATGTTCTGAGCTGGAATCCCAAAAAGGTATTGCTACTTGATCTTGATCCTGAACTGGTAGATTTTTTCACCAACGAGAACGAAGACGGTACCAATCGCGCTTTTATCAAGATGAACAAAGCATCCTTCTCCGATCCCCGGGTAGAAACGAAATTTGCGGATGCCTGGCTGGGTGTCGATGAGTTGATTGTGGAGGGTCACCGCTTCGATACAATCATCGTAGATCTTCCCGATCCAGGCCATCCTGATTTGAACAAGCTTTATTCAACAGCGTTTTATGCCAAACTTCGCAGTATTCTTGCCGGTGACGGCGCAATGGTGGTTCAGTCAACGTCACCCTATCATGCAAAGCGGACTTTTTTGAGTATTGGTCGAACAATCGAAACAGCCGGCTTTAACAAGGTTGATCAATATCACGCCAATGTACCAAGCTTTGGTGAATGGGGCTGGACAATCGCTGTACCACACGGACTGTCTCCAAGATCACGAATTAGCGAATTTGGCTCCATATTACCCAAAGCCTGGGCCACCCGGGAATTTATCAATGCGAGCTTTGTTTTTGGCCGCGACTTTTTTGCCGGGCGCGACAAGGTTCTCATCAATACACCGCGTTCAAATACGATCTACCGCTACCATAGACAGGACTGGGACGATAATCGTGACTAGTTGCACATTTGTTTCATGTCACGGCTTGTAAGTGTATCAAGACATACCCATGTATGTATCACGTTACAAGGAACTCCGAATGGTCAAAGACAAAAACAGCGCTGAGAGACAAAAGCGCTCCAGAGATAAAAAACGCTCTTTGGGGCTGGTATCAGTGCAGGTCTGGGTTCCTGCATGGGGCAAAAAAGCCATTCACGATTTGGAAGCCCACCTTTGCAATAGAACAACAACTTCCCTGACAAAGGACGTACAATCAATGACCAAAATATCAACGAATAATCTGATGAGCCAACTTTTGGCGACCGAAGAGGCCAAAAATGGTGAGATCACCATCACGAAACTGGACGGTGCAACGCCTATAATTCAAGCAGTGGTTCAGGACGTCAATGAATTTCCAATCATGATTACGGTTGGCGAAGAACAAATTCTCATGATCACCCAATTATGGGGAATTGACGAAATAATCGATGGCAAAGCTGATGAATTGAACGCTGTTTTATTGCGCGCCAATCTGCCCGTTCCACTTTCCTCATTTTCAATAATGGGAGATCGCTATGTAATCTTTGGCGCATTGAGCATCAACACAAATGTGACCGAGATTACTGAAGAAATTTTCACTTTGGCTGAAAATGTCATTGATGCGCTTGAATTTTGCAAAGAATATCTGCGCAGTTAAGTAAGCCCCCACAAATTTGAATTCAGACCAAGGAGATAAAATCATGTCCTGGAGTAAAGTATTTACGGCCTTTAAAGGCGCCATTTCTGAATCTGGAGAATCCATCGCTGATAACCAGGCAATTCGTATCATGGATCAGGAATTACGAGAGGCTTCCAACGAAATAAACGCGGCCAAAACGCAGCTCACCGGCATTATGGCAAAACGCAAAGGAGTGGAGCGTAAAGTCAATGAACTGGCCAAAAAAATTTCCGAGCATGAAAGTTATGCAGGCGACGCCCTGAACAACAATGATGAAGCATTGGCACGTGATATATGCGAGCGTATCGGTGGATTTGAAGAGCAGCTGGAGGTAGAAAAGTCACTATTGCAAAGGTTTACTTCAAGTGAACAGTCACTCAAATCAAATCTCAAAAAAGCCGAGGGACGACTCAAACATCTCACGCAACAACAGGATGTTCTAAAGGCAACAGAAGCCGTACAGCATGCCCAAAGTGCCGTTGCCAGCCGTTTTTCCGGTTCGTCGTCCAAAATGGGCAGCGCCATGGATTCACTGGAACGAATCAAAAAACGCCAACAACAAAGGGCCGACCAGTTTGAATCGGCAGAAGAACTTGCCAATGAAGAAAATGGCGACGATCTTGATGCACGCATGAAAGCTGCCGGGATAGGTAAAAGCACCATGAAAGCGGATGATATTCTGGCTCGCCTGAAAGCCGGAAAATAAATTCAACACGTGCGAAACCAGTAGATCCGGAAAACCAATTGGAGCGGTGGATGTTCAGTAAACTATTCAAACGAAACAAGAATAACAATGTCCCGCGCTCTCTGGAACATCCCCGCGATCTAAAACAGGGGGATGCTATCAAAACCGGCTTTGATGAGCATCCCGAAATTTCAAATGTGGAACATTTCGTTGAAAGGGTCACCGGGCTGGACCTTGCTGCCCGGTCAGGCTATGAGCGGCGAATTTTTCATCTTGGACAAACAGCAGATAACCGTGCCTTGCTTATGTGGGTCCATGACGAAGGTAATGGAGAGCAGCTTGCTTTCGCTTATAGTGCGGATCAACCTCATGTTGAAAGCATGATTAGAATTGATCAGTTTGCAGAACTTTTTAATGCTGATCGAAATTATCTGGTTGAACTGGAAAGCCACGAAAAGGCATGTCAACAAAACCCCTGGCTCTCGAGAAAATATATTCAGGATCAATCACACGAAATATACTGGCTTGATAGAGACCCAAAAGGCACGACCTCTTTAGAAGGAGTATCTGAAAACGAACAAGGGTGTGACTATTTTCGATTAACCAGCAATGACCGAAAAGCGGCAATCGAAGCGTTTGTTTTTGATGGGGGCAGAACAGATGTCTATTTTGTCAAATACCTTCCATTGTACAAAATTGAAGAAATGATGCCGTCGGCATAAATTCGATGCATTGATACTACTTTTCATGGTATCGATTTGCGGGTGGGGGAAGTTCTATATCATGATCGCAGTCTGGGCTGACCTAAGGCGACGCAAACTTCACAAACGTCGTATAAAATCTGGAAACCCTGAACGCACGGCTCGAATCTCGGGTCTGATCGCTATTGTTTACATCATGCTAATCATCGCCGCACATACGCTGGCGATGGTCTATTTTGAAAATTTTGATTACGGTGACAGTGTCTGGCTAACCCTGACCAGTCTCACGACAGTAGGGTATGGCGATATATCGGCCGCAACCACGATGGGGCGCCTGTCCACAATTCTGATTTTATATATTGGTGGAATATTTATCGTCGGCAAAATGGCTGGCGATTATTTTGACTACCAAAGTTTACGTCGTGACGCCATAAAAAATGGAAGCTGGAGTTGGTATAAAATGCAGGACCATATCATCATCATCGGATCAAAAAGGGATTCCGAATTACATTTGTCACGGCTGATTACAGAATGTGAAAAAACCGATGCAACCAAAGGTCGCTCTGTTATTTTGGTCTCTGAAAGTTTTGATGGCGTTCTACCGGAAACATTGCACGAGTTTGACATCAAATATGTCAAGGGTCGGGGTAACTCTCCGGATGTGCTGGAAAAGACAGGGGTAAAGAATTCTGCAATTGTTGTTATCCTGGCATGGGAAGAAGAAGACCAAATTTCTGATGGTTATGCTTTTGATGTGATTTGCCGGATCCGCGAAACCGGCTGCTCTGCAAAAATTGTCGCTGAATGTGTAAATGACGACAATCGTCAACGATTGACTAATGCAGGTGCAACGCTGGTTTTAAGGCCAATTCGCGCCTATCCGGAAATGATTGTGGGCGGACTTATAAATCCTGGTTCAACAGACATACTGGAAAATCTGTTCACGGCGACAGGGGAACGCATTGTCAGAACTGAAGGAGATCTTTCCGGTTCCTGGGCAGATATTGTTTCAAACCATGTTGGACAGGATCTTGGAACGCCCGTGGCGTATAGGGATGCAGAATCTGGCAAAATAGTCACGGCTCCACCTGGCTCGACAGATATTTCAGCCAATGCTTTGTTTGTTCTTGGTGGATGAAAATCCGGTATTGGTCATGGCGAACGTTTTCCAGGCATCGTCTTGTTCAACTTTGAAATCCCATCTTATTCGTTTCGGTTTTCCTGAAATTGAAGTTTGCCCGGGCGTTCGGGTCCCATGGATTGAAAAAATCTATCGACAGCATTCTATGGACTTTTGATGGCATCAAAAATTAAACCAACAGCAGATATGCATCCCCTGATTAGGTGCACTTTTCCGGTTTGGGCATCCAATAGTGGAGAGGATTAATACGGTACCTTTGTAGAATTCACACTTGACCATATTTGCCAGCGAATGCGCTGGATAAATCCGGGTCGGTTTTTGATGGGGTCTCCCAACAACAAACCGTGCAGGTATGATTGCGAAGGACCACAGCAGGACATAACGATCGCTTGCGGATTCTGGTTTTGATACACCCGTGACGCAACAACTCTATAAGTCTGTAATGGGATCAAATCCGAGCGAGTTTATCTCGCCGGACCACCCGGTGGAGCATGTAGATTGGGAAGACGTGCGGCTTTTCATTAACAGACTCAACGAATTTATCGAAAACCTTGATCTTGTTTTGCCTTCAGAATCACAGTGGGAATATGCCTGTAGAGCCGGATCAACCACACCTTTCGAGCCTTGTGTAGCGCTAATTCACAATGGTCTTTCCATTTCATCAGATGAGGTGAATTTTGATGGGAAGGAACCATATGGGAAAACCCCAAAGGGGTGGAACCGCAACAAACCCATTTCGGTAAAAGAACCACGATTTCGCCCAAACAAGTGGTGATTATGGCAGATACACGGCAATATTGAGGAATGGTGTGCGGATCATTGGCATCACAATCATGAAGGGGCACCGTCCAATGGTAGCCCACGACGATCAACACAGGAAGATAGTAGCAGTGAGCAGTATCGGGTAATTCGTGGCGGTTCATGGATAGAGGGAGCAAGGGACATACGATCTGCATATCGTGATGCAGGTCAAGTTGACAGTCGCCGCGAGTGGCCGGATTCCGATGTGCCAGAGGTCCTGATTAAAATTCGGAAGCATTTACGCGGGTATTCAAGTAATGGCGGAGAGACAGGGATTCGAACCCTGGAGACGGTCACCCGCCTACACACTTTCCAGGCGTGCGCCTTCGACCACTCGGCCACCTCTCCCCTATACATAGGATGGCGGCACTATACGCATTGATCAATGTGGTGCAAGCCCCAGGACAGGATAACCAACAGGTTTGCATAACTTAAATTTGTAGCTGGCTCGAGATCATCCAGCAACGCCCATTCAGTCAACATGACGGACACATCTGCAATGATTGTGAGCTAGTTTTGCAATAAAGCTCCGAGTGCCTCTACAGAGACTGGCTTTTTTACGATGCCAATAAAATCCAGAGCATGGGCGGTACCAATCACTTCGGCAATACCGAGGTCAGTTTCGGTCGCTCCACTGATCAAGCCAACCTGCCCGCGATATTTCATTTCGATCAAATGCTCGATAAATTCAATACCATCCATGTCCGGCATATACAGATCACACAAAACGATTTCGAATTTACTTTCCGGATCCTTGATCATTTCACAGGCTATGCTTAGCAAAATCATAAAATTCTTTGGCTTCTAATTGTGTTGGTTTTCCACTAGGCAATAAGCCCATATCACCAGGGTATCTTGAATCTATATATAAAGTATTTAAATCTTCTAGTAAATCTTCATTATTAATTTGTATATATTTTTCTACCTTATCTTTGAGCATTAAGACATCATGTTTCTTTGGAACAGCTTGGGAGTGATACTCGAGTAATGCTTTGAAAGATTTTTCAACAGATTGTTGAGAATGAAAAGATGTCATATGCGTTATAAAATCCTCACTAACAATTTTTTCTAAAACTAAGATATCACTATATGAAGCTTTCAACCACTCTAAGCCTAACTTTTTATTCATAAAAGAGAAACACCGTTGTTCAGTAATTCTTTTGAAAATGAACTATTAAGTTCTTTAAAGTTTTTCGACATAGCTTTTGTATGAACTATTAAATCAATGGCAAATGTACTTCGTAAATCTCTAATAGCTCTCGATACGCTTTTATTCAAAGTACTTTTTTCTTTAAAACTTTGAGGAATAAATTCATCTTTGGTTACAACATATAAATCAATATCACTATCTTCATTTACTGTATTATTAGCATAGCTTCCAAATAAAATAACTTGCTCCAAATCAAGTGGTTTTAACCTTTTAATAATCTCGTGCTTTATTTTATTTATATCTTTCATGTATAAATTATACCTTAATAAACTACCTAATACTCACACACTATTTCTTCTTAAAAACAAGAAGTGTTTTGTCTTCCTCTGCGTAGAGTGAAAAGGTTTGTTTCTCTATGAGTTTCAGCCCTGAGAGTTTTTGGAAAACTTGTAGCTTATGAAAATACTGTACTATTTTGTCATGGTACTTTGTGTACGAGGTATCTTCATTTTTTGTAAAAAGTGTAAAAAAAGTATGGAGTTCATTGTCTAAAAATTCAGCTTCAACACAAAGAAATTCATTTTCTGTGTCTTTGCTCATCGTTCCTTCAGCCACATCAGTAAAACCGTAGAGCGTGTTAATATCTGCTATGAAAATTCCATCGTCATTTAATTTTTGTGCAATAGAGTCAAGAAAAGAAAGAAGAGCATCTTTATCCATGAAGTTCAAAACATCAAAGATACTGACTATAGCATCATAACTACCAGTTTCCTCTGCTATATCGATACACTCTGCATCTAAACCTTGGGACTTACACTCTTCAACCATTACAGAACTGAGGTCAATTCCCTTACACTTCACCCCATCACTTATCATACGTTTCATAAAGCCACCACGACCACAGCCTACATCTAAAAGTGATTGTACATTTTTTGCATCAAGTTCACTTCTGTAAAGGTCATACAGAGCTTCTGTTGCCTCTTCTATGCCTAAAAGATGCTCAGCCTTGGCGTATAAATCGAGATTCGTCATTTATGAATTTATGATTGAATTGATTTTTTCATAAATATCGAGTACCTTATCTTTTTTGGCAATATAACTATTTTTATTTGCTATGAGGTAGGTAGAAGAAGTCATAATATCCTGCACCACTTCAAGACCATTTTGCTTCATAGTAGCGCCTGTTTCAACTACATCTACTATCATATCTGCTAATCCTATTAATGGCGCTAACTCGATTGAACCGTAAAGCTTGATAATCTCAACACTTACAGCTCTTTCTTCAAAGTAACGTTTTGTGATGTTTACCATTTTGGATGCAACTTTTAAATCAGGCTTATTTAAATCAAACACTTCGCCTTTTTTCATCCCAATAGATACCTTACATATTCCTGTTTTGAGGTTGAGTA
>JAESRR010000166.1 GCA_016764535.1 Cohaesibacteraceae bacterium | reverse complement strand
AGGCATTGTGTTGACCACTACAGCACCAGCTTTGGTTGCTGCAGCCAACAGGCGACCATTGCCGGATTATTGCCGGACCGAATAAGAACCCTGTTACCTGGAACGATACCGTAGTCTTCAACGAGAGCATGCGCCAGGCGGTTGGACCAGTCCGAGAGTTCCTTATAGGTTCTTCTACGTCCATTGCCTATTAATGCGGTGTGATCACCAAATCCCTTATCAACCATGCGGTCAGTTAATTCGACGGCTACATTCAGGTGTTCGGGATACTCAAACCCCTCAAGACAAAACTCGGGCCATAAATCCGACGAAGGCAGATTGTCCCGCGTAAATGTATCTGTATGTGCGGTTGGTCCCAGCATTTTGATCTCCCTGGTTGAAGAATTTGCGGATCCCTCAACATAAAAATTAGTGTTGATCAGCCAAGTATCTGGCGAGCGATCACTATTTTTTGCACATCAGATGCACCTTCATAAATCCTCAAAGCGCGAATTTCCCGATACAGGCTTTCGACGATATGTCCTTTTCGAACACCGTCTCCGCCATGAATTTGAACAGCTTTGTCGATTACTTCCTGTGCCGAATCTGTGGCAAACAATTTAGCCATGGACGCTTCACGGGTTATTCGGGCAGCACCCATATCTTTCGTCCATGCGGCGCGATAAACAAGTAATGCGGAAGCATCAATACTCACCGCCATGTCGGCTATATGACCTTGCACCATTTGAAGATTGGCAAGAGGTGCACCAAACAACTCCCGTTGAGAAGCGCGCTTCAATGTTTCCTGAAGAGCCCTTCTGGCAAACCCGAGTGCAGCAGCTCCTACGGTCGAACGAAACACATCAAGAACTGACATCGCAATTTTAAAACCTTCACCGGATTTTCCGATCAGATTAATTGAAGGAATTCGCATTTCAGTAAAAGACAACCGCGCCAGGGGATGGGGTGCAATAGTTTCAAGGCGCTCTTCTATATTCAAGCCTTTGGTGTCCGAAGGAACAATAAACGCAGAAAGACCTTTGGCACCTTGCCCCTCGCCCGTTCTGGCAAATACTATGTAAAAATCCGCAATACCACCGTTGGATATCCAGGTTTTTTCACCGTTTATAACATATTCATCGCGAACAAGGTTTGCAGTGGTTTCCATGTTTGCAACATCGGACCCCGATTTTGGTTCAGTCAACGCGAACGCAGCTATGGCTTTGCCTGCGCGCGTATCGCGCAACCGGGCTTGCTGTTGCGTATTTCCAAATAAAGAAAGGGCTCCCGTACCCAACCCCTGCATGGCAAAGGCAAAATCTGCCAATCCATCATGACGTGCCAGGGTTTCCCGAATAATGCACAAACTACGGACATCAAGGCGTTCAGGATTATCAGGGTCAATCGCAGAATAATTAAGTAGTCCTTCAGCCCCCATTGCCCTGACCAGATTTTTGCAAGCGAGATCAACATTAGTATGATCACAAGGCAGATGCGCAGCACACCAGCTATCCAGCCAATCAGCAAGTTCACGATGCCTGGTTTCAAAAAAYGGCCAGGTGAGAAARGATTTGTCGCTCATTAGTTACCTTTRAACTCCGGCTTTTCACCAGCAACRAAGGCATGAAAAGCACGTTCRAAATCCTTYGTCATCATGCAGATTGCCTGAGCCTGAGCTTCTGACTCGATCGCCTGATCAAGGCTCATTGACCATTCCTGATTTATCTGGGTTTTGGTAATTCCATGACCAAATGTTGGTCCTTTTGCCAGTTTTTGCGCAAATGCAATAGCCTCGATTTCAAGCTCATCCGCATCGATCAATCGATTGAAGAAACCCCAACGCTCGGCTTCTACTGCTGTCATAACCCGTCCGGAATACAGGAGTTCAGCAGCACGACCCTGACCAATGATACGCGGCAGTATTGCACAGGCACCCATATCACAACCAGCCAGTCCAACTCTGGTAAACAGGAAAGCAGTTTTGGCTTTCTCTGTCCCAAATCGAATATCGGACGCCATTGCAAGAATGGCTCCCGCACCAACACATATGCCATCAATCGCAGCAATAATCGGCTTGCCACAATGAATCATCGATTTAACAAGGTCGCCGGTCATACGAGTAAAAGCGAGTATGTCTTTCATATCCATCGCAACAAGCGGGCCAATAATATCGTGAACGTCACCACCGGAGCAAAAATTACCATCGTTTGACGTAAGAACAACAATATCAACATCATCTGCATAAACCAGATCACGGAACGTGTCGCGCAGTTCTGCGTAACTTTCAAATGTCAGGGGGTTCTTTCGTTCAGGTCTATTCAGTGAGATTATGGCGACCCGCCCATCCATTCGCCAATTGAAGTGTTCGGGTGATATATCTGCCATAGAGGTCGATTTCACGATAGATCCTCCGTCTGTTCCTGATTAATTTTATCCAGTTTCTCCAGCAAATGATCCGTTTCATCGCTTGAAAAAACACCTAGAATTTGATCAATCCAGATTTCATGTCGTGACGCCATTTTGCCAAAATCAATTTCACCCTGCCCGGTAAGTCGAACCAGCGTAGCCCGCCTGTCACCTTCGATTGCAATCCTTTCAACCAGGCCGTCTTTCACAAGGCGGTCCACAATTCCTGTGACGTTTCCATTGGACACCATGAGCTCTCTGGAGAGATGGCTCATTCTAAGGCCTTTGTCTGACCGGTCCAGCGCGGCCATCACATCAAACCGGGGGAGTGTTGTATCAAATCCAGACCTCAATTGCTCGCGCAATATATTCTCGATGTTACGCGTTGTTCTAAGCATGCGAAGCCAAAGTCTGAGATGATTTTTACTGGCTGTTCCGGTCATTAAACTTCTCCGCCAGATAAAGACAAAGCCTGCCCGTTTATTGAACTGGCATGTTCACTACACAAATACATTATCATTGATGCGACTTCATCCGGTTGAATAAATCTGCCCTGCGGATTGCCTGAAACCAGTGATGCACGGGCTTCACTTTCAGATAGTCCGGTTTTGTCTGTAATTGTTTTGATAGATTCATTCAGCATAGGTGTTTCCATAAACCCGGGGCAAATAGCATTTACTGTTATGCCTTTTTTGGCAGTTTCAAGAGCCAGGGATCGGGTCAGACCGACGATGCCATGCTTGGCTGCACAATATGCCGTTACATACGGATAGCCTTTTAATCCAGCGGTCGATGCCAAAAAAATAATTCGACCCCACCCAATTTTCAACATTGTCTGGAGACCTGCCCTGGCCACCAAAAAGCTTCCTGTTAAATTGACAGAAAGGGTGGATTGCCAAAGTTCAAAATCGGTTTTATGTAAAGGGGCACTCTTGGCCATACCGGCATTGGCAATTACGATATCAATTGGGCCTCTGGCTTTTTCACTTGTTTGAAACAATTCCTGAACAGACTTTTCATCTGTAACATCGCATTGCTCTGGATATATACGTTCCTGCCCGGCAGCGGTTTCAATCAATGGTTCGAGGCGCCTTCCGGCAATTGTGACCTGCGCACCATTTCGAGCCAACGACAAGGCAATTTGCGCGCCGGAACCGGTACCGCCTCCTGTTACAAGTGCATGTTTTCCGGAAAGACTACCCATTATCAAACCCGAACCATCGTCTCGCCGCGTTCGGCCAGTCGATGCAGTTGATCCTTTCCTGGCCCATACGGGGCAGGCCAACTGACTTCATCGTCGCCCAATGCAGCTGCTGCGTGTAGTGTCCAATACGGGTTAGCAAGGTGAGGCCTTGCCAGACACACCAGATCCGCCCGTCCCGCCATCAGAATGGAATTGACGTGATCGGGTTCGTAAATATTGCCAACAGCCATCGTAGCCATATTTATTTCATTGCGAATCTGATCAGAAAAAGGCGTTTGATACATACGTCCATAAACCGGTTTTGCCTGTTTTGAAGTCTGACCTGAAGATACATCACAAATATCAACACCGGCATCCTTGAGCATGGAAGCTATCAACACCGCCTCATCGGGAGTGACCCCATCTTCTCCTACCCAGTCGTTCGCCGAAATTCTAACAGATATTGGTTTGTCATCTGGCCAGACTTCCCGAACCGCGTGAAATATCTCCAACGGAAAGCGCATGCGGTTTTCCAGTATACCGCCATATCTATCAATTCGCTTGTTGGTCAAGGGAGTTATGAACGATGACAACAAATAGCCATGCGCAAAATGAAGTTCGATCATATCGAACCCGGATTTTTCAGCACGTTGTGTCGATTTTACAAAATCATTTTTGACGCGATCCATATCAGATCGATCCATCGCTTTTGGAATTTGGTTTTGCTCCGACCATGGCACAGCAGATGCAGCAATCAATGGCCAGTTATGTTCTTTTAACTGAGCGTCCATTTCTTCCCAGCCAAGCTGGGTTGAGCCTTTTGGCCCGGCATGGCCCAGCTGACAACAAACCTTCGCAATTGTTTCATTATGAATAAAATCAACAATGCGTTTCCATGAAACCCGGTGTTCATCGGTATAAAGCCCTGGGCATCCCGGGGTTATACGAGCATCAGCCGAAACACAGGTCATCTCGACATATACCAGCCCTGCTCCGCCTTTGGCGCGTTCCGCATAATGGATCAAATGCCAGTCAACAGGACAGCCATCAACAGCTTTGTATTGTGCCATGGGAGAAACAACAATACGGTTTGCAAGTTCAAGAGTGCGCAATTTGAACGGAGAAAACATGGGAGAACGTTCACTAAGCGAATTTGGATCAGATTGTTTCTGGAACCATTTTTCAGCAGAATTTAACCAACCAGCATCACGAAGTCGTAAATTTTCATGACCGATACGTTGGGACCGGGTCAAAAGTGAATAATTGAACTGGACAGGATCAAGATCCAGATAACGTTCCACGCGTTCAAACCAGTCGATAGAATTCCGTGCAGCGGACTGAAGGCGCAGTACTTCAACCCGACGTTCTTCCTGATATCTTTCAAAAGCAGCAGGCAAATTAGGTTCATCATCAATATATTTGGCAAGTGCGATAGCACTTTCAAATGCGAGTTTGGTTCCTGAACCAATCGAAAAATGCGCAGTAGCCGCAGCATCTCCCATCAGGACAACATTATTATGATACCAGGTCTCGCATAACACGCGTGGGAAGCTGATCCAGGCAGAACCGCGTATGTGACCTGCATTGGTCATCAATTCATGACCATCCAGATGCGCTGCAAAAATATCTTCACAAACAGTGATTGATTCTTTCTGGCTCATCTCCTCAAAGCCAAAATTATCCCAAGTCTCACTTGAGCATTCTACAATAAAAGTCGCAGTTTTATCATCRAACTGATAGGCGTGYGCCCACAACCAGCCRTGTTCGGTTTYCTCGAATATGAATGTAAATGCATCATCRAATTTTTGATGGGTCCCGAGCCAAACGAATTTRCAYTGCCTGACATCGATATCAGGCTTRAAATRYTCGGCATATTCGGTTCTRAYTCTGGAATTCAATCCATCAGCSGCAACCACCAAATCATATTCAGCACTCCAGGATTCAACACTGTCGAATTCTGTTTCAAATCTCAATTCAACTCCAAGCTCACGAGCCCGTTCATGCAACAGAATATTGAGTTGTCTGCGGCCTATACCGCAAAAACCATGTCCACCGGTAACCGTCCGCTGACCGTCATGCACGACTGCAACATCATCCCAATATGCGAAATGCTCCCGAATCCGCGAGGCACTCACTGAATCGTTTGTTTCCAGATTTTCCAAAGATTCTGCTGAAAGAACGACACCCCAGCCAAATGTGTCATCAGGCTTGTTACGTTCGACAACCAAAACATCATGTTCCGGATTGCGCAATTTAACACTTATGCCAAAATAGAGTCCTGCAGGGCCTCCTCCCAGACAAACGATACGCATGAGTACAACCCTCCAGATCATCCAATACATTGGAATTCAATTTATTCTTTAAATATAAAATATTCAAGCTCAAAGTTTATTGGTGTATGCTATATTTGAAATAGAGGCTATGGGTTGGATGGAGGAAATTGAATGTCACAGATAGCAATTACAAACTGGGATGATGCATATAGCAATGGCGGATACATTGAAGACGCCGGCTCATTTCCATCAAACTGGTCACGGGATGCAGAGGATTATCGTAAACTCCTCATTTCACAAAATCGCTTTCTGGCTGACATCAGCTATGGCTCGGGAGATCGGGAAATTCTGGACATCTTTTTGCCGGAGGGAACACCAAAAGGATTGATGGTATTTGTTCATGGGGGGTATTGGCAGGCATTCGACAAATCCAGTTGGTCGCATTTTGCCAACGGAGCAGTAGAACAGGGGTGGGCTGTTGCCATGCCCAGTTACACATTATGTCCTTATGCAAAAATTTCAGAAATAACAAAACAGATTGGTGCAGCCATTGAAATCGCCGCATCGCGTATTGCCGGACCTGTTTCACTGTCCGGTCATTCCGCTGGAGGTCATCTGGTTAGCCGAATGATGTGCAAAAATTCTCCGCTTTCAACAGGTACCATCCAACGTCTAAAATCAGTCGTTTCCATAAGTGGCCTTCATGATTTACGCCCGCTTTTGAAGAACTCGATGAATAACATATTGGGAATGGATATGCAGGAGGCAACGGCGGAAAGCGCAGCACTTTTGCAACCTTTGCAAAATGTGTCCCTGACTTGCTGGGTTGGAAAGTTGGAAAGACCCGAGTTTCGGCGGCAAAATGCACTATTGGCAAATATTTGGACTGGTTTTGGGCTCAGTACCTGTGTTGTTGAAGCAGCCAACAAGCATCACTTCAATGTTATTGACGATCTAGGTCTGCCGGGCAGCAAACTTATAAACGCACTCACCATCGACACCAGTTCRAAATAGTTAAAACTATAGCAAATAGTTTTACCATCACTTAATTGCGGCGTGCGATGCTTTACGAATGATATCAGCTATTGCGACATCAATCGAAGGGTTAAAACAAAATCGGGAWCGGTTTGAAACAGCTGCTACCCAAACCATTCGAACKGCAAATAATGCACCMCCRGTAWCYTCGGTTGCWGAAGGGRACGCKCTNANNNNTNCAAACACAAATAACGCACCWCTGACTGGCGACGTAGCTTCAGCTTATGTTGATATGGCAACTGCGGCCTTCGCCTTCAAGGTGAGTGCGCGGAYCACGGCTTCTCTWTTGGAAACACAAGGGGAAGTTCTAGATGCGCTGACGCGTCGTTAATCGAAAAAAAGGGCGTCTCCAGCGAGCGCCCTTCATAAATATCTGAACATGCAAATTCTCTTAATGTAAACGCATCCATTCACGTGCGGCTCGCTGGGCTTCAGCGACTTCTGCATGTGATAGTTCCAATGCGATTTCCTGGCGATATTGAGCGGCTTCACTTTTGCCACGCTGCACTGCCAGATTAAACCACTTGTGTGCGGCAATTAGATCATAGTCTACATCCCGGCCTGTTGCGTACATCATTCCAAGCTGGAACAATACGTCGCCTGATGCATCCTGGCCAGCAGCTGCCATCTCTGGTGAAGCCATTTCAAATCGAGCCATAATCCACTCTCCATCTACTCGGTTTATGACCAGTTTGTAATGGCCATCTATCGGAACCCCGACGTCCCGAACAATTATCATTTTGAGTTGAGATGAATAAATACGACGTTAAATCATAGGCTTAATGGAATCGAAACAAAAAACCAGGAGACAGTTAAATTAATCTTCCGTTTGTATTGAATTTGGCCGAAAACCTTGACGTCATCTACAATTTTAATAAAATTTGAAAATAAAAACGCAACCTTTTGGAAACCATAGAATCAGGTTGCATTCTTGTACGATCATTCAATCATCGCCATTTCAATCAAAACGGGCACCTGACAATTCCAGGTACCCGTTCACAATTCATAGCAAAAAATTCAATTTAGCTATTTTGCACGTTGGTTGAATAAAACCGATTGTGCATCTTTGTCAGAAACCAAATCAAGTTTGCCACGTTCTTCACTTCCGGCATCCAGTCCGGTAATTACAGCAGGTCGTGCCATCAAAGTGCTGTACCACTTTTGCGCATTTGGAAACTCGGCAAGATCAATACCCTGACGTTCATGGGATTTCGCCCATCCAATAATTGCCATATCAGCTATAGAATATGTACCGGCAACAAAATCCCGGTCTGCAAGACGTCTATCCAGCACGCCGTACAGACGATGTGTTTCATCGCGATATCGTCTGATCGCATATTCAATTTTTTCTGGCGCGTAATTAGCAAAATGATGATTCTGCCCGAGCATGGGACCAAATCCACCCATTTGCCACATCAGCCATTGCTCTACTTCGACACGGGCACGTTCTTCAACCGGATAGAACCTGTCAAATTTACGACCCAGATATTGCATAATGGCTCCGGATTCAAAAACAGAAATAGATGTTCCGCCAGGACCTTCTGGGTCTACAATTGCCGGCATCCTGTTATTTGGAGCAATCGCTAGAAAATCAGGTTTGAATTGATCACCAGCGCCAATATTAACAAGTCTAATTTCGTAAGGTACATTAAGCTCTTCCAAAAGTATGGAAACCTTCCATCCATTTGGTGTGGGCCAATAATGAAGTTCAATTGGTTTTGATTGCTTGGTCACGAGTGCCTCACTGGGAAACCGTCTTACCCGATTGGGCAGACATTGCAGGATGATGCATATTTGAGAACTTAATGTGTATATGCAACAAGGATTTTTGATCTTAAATACAAAAGCGCTACAATTTTAGTTTATAACCAATGTGTGATTGCACAAAGCCAAGTTGATCATAAAATCGATGAGCATCCATACGCTGCCTGTTTGTTGTTAACTGAACAAGACCAGCGCCGCGAGAGCGAGCATTTTCTATCGCGAACTCAAATAATTTATGCCCAAGTCCCTTTCCACGATAATTAGAATGAACTCTAACACCTTCAATTTGAGCTCGTTTTGTTGCGGTGATTGATAGTCCGGCAATCAAAGTTAGCTGCAGACATCCAACAACAGTTTCGCCATTCAGCAATATAAATACATCATTATTGGGATCAGATTGAATTTGATCAAACGCGGCTTCATATAGTGACAATTGATCTGCAACATTTTCCCGTCCTTTGCCCAGATAATCATCAGCCAATAATGCAATGATTTCCGGGACATGTTTTTTGGATGCTTTTACAATTTCCATTCTGATATATCTCAAAAATTTGTCTCACAACAAAAGACGCGTGTTTATTTTATCCAGTGTAGACGAATAATAATGGAGAGAAGAATAGTAGAAAAAGTTATCGGGAAACATTCTTGAAAAGAGGTATTTGCAGAAAAACGGCGCGATATTCCGCGCCGCTTGTATTCTATAACCCAAGTTTTTCTTTAAGGATTCTGTTAACCGCTTGCGGGTTGGCCTTGCCTTGGGAGGCCTTCATGACCTGGCCAACAAACCAGCCAATCATTGACGGTTTGTCTTTGACTTTAGCGACCTGGTCCGGATTTCTGGTAATAATCTCGTTGATGATACTTTCGATCGCCCCGGTGTCTGTAACCTGTTTCATGCTCCGGGTTTCGACAATTTCAGAAGGTACGCCACCCTCCGTCCAGACAATCTCAAATACATCCTTGGCAATTTTACCAGAAATGTCGCCTGAGGATATAAGGTCAATAATCCCGCCCAGTTGTTTTGAAGAAATCGGGCTCGTAGTAATATTGAGGCTTTCCTTGTTCAATCGACCAAAGAGTTCATTAATTACCCAGTTGGCAGCTAACTTTGCATCACGACCGTTTGCAACTTCTTCAAAAAAATCTGCAGATGGGCGCTCAAGAACAAGTACACTGGCGTCATATGGTTTCAATCCGAATTCGGATATAAAGCGTGCGCGCTTGTCGTCTGGTAATTCCGGCAAATCCTGTCGCATTAGTTCAACAAATGCATCATCAAACTCAAGCGGCAGTAAATCAGGGTCCGGGAAATACCTGTAGTCATGCGCTTCTTCTTTTGATCGCATCGAACGGGTTTCACCGGTTTTTGGATCAAACAATAATGTTTCCTGGGAAATAGTACCGCCATCTTCCAGAACCGCAATTTGACGCCGCGCCTCAAAATCGACAGCCTGGCCAGCAAACCTGATCGAGTTTACGTTCTTGACTTCACAACGGGTACCAAGTTCCTCACCAGGACGCCTGACCGAAATATTCACATCGGCTCGCAAGGAACCTTCATCCATGTTGCCATCACACGTCCCCAGATAACGCAGAATAGTCCGAATTTTGGAGATATAGGTGCGGACCTCCGCCGAGGATCGCAAATCTGGTTTGGAAACGATTTCCATCAATGCAACACCGGATCTATTCAAATCGACATAGGTCAATGTAGGATGTTGATCGTGGGTCGATTTCCCTGCATCCTGTTCAAGATGCAGACGTTCAATGCCAATAACGACACGTTCGCCATCCAGCATATCGAGAACGACCTCGCCTTCGCCGACTATCGGATCAAGATACTGGGAAATCTGATAACCCTGGGGTAAATCCGGATAAAAGTAATTTTTGCGATCGAACAGCGAACGTTTGTTAATTTTCGCCTTCAATCCAAGCCCGGATCGAACAGCCTGACGTACACACTCCTCGTTTATGACCGGCAACATGCCGGGCATTGCACAATCAACAAATGAAACATTACTGTTTGGTTCGCAACCAAATTTTGTTGATGAACCTGAAAAAAGCTTGGACTCAGATGAAACCTGCGCATGGACTTCAAGGCCGATAACAACCTCCCAATCACCGGTTGCACCTTTAATGAGTTTGTTGGTTGGGGCTTTCGCCATCACAGTACCCTCACCTCGTCTGGCAACACAGAATTTCTCTGCGTGCCGTAACATTTAAAAAAATCCAGGAATTTGGCGCCCGTGTAAATACACGGCACAAATCAGAAAACAAATGGCCTTTTGCAAATATAGGCATCAACCGGCATCCCACCAGTTTGCAGGTGCTTCCATAATCCCTGCAGCATCTTCAAGAACACCGGCAGCACGATAAAGCGTACTTTCGTCAAATGCTTTGCCAATCAACTGTAGCCCAAGCGGCAGCCCGTCAGATGATTTGCCAACTGCCAATGCTATTCCAGGGAGTCCGGCCATATTGACCGTCACCGTAAAAATATCATTCATGAACATTTCAATTGGGTCGACATCCTGACGATTAACTGCAAAGGCAGCTGTCGGTGTAGCCGGGGTCAAAATGGTATCAACATTTCTAAATGCTTTTTCAAAATCCTGTTTGATCAGGGTCCGTACTTTTTGAGCCCGTTTGTAATAGGCATCGTAGTAACCCGCAGACAAGACGTAGGTACCAATGAGGATACGGCGTTTTACTTCATCACCAAATCCGGCAGATCTGGATTTTTCGTACATGTCGGTTATATCATCGCCGTCGATACGCAGTCCGTACTTGACACCGTCGTATCGGGCAAGATTGGAAGATGCCTCTGCCGGCGCAATGATGTAATATGCAGGTAAAGCATATTTAGTCATTGGAAGAGAGATTTCTACGATCTCTGCTCCGGCATCTTTTAACCAGACAATGCCCTGTTGCCAAAGTGATTCAATTTCATCGGGCATATTGTCAACGCGGTATTGTTTTGGGATACCAATTCGCATGCCCCGAACATCACCGGTGATAGCCGCTTCATAATCAGGAACAGGCAAATCAACAGACGTAGTATCCTTGCTGTCAACCGAAGCCATACTTTTTAGCATAATCGCAGAATCACGTACAGTACGTGTTATGGGACCTGCCTGATCGAGTGAAGATGCAAAAGCGATCATCCCCCAGCGAGAACACCTCCCATAGGTGGGTTTGATACCCACAGTACCAGTGAATACAGCAGGCTGACGAATTGATCCACCTGTATCGGACGCAGTTGCGGCAACACACAAATGAGCCGAAACAGCAGTTGCCGAACCACCGGATGATCCACCAGGCACCAGATTGACATTACTGCCCTCAGCGCGCCAAGGGTTGATAACCGGCCCATCAAAACTGGTTTCGTTAGACGACCCCATGGCAAACTCATCCATATTGAGTTTGCCAAGCATCACGGCTCCATCATCCCACAGGTTTTGCGTAACTGTGGATTCATATCCAGGCTTGAAACCTTTCAGGATATTGGAACTGGCTTGGGAGCGAACGTCTTTGGTGCAATATAAATCCTTGATTCCAAGGGGAATGCCTTCCAGATCGCGGGCTGTTCCATCAGAGTAACGACCATCCGAAACGGCAGCCATGGAAAGTGCCTTTTCGGCCGTCACAGCAACATAGGCATTCAGTTTGTCAGCATTCTCGATTGCCTTGAGATATGCCGTAGTCAATTCAACTGAAGTAAATTCTTTTTTGGAAAGCCCGTCGCGGGCTTCAGCAAGCGTGAGAGCTGTGAGTTCTGTCACAGTACATGCTCCCTTTTCATTTATGCGCAAGCGCTAACAGAATTAATTGATTATTCAATTACTTTGGGAACTGCGAAAAACCGATCCTCGGAGGCTGGCGCATTCTGAACAATTTGATCTGCATAACCACCATCTGTGACGCTGTCCTGACGTTTTTTCATGGTTTGCTCAACTACAGAAGTCATTGGCTCAACATTTTCGACATCAACCTCGTTGAGTTGTTCAACCCAGTTCAGGATGGTATTGAGTTCACCGGACAAATGTTGTGCTTCTTCGTCACTCACCGCTATACGCGCAAGGCGTGCGACGCGTTTGACTGTCTGTGTGTCAACTGACATGAAAATAGATGCCTTTTCATTACGAATTGTGTGCTCGGGCTGAGCACACACGCCTATAACAAATCAGGGCAAAGACAAGCAACCATTCCGCCGCAAGAAAGCGGAATTACCAGGGAAAACCCAAAAATATAGCTATATCCAGACAAAATTGGGAAATTCAGGTGAGCGATTCTTCTCTGGCCAGCAAAAGCGGCAAGGATTCAGGCGAAGTCAGGATGCCCTGGGCAATCCGTCTGTTCTGTAATGCACCGCTATAATACCGTTCTTCAACAATCGCATTATTAAACCATTGTTGCCAGTGAAGACCATCAATTGTGACGAGCTCCCCATGGGCAGAAACATACCGGGTATGATTACGAAAACAGCATATTTGCATCTCTGGACATGTCACAACATCGCTAATACGACCATCAATCGATCGCGCAGTACCTATAAATGGCTCCTGCTTGGCCCGGCATTCAAGAGCATCTCGCCCAAATATACGATCATTGGCATACATTACCCCGGAAGTTGAAAAATGTGCGTCAAATGCTTCCAGAATACGGCCGCGGCGAAGCAACCCTGTTTGATTAAAAATGGCTTCCCTGAATGCCTGACTGTCAATCACTTCGGTCGGAATTGAATACTGAATAGCAAGGGCAACCATGAAACTCTCCTGATTTGAAATAGAACATTACGAGAACAAAATACAATTGTCCAGCCCTGCAGCTTATATTTATCCCAGGCCGGAAATTGAACTTGGCGCATCGTAACACTCATGATACAGCCGCTTGGATGAGCACACATTTTGATATTTCATTGGAACAGTTAGCACGGGATCTCGACCCGGGAGCCCGATTAGCGGGGCTTGATCTTGGAAGTAAAACGATCGGAATTGCTCTGAGTGATCCCGGATTGCGCATTGCAAGTCCAATGGAAACGATTCGAAAAAAAAAGTTTTCACTGGACGTGAAATTATTACTGGAGTTCTGTGAAAACAACCTGGTTGGTGGATTGGTCATTGGTATGCCCATAAATATGGATGGGTCAGAAGGTCCTCGTTGTCAGTCTACGCGTTCCTTCATTCGCAATCTTCAACCACTGTGCGGTATTCCAGTAACACTCTGGGACGAACGTCTTTCGACAGTTGCTGTTACGCGAACTCTACTGGCTGCCGATACATCAAGAAAGCGACGTAGTGAAGTCGTCGATAAACTGGCCGCTTCCTATATTCTCCAGGGGGCACTTGACCGATTAAAGCATCAAGCTCAAAATTAGGTCCCTAAAACTATCAGCCCTTATATCCCCCTACCTTTATTGGAAATGGCATGTTTCTGGTCTTTGAAAGCCTTGTTCCTGTCTTCGGACTAATTGCGCTTGGTCTCTATTTGCGAAAATCCGGGTTTGTACCCGAAGAGCAATGGAAAGGATTTGAAACTCTGAGTTTCTGGTTCTTTTATCCAGGGCTCATATTTCATATTTTGGTAAATGCTGATTTGAACAATACGCCACTTTCTGAAATGACGGGCACGTTGCTTTTGGTCGTTTTAATCGCTTGCGCGATCATGGCATTGGCATACCCGGTATTTAAACATCTGGGCGTTGAAATTCCCGCTTATACGTCAGTCTATCAATGCGTTGTTCGCTGGAACGGATTCATTGTATTAGCCATTGTTTCAAAACTTTACGAAAATGATGCCATGGCACTTGTGGCAATCGCCATGGCTGTAATGATTCCGGTACTCAATGTCATCGTAGTAGCAATGTTGTCCATTTGCGTCGGAAAGCAAACTTCAGCACTTGGTATTTTGCGTCAAATTGCAAAAAACCCCTTGATCTGGGCCAGCGTACTGGGATTGCTGGTTAATCGATTTTCTATAGGGATTTGGGATCCAATTCTCACATTTATAGAAATTTTGTCCCGTGGCGGCCTTGCCGCCAGCTTGATGCTGATAGGATCAGATTTGCGCCTGCGTTAAGCATTTCCACCAACACCTATTGTGTGGGCCGGTGCCCTTCTCAGATTATTAGGCATGCCACTTCTGACAATACTCATTGCCTGGCCAATGGGATTACGTGGATTTGCACTTGAAATTGCTGTACTTTGTACTGCTGTACCCACAGCAATGAATGGATATGTTTTAGCAAAAAAAATGGGAGGTGATGCACCGCTTTACGCGGCGTTATCGACACTTCAGACCTTCCTTTCTGTTTTAACAATTCCGTTTATGTTGGCTGTTCTGGATTGGTTACAGATGTAATTGCGATGATTCTGTGTAATGAAAATTTCCCGGCTCTAACATAATTCAGATTGTGACTAATGATGCTTGCCCCATGGATCAATTGAGCCTATAGCCTGAGCTTTAATGAGCCAGATTGCATCACATAACCCAATAGCATTCCGACATCGTCATTTGCTGGGTATAGACGGCCTGACTGCGCAGGATATCGAGTTTCTTCTCGATTTGGCAGAACAGGAAGTTATCGTTTCCCGTAGACTTGAAAAGAAAAAATCTGCGCTGCGCGGTCGCACGCAAATCAATCTGTTCTTTGAAAATTCAACGCGAACCCAGGCATCTTTTGAACTTGCAGGAAAACGTCTTGGGGCTGATGTGATGAACATGTCAGTAAAAAACTCGTCAGTGAAAAAAGGCGAAACACTGCTCGATACTGCCATGACTCTCAACGCCATGAACCCGGACTTGCTGATTGTCAGGCATCATTCAGCCGGGGCTGCAGAACTATTATCAAGAAAAGTAGGCTGCTCCGTGATCAACGCAGGTGACGGGTCTCACGAGCACCCGACACAGGCGCTTCTTGATGCCCTTACAATTCGAAGGAACAAGGGACGAATTGGCAGGCTAACCGTTGCACTATGTGGTGACGTTTTACATTCCCGCGTTGCACGATCAAACATCCTGCTTCTCAATATAATGGGTGCACGGGTAAGGGTTATTGCGCCATCCACACTTTTGCCGACCGGCATCGAAAATATGGGCGTGGAAATCTTCCACAATATGAAAGATGGCCTGAAAAACGTCGATGTCGTCATGATGCTTCGCTTGCAGCTGGAACGCATGAATGGTGCCTTTGTTCCTTCAGTGCGGGAATATTTTCGTTATTTCGGACTGGATGAGGAAAAGCTTGCCTATGCAAATCCGGATGCAATTGTCATGCATCCAGGACCAATGAACCGGGGTGTTGAAATAGATTCGGCGGTCGCTGACAGTGATCGAAGTGTTATCAAGGAACAGGTGGAAATGGGAGTTGCCGTAAGGATGGCGATAATGGAAGCTCTCGCGCAAAATCTGCCCAATATATAGACAAAGGCGCCTGCCTGATGAACAAGAATTTAAACGGAAACAATCAATCGGTCTTCATTCGCAATGCCCGAATTGTGGATCCGGCAAGCCAACGTGATGAGACAGGCCACATATTGATTGAAAATGGCTTCATCAGCGAATTGGGGCCAGATATATCTCCTCCATCTGAAAATTTGAAAACAATTGACGCAACCGGGCTTATAGCTTCTCCCGGACTTGTAGACATGAGAGTTTTTACCGGAGAACCTGGCGAAGAACATCGTGAAACACTAGCCAGTGCAAGCAGGGCAGCCGCAGCGGGCGGTGTTACAACAATGATTGTAATGCCGGATACAGACCCGGTTATTGATGATATTGCCCTCGTAGATTTCATCCTTCGTCGCGCCCGCGACACAGCGATTGTCAACATTCATCCCATGGCAGCAATGACGCGCGGTCTTGAGGGCGATAAAATGACAGAATTTGGCTTAATGCAGGAAGCCGGGGCCGTGGCGTTTACCAATGGTCGCAAGCCGGTGACAAATGCGCTAACCATGCGCCGCGCACTCACGTATGCCAAAGATTTTAATGCTCTCATTTCTCACATGCCGCAGGATCCGGATCTATCAGGCAATGGTGTTATGAATGAAGGTGAAACTGCTTCTCGCCTGGGATTGCCGGGTATCCCGGCTGAAGCCGAAACCATCATGGTTGCAAGAGATGTCAGACTTGCCCGGCTTACACGCGGCCGCTACCACGCAGCACAAATTTCATGCAACGAATCTATTGATGTGATCAGACGGGCCAAGGATCAGGGCGACAATATTACCTGTGCGACATCAATAAACCACGCCACGCTAAACGAAAATGATATTGGATTGTACCGAACTTTCTTCAAGCTGGCACCTCCGTTGCGCCATGAAGACGACAGGATGGCGATTGTGCAAGCGATCGCTGATGGTACAATTGATGTGATTACCAGCAGTCACGATCCCCAGGATGTTGATACCAAACGAAATCCATTTGCCGAATGTGCTGATGGTGCAATTGGGCTCGAAACATTGTTGGCGGCYGGTCTTCGCCTGGTCCATAACGAGGATCTGACACTCATCCGCCTGATTGAGGTGATGTCTACAACACCGGCAAATTTACTCGGATTGCCCGCAGGTCGCCTGCAATCCGGTTCACCAGCAGACATCGTATTGTTTGATTTAAATTTTCCATGGATGTTGCAAAGCGATGTGCTTATGTCACGCTCAAAAAACACGGCTTTTGAAAACGCCCGGTTTACCGGCAAAGTTATGCATACACTGGTTGCAGGCGAATGCGTCTACTCTTACGATAAGAATAACTAGCCAAATATTGGTATCAACGGGAGTGCTGAATGCCTGATCCAATTAGCTGGACACTTGCTGGTCCCTATTACGCTTACGCAATCCTGTTTGGGTATATTCTTGGGTCAACACCATTTGGGTTGATGTTTACCAAAATGGCAGGTTTGGGAGATGTCAGGGAAATTGGATCTGGTAACATTGGCGCAACCAATGTCCTGCGCACCGGCAACAAAAAAATTGCAGCACTCACATTATTGGGTGATTTGCTAAAAGGAACCCTGGCCGTTTTGATTGCCGCAAATCAATACGGCGATGAAATTGCGCTTCTTGCCGGATTGGGGGCATTTTTTGGCCACCTTTTTCCATTTTGGCTCAAATTCAAGGGCGGCAAGGGTGTGGCCACGTACATTGGCGTGTTGCTGGGCATATATTGGCCGGCAATGATCTGCTTTGCTCTTGTGTGGATGCTGTTTGCTTTTGTATCCCGCTTTTCATCATTGGCAGCATTAATTGCGGCGATTGTAACCCCGATTGTTCTGGTTGCAATGGGACAAAATCAAATTGCAGAAATGTATACCTTATTGACATTGATACTGTGGTTGAAACATTTGCCAAACATTAAGCGTTTGATCAAGGGAACCGAAAGCCGAATTGGTGGTTTGGGATGACAGCGTCAATCACTTCTAAAGTTGACGAGCTCCCGGAACGTGAAAAATTCAACAGGCTAAGATTGATCAGAAGTGAGAATGTTGGGCCTGTGACCTATCATTCGCTAATCCGGTTTTTCGGTTCTGTTTCAAGTGCACTTGATCGTGCGAACGAACTGGCCGCCCGCGGCGGATCAAAACGGTCAATAGTGCTGACTTCAGTCGAATCTGTTGAACTGGAATGGGAAAAAACCATTCAATTGGGTGCAAAATTTGTTGCAGAGGGAGAGACCTCTTACCCGGATTTGCTTGGGCACCTTCATGATCAACCACCAGTTCTAACAATCATGGGGAACACCGATGTCTTTCAAAAAGATATAATTGGAATTATCGGATCAAGAAATGCCTCGGTAGCAGGAAAAACCCTGACACAACGTTTTGCAAGTGAGCTGGGAGATCTCGGGTTCGCAATCGCCTCTGGATTGGCACGAGGGATAGATACATGCGCACATGTCGCAAGCTTGAAGCATGGCACAGTTGCTGTTTTCGCTGGTGGAATAGACATCATCTATCCGCCTGAAAACCGAAAACTTACGACTGATATAACCAGTAGCGGCGTTCTTTTCACCGAGATGCCCCTGGGATGGAAACCACGGGCTAGAGATTTTCCGCGCAGAAACCGTCTTGTTTCCGGAATTTCCAAAAGCGTTATAGTTATTGAAGCTGCAAAACGTTCCGGGTCGTTGATAACTGCGCGATTGGCAATGGAGCAAAACCGGGATGTATTCGCAGTTCCAGGATCGCCGCTGGATCCACGCGCCGAAGGTACTAACCAATTAATAAAAAACGGCGCGTATCTGGCTCTTGATGCCACCGAGATCGCTGATATTACTTCAGGTGAGAAAATGATCAGGGATAGCCTGCAAAAATCCCTGTTTGAAACTTCAGATGCGTATATTCCATCAGAATGGGAACCCATCGATGATATTCCAAATAATGACAGAGATAAAATTGTCAATGCATTGGGACCAACGCCTGTTTTGATTGACATGATAGTCCGGATGACAGAGGTCGATTTGGCATCGGTGCAACTGGCGCTCATCGAGCTGGATCTTGCCGGACGCCTTGAGCGTCATGCAGGAGGACGGGTTTCGTTAGTCTGAAACCTGCAAGGTATCGATAAACAATAAAATTCGAAGGTTCTATTCCATTACGCGGCTATTTTTTGACATCTCAACAATTGTTTTGAAAATCAATTGTATCAATTATGACCGATGGGTTTGTTAAATAAACTTCAATACAAATGCGATCACCTCTTGACCTTGTGGGCTGATCAGGCCATTTGACTTCCACTTAAGAAATGGACTTCAACCTGCCTTTTGCTCGCTATTATGTAGCTTGAAGCGAAGGAAGTTGTCAGGATTACAGGTAGTTTTATGGACGTTGTTATTGTCGAATCGCCAGCAAAAGCGAAAACGATCAACAAATATCTGGGTAAGAATTTCCACGTTCTTGCGTCTTACGGGCATGTTCGGGATCTTCCTGCAAAGGATGGATCGGTACTTCCTGATGATGATTTTACCATGTTATGGGAAATTGATACAAAATCAAAAAAACGTCTCACAGAGATCGCGAATGCCGTCAAAAATGCTGACAAACTGATTCTGGCAACTGACCCCGACAGGGAAGGTGAAGCAATTTCCTGGCATGTTCTCGAGATCCTGAAACAAAAAAAGGTGCTTAAAGACAAGCCGATTGAGCGTGTGGTTTTCAATGCCATCACCAAAAAATCAGTTCTTGAAGCCATGCAGAATCCACGGCAGATAGATATTCCACTGGTAGATGCCTATCTCGCCCGGCGTGCGTTGGATTATCTTGTCGGGTTTACACTTTCACCGGTACTTTGGCGCAAACTTCCCGGGTCTCGCTCTGCCGGTCGGGTGCAATCGGTAGCACTTCGACTTGTTTGCCAGCGCGAACAGGAAATAGAAGTTTTTGAACCGCAGGAATACTGGTCAATTATTGCCCGATTGAACAATGATAGTTCGGACGATTTCGAAGCCAGAGTTGTTGGTTTTGAAGGCGAAAAGATTACCAGACTTGATATTGGTTCGGAAGCCAGAGCCAATACCATCAAGGCAGCTCTTGAGGGAGCTTCTTTTTCAATTTCAAGTATCGAGGCCAAACCACAAAAACGCAATCCATATCCCCCATTCACAACTTCAACCTTGCAGCAGGAAGCCTCCAGCAAGCTTGGYTTTGCTCCCGCCCGGACAATGCAGGTCGCTCAGCGCTTGTATGAAGGCATAAATATAGACGGGGAAACTGTTGGCCTGATTACATATATGCGAACAGATGGTGTTGATATTGCCCCCGAAGCAATAGTGGATGCACGCAAGGTCATCAAAAGTGAATATGGAGGAAAATACCTCCCGGAAAAAGCAAGGGTTTACAAAACAAAGGCTAAAAATGCACAGGAAGCTCACGAAGCAATCCGCCCCACAGACCTTGCTAAACTTCCCGCTTCCGTCCAATCGCAGATGGACCCGGAACAGGCAAAATTATATGATCTGATTTGGAAAAGAACCATCGCCAGTCAGATGAATAGTGCGCAAATTGAGCGTACAACAGTTGAAATTATCGCACAAAATAGCGATGCAGTTACGCAATTGAGAGCAAGCGGAACCGTTGTAACCTTTGATGGATTTCTTACACTCTATCAATCGACCAAAGACGATGATGACAAAAAAGAAGACTCAAAACGTCTTCCTGCGCTAGCCGCAAATGAACAACTGTCAAATAAGGGCGTTGTTGCTACCCAGCATCACACGACACCTCCCGCACGCTTCTCGGAAGCATCATTGATCCGCAAAATGGAAGAACTGGGCATTGGCCGTCCATCAACCTATGCAGCGACAATGAGTGTGTTGCAGAACCGGGGTTATGTTCGCATAGAAAAACGTGCGTTGATCGCCGATGACAAGGGCCGCATCGTAACAGCATTCCTCGAAAGTTTTTTTGAGCGATATGTTGAATATGATTTTACGGCCAATCTCGAGGAGCAACTTGACCAAATATCAGCCGGTAATCTGGCGTGGAAAACTGTGTTGCATGATTTCTGGAACAATTTTTCAAACCATGTAACCGAAATCAAGGACCTCAGGGTTTCAGAAGTTCTTGATGCGCTGAACGAAGTGCTGGCAGCACATATTTTTCCAGTTAATGAAGACGGCACGGCCGGTCGGGTATGTCCCAAATGCGATGATGGCCAATTGAGTCTGAAACTGGGAAAGTTCGGCTCATTCATCGGCTGTTCAAACTATCCGGAATGTAGTTTCACACGACAAATGTCTCAAACCGGTGATAGTGATTCCATAGCAGCTGAAGGTCCAAAAGTACTCGGTATTGACCCGGTTTCCGGTCTTGAAGTCAGTTTGCGATCCGGTCGATTTGGCACTTATGTTCAACTTGGTGAACAAGATCCTGAAGACAAGAAAATCAAACCAAAACGGGGCACTATCCCAAAAGGGTGGGACGCCGCTACACTTGATTTTGAAAAAGCACTATCGCTGATTAATTTACCCCGTGAAATTGGGATGCACCCCGAAACCTCCACTCCTATTTCCGCAGGAATTGGTCGATATGGACCCTTCGTGCTGCATGATGGTACCTACGCCAACCTCCCCAACGTAGATGATGTATTCACAATTGGGCTAAACCACGCAGTAACCCTTGTCGCAGAAAAACGCGAAAAAGGTGGCCGTAGAAATGCAGCTCAAACTTTAAAGGAACTCGGCGAACATCCGGAAGAAGGTGGACCGGTTACTGTGAAGGACGGCAGATATGGACCTTATGTCAACCATGGTAAAATTAACGCCACACTTGTCAGTGGCACCGACCCACAATCAATAAATCTTGAACAGGCTGTCATATTAATCGCTGAAAAAGCTGCGAAAACACCAACAAAAAAGAAAGCGGCGCCCAAGAAAAAGGCAGCAACAAAAAAGAAGACTGCGACTAAAAAAACTACCGCAAAAAAGAAAACGCCTGCCAGGAAAAAAGCAGCCGCAAAAACCGCTGAACCGGAAGAATAGGAATCAGCCTGTTGGCGCGACGTATCAAAGGATCTCGAAGTAACATTATGGTTCAAAAACCGGGAAACGAGTCCGGGTTTCCATCCAGGGAACAAATTCTTGACTTTATCGAGAAATTTGATGGAAAAGCTGGCAAACGCGAAATCGCAAGAGCTTTTGGGTTAAAAGGCAACGACAAAATACCACTCAAGAAAATACTTCGTGAACTAAATGACGAAGGACTTGTTGTGAAAGAGCGCAAAAACCTTGTCCGCTCTGGTGTGTTGCCAAATGTCGGTGTTTATACAATCGTTTTGATTGATGACCATGGCGACCTCATTGCAGAACCCGCCCGTTGGGATGCAAAGAAACAAAGACCACGTGCTCTCGTTCAACACGGCTCAATAAAACAGCGTAATTCAGGATTTACAACGCCAGCTCCTGCTGTCGGTGACAAAATCCTTGCACGTCTGTCAAAAACAGCTGACCTACCTGATGGAACAACTGCCACCATCACAGTCATAAAGATACTCGATAAAGCGCCGGATGTTATAATGGGCGTTTTGAGACTAAAAGTCGGTTCGCAGCCTCTTTGTCTACCTGTTGACAAGAAACAACGGGAGTTGATGATTGATGAAAACTCAATTGGCAATGCAAAAGATGGCGACTTAATTTCGATAAAACTTGTAAAAAAAGGAAAATACGGAAGCGCTAAAGCTTCAATTTGTGAAGTAATTGGAAACGCTTCTTCTGAAAAAGCTGTCAGTATGATTGCGATTCTACAACGCGAAATACCATACATATTTCCTGACAACGTTCTGGAAGAAGCAGCTAACGCAAAGCCCGCAACACTTAACGACCGCGAAGACTGGCGCTATTTGCCGTTTATCACCATTGATCCCGCAACAGCCAAAGATCACGATGACGCAGTGTTTGCTGAACCAGATACCGACGGTGATAACACCGGTGGATATGTTGTTTATGTCGCGATAGCCGATGTATCTTGCTATATTCCATCAAACGGCGAGATCGATCGTGAAGCATTGAAACGCGGGAATTCGGTGTATTTCCCGGATCGGGTCATTCCCATGCTGCCGGAACGCATTTCAAATAATCTGTGTTCCCTCGGTGAAAATGAAGACCGTCCTGCTCTTGCTGTGCGTATGGTGTTTGACAAAAAGGGTAAAAAACTCAAACACGGCTTTCACCGTGTGATGATCAGAGTGACTGCAGGCCTTTCTTACACAGAAGCGCAGTCAGCAATTGATGGCATTACAACTGACAAAACTCTGGAATTATTGCCCTCCATTTTGAGGCCTCTGTGGCAAGCATATACCGTACTGCAAAAGGGTAGAAGTTTCCGGAAGCCGCTTGAATTGAATGTGCCGGAACGCCGAATATTGCTAAAAGATAACGGAGAAGTTGATCGGGTGGTCACTCCGGAAAGACTCGATGCCCACAAGCTTATCGAGGAATGTATGATTCAAGCAAATGTTGCAGCGGCTGAAACGCTTGAAAAACATGATCAAACTCTGGTTTATCGAGTGCATGATGCTCCCAGCCTTGCAAAACTCGAGTCTTTGGGTGAGTTTTTGAAAACCCTGGAAATTCCTCTGCAGCGTTCTGGAAATATGAGACCCGAACAATTTAACAACATTCTTGGTCGGGTAGAGGGCACTGAGCACGAATTACTCGTGAATGAGGTTGTTCTTCGCTCACAATCTCAAGCGGAGTATACGCCCGACAATGGTGGACATTTCGGATTGAATTTACGCCGCTATGCTCATTTCACGTCTCCTATACGCCGGTATGCCGATTTGATCGTACACAGGGCCCTGATCGGCGCTCTGGGACTCGGAGATGATGGATTGACCAAAACACAGGAAGCCAAACTTACTATTATCGCAAAAGATATTTCCGACACCGAGCGTCGGGCGATGAAAGCAGAACGCGATACAAGCGACAGACTAATTGCCGGATTTTTATCTGATCGAATTGGTGCTGAATTCGAAGGCAGAATTGCCGGCGTAACAACAGCCGGTTTATTCATTAAACTTGCTGAAACTGGAGCCGATGGCTTCATTCCTATTTCAACGCTGGGCGTACAATATTTTATATTTGTTGAAGAGCAAAGAGCACTTGTCGGAGAACGAACACTCGAGGTTTATCGTTTGGGTGATGCGGTTAGAGTGCGGCTGCTTGACGCGGCCCCCTATGCAGGTGCCTTACAATTTGAGATGATGACACAAGGGTGCAAAAGGCCGTCAATTTCAAGACTGGCCCAAAAGCAACGCAAGTCGAGCAGACAACATAATCGCGGCCCGGGTAAACGCTCATTTCGCAAGAGATAGACAGCAAGTATCTGTCAAGGAGACTGTATTGACAAATCCTTCCAATCCGGAAGTCCGGGTTTTGAGAGACGTCCTGCCTGCATTAAAACGGACGGTGATGGGAAAATGCCCCAATTGTGGTGAAGGCAATCTATTCGACGGATATTTGAAAGTCTCCGATACGTGCCATGTATGTTCCGAAGAGTTGATGCATCAGCGAGCTGATGATGCTCCTCCATATTTTACCATTTTTATTGTGGGGCACATTGTAGTTCCACTACTTCTTCTCGTTGAAAATATGTATACTCCATCATTGTGGGTTCACTTTGCAATCTGGTTTCCTTTCATCACCCTTCTTAGTTTGGTGTTACTGCGCCCGATCAAGGGTGCGGTTATTGGGTTTCAGTGGGCAAACTATATGCATGGATTTGATCCAAATGGAGAAATCGAAACTTTTATAATTGATGGAGCGGATGATTTGGTTCCGGATCACACGACCATATCCAGTCATAATTAGCAGCTGAATACCAAAATCTCAATATGTGCACACGCAATAAGGCAGTCGTCATCTAACTTGCTTGACAATCGTCTTGTGTAGCATAGTGTGCGGCGAAAATGAATTACGACGCGGCAGATGTCGATCATCGCTGCCTATCGAAGGATAAGAATTATGGCAAAAGCGACGACAATAAAAATCCGTCTCGTTAGCTCCGCAGATACAGGCTTCTTTTACGTAACTGAAAAAAATTCCCGCACCATGACTGAAAAAATGGTAAAACGGAAATATGATCCGGTTGTTAAAAAGCATGTTGAATTTCGCGAAGCTAAAATCAAGTAATAGACAATTTCTACTGATAAAAAAAGCACCGCATATGCGGT
>JAESRR010000165.1 GCA_016764535.1 Cohaesibacteraceae bacterium | reverse complement strand
CGCAGCTGGGCATGAAAGTTGCCGTGGTTGAAAAGCGGAAGACCCATGGTGGAACTTGCCTGAATGTTGGCTGTATTCCATCCAAGGCGATGTTGCATGCATCTGAAATGTTTGATGAAGCAGGACATGATTTTGAACATTTGGGTATTGATATTCCTGCTCCCAAACTTAACTTCAAAAATCTGATGAAGCATAAGGATGACACCATTCATTCAAATGTCACCGGTGTGGAGTTCCTGTTAAAGAAAAACAAGATTGATACCTATCACGGAACCGGAAAAGTACTGGCCGCAGGCAAAGTGGAAGTCACTCCGGAAGAAGGTGAAGTCCAGATTGTTGAAACAAAAAATATTGTGATCGCAACCGGCTCCGATGTTACGCCGTTGCCTGGTGTGGAAATTGATGAAAAGCGTGTTGTATCTTCAACCGGCGCTCTGGAACTGAAAAAAGTTCCTGGAAAAATGATTGTTGTTGGTGCAGGTGTAATCGGACTTGAAATGGGTTCTGTCTGGCGTCGTCTTGGCACCCAGGTGACTGTGGTTGAATTTCTTGATCGTATCCTTCCCGGGATGGATGCCGATCTTGCCAAGAATTTTGCCCGTGCACTTAAAAAACAGAAAATGACATTTAAACTTGGCAATAAAGTCACGAGTATCGATAGTTCGGGTAAAACCCTCAAAGTAAGTATTGAACCATCGAAAGGTGGTGACACTACTGAACTTGAAGCAGATATCGTTTTGGTTGCCATTGGTCGTCGGCCCTATACCGAAGGTCTTGGTCTTGCCGAGGCAGGTGTAAAACTTGACGATCGTGGTCGTGTCGATATTGATGGCCACTTTAAAACCAGTGTCGATGGTATTTATGCGATTGGTGATGTGGTCAAGGGTGCGATGCTGGCTCACAAAGCAGAAGAAGAAGGTGTTGCGCTTGCGGAAATACTTTCGGGACAGGCCGGTCACGTTAACTATGACGTTATTCCCGGAGTGGTTTACACGATGCCGGAAGTTGCAGTAATTGGTAAAACCGAAGACGAACTGAAAGAAGCAGGAATTGCCTATAACGTCGGCAAATATCCGTTTTCGGCCAATGGACGTGCACGTGCGATGCGAAAACCGGAAGGTTTTGTAAAAGTTCTGGCAGATAAAACAACTGACAGGGTTCTTGGTGTTCACATGTTTGGTGCCGGTGTTGGCGAGATGATCCATGAAGCTGCTGTATTGATGGAGTTTGGTGGTTCGGCTGAAGATCTTGCACGGACATGCCATGCACATCCAACAATGTCGGAAGCCGTCAAGGAAGCTGCAATGGCAGTTGATAAACGCTCAATACATATGTAGACGCCAAACTATTCGGGGAAGTGCTCTTTGTGGGCACTTTCTTTCGTTTAGTCCGGTTCACGCCAAAGCGTAAATTGTCTTTGATCGTTGGTGTATTGATCGTCGTAATAACTGTTATTTAGAGTAACGTTCATACGCCTGCCAACAAGGCGAATAGTAATGTCCCGTTTTGCGTAAAAAGTTCGATAACTTGTCGTGAGCGCTCCGTCGGCTTGACGCCGGGCTGCGTCCCATCCCCAGGTACATAACCGGGGCTGACAATATGGACGTATACGAATTCTCAAATGTGCAATTGTGCCCGGATTGCACATTGCTTCAATTTCAATGCGGGCAATGTGTTTTTTGTTGTCAGCAAAATCATTGACCCAGATGCCAATTTCCTGATCTTCAAGGCAAAGGGTTTGTGCCTGTGCATGGGTTGAAGCATATAAGAATCCAAAAAATATCAAACCAGTCCGGATAATCATAGTGTGCTCACCGTTGATGATTTCAATTTGGGATCAAACTAAATAATTGTAACCCAAAACCGGTTGAGTTTGCATCAATGCAACATGGTTGTATGTATTGATCGGTGATTTATTTGCGTGCTCTTGGATGTATTTGATCATAAATATCCAACATGCGTTCCGTTTCAACACTGGTGTATATTTGTGTGCTGGACAGGCTGGCGTGACCAAGCAGTTCCTGGATCGATCGTAAATCACCGCCAGCAGACAACAGATGTGTTGCGAATGAATGCCGTAATGCATGTGGTGTGGCGCTGTCGGGAAGATCCAGAGCACCTCTTAAATGTTGCATTAGTCGCTGAACAATACGCGGGTTGAGGCGTTTTCCCCGCTTGCCAAAAAAAAGCGGCCCATCGGCCTCAATCGGAAACGGGCATAATTTCCGATACTGATGAATTGCATTTATTGCAATCGGCAACAGTGGCACGATGCGCTGTTTGTTTCCTTTGCCAGTTACTTTCAATGTTTGTGTTTGTTGCGTTTCCTGGTTGGAAATGTCACCACCGTTGACTGCCAATGCTTCAAAAAGCCGAAGTCCGGTGCCGTACAAAAGAACAATTATGGCCGTGTCACGTGCCGCTATCCATGGTTCATCGGAAACCATTCCTGCTTCTTCAACCAGTTCCAGTGTTTTGTGATCAGGAAGTGGTCTTGGCAGTGTTGGTTTATATCTGGGTGTTTGCATCGACGATATGGCGGTTGCATCGGCTTTGTCATGTTTTTCCAGATATCGAATGAAAGACCGAATGCCTGCAAGTCCTCTGGCAAGACTCCGTGGATTGACACCATCTTTGCGACGATGGGCAAGAAATGCCCTGATTTCCGAAACTTCCAGGCGGGAAATGCGTTTTAGAGCAACGGGCGTTGTGTGATAATCGGTGAGAAACTTGAGAAACTGCTCAATGTCCCGTGCATAGGCATTGTGTGTTTTGGGTGAAAGGCGTTTTTCACTGAGGCACCAGGCATTCCAGTTTCGAATTTCGTAAAGAAGGTCCGGGGCCGCAAATACGAGAAGTTCCGGGGGATTTTGAGAATTTGATCCGGTCATCTGATTATTATGTTTGTTCYTTTRGCAAAAGCAAAGCCCGATCAAATTGACCGGGCYTGAAKATTTGYTAWTCAATGYRRSCKSMRATTSRAMTKWYCGNCAAAWNTGCAATCTAGAGKATKGACTGGCCGGTTTTTGACCAGTCTGARAGAAATGCCTCAAGGCCYTTGTCGGTYARCGGATGTTTYACAAGTCCYTTYAASACACCWGGWGGAACAGTWACAACGTCYGCTCCGGCAAGMGCACAAAGTTTCACGTGATTKGCTGTCCGRATTGAYGCTGCAAGRATTTCTGTCTGGAAGTCATAATTATCGAAWATWATRCGCATATCCTCRATSAGTTCCATGCCGTCAACATTWACGTCGTCAAGGCGCCCAATGAAAGGAGATACAAAWGAAGCACCTGATTTTGCAGCCAAAAGGGCCTGGTTSGCYGAAAAGCAAAGCGTGACATTCACAAGATGGCCTTCATCAGTAAGCGACTTACAGGCTTTCAATCCATCAAGCGTCAGGGGAACTTTCACTGCAATGTTTTTTGCAATTTTCAGGAGTTCCCTGCCTTCAGCGATCATGGCAGCTGATTCGGTGGCGGTAACTTCAGCAGAAACCGGTCCGTCTGTGAGTTCGCAAATCTCGGCAATAACTTCCTTGAAGTCCCGGCCGGATTTTACGATCAGTGAGGGATTGGTTGTTACACCGTCAAGAAGGCCGGTTGAAGCGAGTTCACGGATTTCTGCGGTATCTGCTGTATCGACAAAAAATTTCATTTTATTGCTCCTGTTGCACGTCCGCCTGAAATCGGCCGGCTATCTATGCTCTTGTTCGTCGTTTAGCGCACAAATGTGCGTGCGTCAGCACACAATCGTGCTTTGCGTTGCGAATCAGGGCATTTCTGTTTGATGAGTTCCATAACCAACCGTATTTCTGTTCTGCTACCGGTACCGGTCGATTGTGCCTATACCTATCGATTGCCAGATAATATATCGGTTTTACCAGGTCAGATTGTGCGGGTACCTCTCGGCCCTAGAGAGGTTATCGGTGTCGTCTGGGATGATCCACCCGATACATTGTCTGAAAAACGTATCAAGGATGTACTCGAGATATTCGAGGGATTTGCCCTGCCAGATGATCTGCGCAAATTGATTGACTGGACAGCCAATTACACACTTTCAAACAAGGGTATGGTCTTGCGCATGGCATTGCGGAAGGAAGAGGCGCTTCTGGAAGATCCAAAAATCAGAGGGGTTGTAAAGGACGGCCCTGACCCCGAACGTATGACTTCGGCAAGAAAACGGGTACTGGATTTGTTGGAAGGCGGGCTCGCCTGGTCCAGATCCGGTTTGCGTGATACCGCCGGAGTATCGATGAGTGTTATCGATGGCCTGGTTGGTCAGGGGAGCTTATCGACGCTGGAGTTGCCACTTCAACCGGTTGCAGAAACACCTTTGGCTGATTTTAAAACGAATCAATTGTTCGGTGCCCAGATTGAGACCGGAGAAGACCTGAAAAATGCTGTCAGCAGGGCAAAATATGATGCGGTATTGCTTGACGGGGTGACAGGATCGGGAAAAACCGAAGTCTATTTTGAAGCTGTCGCAGAAGCTATTCGCAAACAAAAACAGGTACTGGTGCTTGTCCCGGAAATCTCCCTGACCAATGCATTTCTTGATCGTTTTGCCAGCCGATTTGGTGTGCGACCGGCCGAGTGGCATTCAGATATTTCACAACGCAAGCGTGACCGTATCTGGAAAGCCGTGATGCGAAACGAAGTGCAGGTTGTCGTTGGCGCTCGATCCGCGCTGTTTCTGCCATTTGCAGACCTTGGCGTAATCATTGTCGATGAAGAGCATGACGGTGCCTATAAACAGGAAGAACGGGTTATTTATCATGCCAGAGACATGGCAGTTGTCAGAGCCCATTTGAACGCCATTCCGGTAATCCTTGCATCAGCAACACCCTCGGTGGAAAGCCGTTCCAATGTAGAGCAGGGCCGTTATCGCTGTCTGCGTCTGGAAAGTCGCTATAAAGACGTTGCTCTTCCGGACATTACGCTTCACGATATGCGTGCTGATCCTCCTGAAAAAGGAAAATGGCTATCGGCTAAAATGGTTATAATGGTCAATGAGACGATAGATCGGGGCGAACAGGCGCTGTTATTTCTCAATCGTCGGGGCTATGCACCTCTTACATTGTGTAGAACATGCGGCCATCGGTTCCAATGTCCGGATTGCTCGGCATGGCTTGTCGAACATCGTTTTCGAAAACAACTAAGTTGCCATCATTGTGGTCATAACGAACCGTCTCCCAGGGCTTGTCCGACATGTGAAAATACCGATAGCCTCGTCGCCTGTGGACCGGGTGTGGAAAGAATCGCCGAGGAAGCAAAAGAAATCTGGAGTGACCGGCACATTGTTGTTCTTTCAAGTGACATGTTTAACGGAATTGCCCAGTTGCGTCGGGAACTGGACGCAATAACTTCAGGGGAAGCCGATATTGTGATTGGTACCCAGATGGTCGCCAAGGGTCATAATTTTCCGCAAATGACATTTGTCGGTGTGGTTGATGCGGATCTTGGTTTGGCTCATGGTGATCCGCGTGCCGCCGAACGAACATTTCAAACTCTGGGCCAGGTTACCGGGCGAGCTGGCAGGGTCACCGGCACCGGAAAAGGGTTTTTGCAGACCTTTGCTCCGGAGCATCCTGTTATGCAGGCTCTTGCGACGGGTGATCGGGATACTTTTTACGAACATGATCTAAATCAACGAAAACTGGTTGGATTACCGCCATTTGGGCGACTTGCAGCACTGATTGTTTCCGCCTCAAACAAGCCCGATGTTCTGGAATATGCGCGTTTGCTGGCAAGATCTGCTCCGATAAGTGACGGTGTTCGGATCCTTGGTCCGGTTGATGCACCTTTGGCCATATTGAGAGCGAGGCATCGCATGCGATTGTTATTCCAGGCACCACGTGGATTTGATGTGAGCGGCTATATGCGGGCCTGGACATTGCGTGCCGGGGCGCCAAAGGGCTCAACAAGGTTACAGATTGATATTGATCCGGTGAGTTTTTTATAAGAACAAAATTGATTAATTTTACGATTGGCAAATCGTTTTCCGATAAAAATATTCAACCGGATCAACACTTTCAGCCCGCAAAGTTATACGATTCACCGGCATTGCATGAGATTGGCCGGGAAAAGAATACAAGATTCCACCTTTTGACAACGATCGGCCTATTGCACGGCAAAAAGGTGTGTGCTAGACGAAGCCCGACTTGAGGAGTGCGTGCACCCTTTGGTTATCTGACCGTGTCCCGCACCGTATCGAGATCGCCGTGGGAAATGGATAAAAGGTCTCGAAACGTGTCAGAGAGCACTTCAAGTGACTGATAAAAATTCACCAGTTTCCGGGGTTGCAGATCGCTATGCAACGGCCCTGTTTGAGTTGGCACTGCAGGACAGTGCACTTGAAACAACCGAGAAAGATCTCGGTGCCGTTGAAGCTTTGCTTGATGAGAGCGAAGATTTGCGTCGTCTTGCAAAAAGCCCCGTATTTACCGCAGAACAGCAATTGAGTGCCATATCTGCAGTGTTGGACAAGGCAGGCCTGAAGGGTCTGGTTGGAAATTTTGTGCGCCTTGTTGCACAAAATCGCCGCTTGTTTGCGCTGGATGGTATTTTCAGAGCTTTCCGCGCAAAGCTTTCATCCCACCGGGGCGAGGCAAACGCAGAAGTTATTTCTGCCCAGCCACTGTCTGCGAGCCATGTTGCGGCGCTCAAGGAACAGCTCAATAAAGTGACCGGTAAGGATGTAACTATTGATGCCAGTGTCGATCCTTCTTTGATCGGCGGTCTGGTTGTCAAGGTTGGATCGCGACAGATCGATACGTCCCTTAGGACGAAGTTGAATTCACTGAAGATTGCATTGAAAGAGGTCGGCTGATGGATATTCGGGCCGCGGAGATTTCCGCAATCCTCAAAGAGCAGATTAAGAATTTCGGCTCGGAGGCTCAGGTTTCCGAGGTTGGCCAGGTTCTTTCCGTAGGTGACGGCATTGCCCGTGTCTATGGTCTGGACAACGTACAGGCAGGCGAGATGGTGGAGTTCACCAATGGCCTGCGCGGTATGGCGCTCAACCTCGAAGCAGATAATGTTGGTATCGTTATTTTTGGCGATGACCGTGACATTAAAGAAGGCGACACAGTCAAGCGTACAGGCGCGATTGTGGACGTACCCGTTGGCAAGGGCCTGTTAGGCCGTGTAGTCGATTCCCTCGGGAACCCGATTGACGGCAAGGGCCCGATTGTTTCGGACGAACGTCGTCGCGTTGACGTGAAAGCACCAGGTATTATGCCACGGAAATCCGTGCATGAGCCTATGCAGACAGGTCTGAAAGCGATTGATGCTTTGATCCCGATCGGCCGTGGCCAGCGTGAGCTGATCATTGGTGACCGCCAAACAGGTAAAACAGCTATCGCACTTGATACGATTCTTAATCAGAAAAGTGTCAATGAATCAGATGACGAGAGCAAGAAACTGTATTGCGTCTATGTCGCAATCGGTCAGAAACGTTCGACTGTTGCCCAGTTTGTAAAAACACTGGAAGAACGCGGCGCTCTGGAATATTCCATTATTATTGCGGCAACCGCGTCTGACCCGGCTCCGATGCAGTATATTGCACCGTTTGCTGGTTGCACGATGGCTGAATATTTCCGTGATAATGGTATGCACGCACTCATCGTATATGATGATTTGTCCAAGCAGGCTGTTGCCTATCGCCAGATGTCACTGTTGCTGCGTCGTCCTCCTGGACGTGAAGCATATCCTGGTGATGTGTTCTATCTGCATTCTCGTCTACTCGAACGGTCTGCCAAGCTTAATGAAGAGCATGGTTCCGGTTCAATGACTGCTTTGCCAATCATTGAAACCCAGGCCAATGACGTTTCGGCATATATTCCGACCAACGTGATTTCGATCACTGACGGCCAGATCTTCCTTGAAACCGATTTGTTCTATCAGGGCATTCGTCCCGCGGTGAACGTTGGTTTGTCTGTTTCCCGTGTTGGATCTGCTGCGCAGATCAAAGCGATGAAACAGGTAGCAGGTCCGGTTAAAGGTGAGCTTGCCCAGTATCGTGAAATGGCTGCATTTGCGCAGTTCGGCTCTGATCTGGATGCAACAACCCAGCAGTTGCTTAATCGCGGTGCCCGTTTGACCGAACTTTTGAAACAGCCCCAGTTCTCTCCGCTTAAGGTGGAAGAGCAGGTCGCTGTGATCTATGCCGGAGTGAACGGATATCTTGATGATCTTGCAGTTGACAAGGTTGGCGAGTTTGAAAGTGGTCTTTTGGCCGTTCTGCGTAATGAGCACAGCAATGTGTTGAGTGAAATCAGCGAAAAGAAAAAGCTTGATGCCGAACTGACAGCAAAATTAAAAGCTGCCATCGACGCATTTGCCAGGAACTTCGCATAAGTCGGCTGAGGCTGACGAGGAACAGGGGCAGCTATGGCCAGCCTTAAGGACCTCCGAAATCGCATCGCCTCGGTTAAGGCGACGCAAAAAATTACCAAGGCCATGCAAATGGTGGCCGCTGCAAAACTTCGTCGCGCTCAATTAGCGGCAGAGTCTGCACGGCCCTATGCCGCGAGCATGGAAGAGGTTTTAGCCAATATCGCAGGAAATGCGAGCAGTGAATCAGCTCCTCGTCTTCTTGCCGGTACCGGCAGGGATGATACGCATTTGCTCGTTGTGGCAACTTCGGAACGCGGTTTGTGCGGTGGTTTTAACTCCTCGATTTCACGTCTAGCGATAGCGAAAATCAAGGAACTAAAAGCTACTGGTAAAACGGTAAAAATCCTTTGTATCGGAAAAAAAGGTCACGATATACTTAAGCGCAAATACGCTGACGACATCATCGATGTGGTTGATTTGCGAGCGGTTAAGTCTCTTGGATTTTCAGATGCCGAAGCGATTGGCATGCAGGTGTTAAAACTGTTTGCAGATGATGCATTTGATATTTGTACGCTGTTCTATTCCGAATTTAAAACGATAATGGAACAAATACCGACTGCCCAACAACTTATTCCAGCCAGTTTCGAAAAAGTCGAAACCGGTGACGAACAGGCTGGCGCAATCTATGATTATGAACCTGGTGAAGACGAAATTCTGGCAGATCTATTGCCCAGAAATGTGTCGGTCCAGATTTTTCGTGGATTGCTCGAAAATGCTGCATCCGAGCAGGGCGCCCGTATGTCTTCCATGGACAGTGCGACGCGTAATGCAGGTGAAATGATCGGCAAACTGACACTGAGCTATAATCGTCAGCGTCAGGCGCAGATTACAAAAGAATTGATTGAGATCATCTCCGGCGCGGAAGCGGTTTGACGAGTTGATTGACGAGGGTACACAAATGGCTAACAAAGCTACTGGACGTGTTACGCAGGTTATCGGCGCTGTCGTGGATGTTCAATTTCAGGGCGAGCTGCCTAATATTTTGAACGCACTCGAAACAATGAACGGTGAAAATCGTCTTGTTCTGGAAGTTGCACAGCACCTTGGTGAAAATACTGTTCGCACAATTGCGATGGATGCCAGCGAGGGTCTTGTGCGCGGGCAGGAAGTTACTGATTTGGGTGAGCCCATATCAGTTCCTGTAGGCGAAGAGATGCTGGGTCGCATTATCAATGTGATTGGTGAACCGGTTGATGAAGCCGGTCCAATTACTGCAACAAAAAAGCGTGCTATTCATCAACCTGCTCCATCTTTTGTTGATCAATCGACGGAATCTGCGATCCTTGTAACAGGGATCAAAGTGGTTGATCTTCTTGCGCCATATGCAAAAGGCGGCAAGATTGGTCTCTTTGGTGGTGCCGGTGTTGGTAAAACGGTTCTTATTCAGGAATTGATCAACAACGTGGCCCTCGGTCATGGCGGTTATTCCGTGTTTGCCGGTGTTGGAGAGCGTACCCGTGAAGGTAACGATCTTTATTGGGAAATGATTGAATCCGGTGTAAACAAGGAAAAGGGTGGAGAAGGCTCCAAATGTGCTCTTGTTTACGGCCAGATGAATGAACCTCCCGGAGCTCGTGCCCGCGTAGCGTTGACTGGTTTGACAATCGCGGAGCAATTCCGTGATGAAGGTCAAGATGTGTTGTTCTTCGTGGATAACATCTTCCGCTTTACACAGGCTGGTTCGGAAGTTTCTGCGCTACTCGGTCGTATTCCTTCTGCTGTGGGCTATCAGCCTACACTTGCTACAGATATGGGCATGTTGCAGGAACGGATTACCTCTACGCACAAGGGCTCGATTACTTCAGTTCAGGCTATTTATGTACCAGCGGATGATTTGACTGATCCAGCACCTGCCGCTTCGTTTGCTCATCTTGATGCAACGACAGTATTGAACCGTGCAATTTCTGAAAAAGGCATTTATCCTGCCGTCGATCCGCTGGATTCAACATCTCGTTTGCTTGATCCACTGGTTATTGGTGATGAACATTACCAGACGGCTCGACGGGTTCAGGAAATTCTTCAGCGTTACAAATCACTTCAGGATATCATTGCTATTCTGGGCATGGATGAATTGTCTGAAGACGACAAGCTTGTTGTGGGACGTGCGCGTAAAATCGAACGTTTCCTTAGTCAGCCATTCTTTGTTGCAGAGATCTTTACCGGTAAGAAGGGTAAATTTGTTGCACTTGAAGATACGATCAAAAGTTTCAAAGGCCTTTGTGACGGTGATTATGATCATCTTCCTGAAGCCGCATTCTATATGTGCGGTGGCATCGATGAAGCAATTGAACAAGCTCAGAAACTTGCAGCAGAGGCGGCATAAAGCCGTCTCCCTGACGAAACATATTGAGGCCTGACTCATGGCAGAAGCGTTTAACTTCGAACTGGTTTCACCGGAACGCCTGGTGTTCAAGGATGAAGTGACCGAAGTTGTGGTGCCTGGTGTTGAGGGATATTTTGCTGTCCTGAAAAACCATGCCCCTGTCATCGCATCCCTTAATCCAGGTTATCTGGATCTGACGCTTGCTTCAGGCGAGACGCAACGCATGTATGTGCGTGGTGGCTTTGCTGATGTAAACAAAAACGGTCTAAAAATTCTAGCTGAAAAAGCTATTCCGGTTGCAGAGGTAACCGGTGAATTTTTATCCGGCGAGATTGATCACGCCCAGGCAGCAGTAGAAGCTTCGACTTCTGACGGTGATCGTGTTGTTGCCGAATTGCGAGTTTCTCGTCTTAAAGATATTGAGCAGTAGTCAATATTGATTTGAACTAATTTTTGAACCGCGCCTTGCAAAATCAGGGCGCGGTTTTGCTTTGCCTGATGATGAATATATAATCGAATTGAAGCCCGGATTAGTTTTGTAAATGTGCGAATGCTGCGACCACTTCTGTATATAATTGACGTTTGAACGGAACAATCAGTTCGACCAGTTCATTTGTTGGAACCCATTTCCAGTCATCAAATTCCGACGGATCTCCATCTCCTGGTTCAAGAACATTGATTTGGTCCTCTTTCCCATCGAATTGATAGGCAAACCAGAGTTGCTTTTGGCCTTTGTATTTGCCCTGAAAAGCCTTGCCCAATAGATGCTCGGGTAGATCATAGTTTATCCAGTAAGGATGGGCATAAAGTAGAGAAAGCGACTGGACGGAAGTTTCTTCAAAGAGTTCACGTCTTGCGGCTGCTTCCGGATTCTCATTGTCATCGATTCCACCCTGCGGCATTTGCCAGCCCTTGTCGGGTGCGAAACCGGTTCGATGGCCAACCCAAACCAGATTGTTTCTGTTGAGTAACATGATGCCTACACATGGTCGGTAGGGCAGGTTGTTTTGATGATGGTGTGTCAAATTTATTCACGCAATCCAGCGGAAACCGGGATGAGTTCTATACCCCGTTCTTCCAGTCTACGCGCCCATTGTGAAATTCTTTGAACTGAAATCGGGAATGCAGATGATACACCAATGGCCAGGCCCCGTTCTCTTGCGAGATTTTCGAGTTGAATCAGCCGGCTATCGATTTCATTCTCACGCGGTACAGCATCAAGAATAATATCCGCAGTCAGGTTTGAGAGCTCGCTATCTGCGGCAGCCTGCTTCGTTAAACTACGTCCAGATGATCCGTCATCAACATACATCAAACCGCGTTTTGCAAGTTCAGGCATCAACATATCAAGTGATTTGCGGCTGGAGGTGAACCTTGCTCCCATGTAATTCATCACACCCACATAGCTGGTGAACCTTGATAATATCCACGAGAGGCGATCGATATTTACCGATTTCTTTAGTGAGACCAGAAGTGTATGAGGCCCTGGGTCATTGTCCGGGAAATCAAATGGCTCGAGGGGGAGCTGCAAAAGGATTTCATGTCCGCTTTGCCGGGCTGCACCGATCCATTTTCCCATCGAATTGCCGTAGGGAGCAAATGCCAGTGTTACATCCGCAGGTAACAACCGAATGGCTTCACCGGTTGTTCTCTGGCTTAGTCCAAGGCCTCCGACAATAACGATTACTTTGGGGACGCCATAGCCAATTTCTTCAGAGGGTTTGGCATAGGCGTCAAGTGGGCGCAGGCCATTTGCGTTTATGCGTGGTATAGGTCCGTATCGGCCATTTTCGATCAGGGTGAGATTTACGTCAGCATGCTGATCTTCATTTAGTGGTACGGTCGAGCCACTTGCCATGGGATCACGAATGACAACATCGCCTGTCATTGGGACCAGCGTATCAGGGTCAGGCCGCTCAATTGGAACCGTGTGTGGTAGCTGAACAGTCTTACCCGAGATATCCAGATTTGGTCTAACGTCAAGCACACCGACATCGTGTCCTGGCAGGACTGCAGATTTTTGCAAGGTGACGCGTGCAGTTGGTTCACCACCAGCAGGATCTTCCACACCGGCAATCCAGACCATGGTCGTTGCGAGTATTAACGCAATTGAGCCAAGACCGATCCAGGTGAGAATGCCAGGTAAAGTCAGCCCGCGGGCGCCACCTGTTTGTCCCAAGGGTTTGGTCAGATCATCCGCCGCCACGGTCTACCTGCTCTTTCCAGGGAGACCGGAACATGTCCCGTCTCCCATATTTTCAGTATCTATTTTGTTGCAAGTCCACGGAGTGGATCTGCAGGGTATGCGTCATTTGTAATTTCACCACGCATCAGTTTTAGAGCAAATTGAAGTTGAACATCCAGTTCCGGATCTGCCGGTACGTAGGATGATGATCCACCACCTTCATCTTCGCCGTTTTTAAGGTGACCACGGAGTTTGGCCTCACTGGTTACCCGCTCTTTGCCCTTGAATTCGTCAGGAAGTTCCTGAACTTCAACAATGTCAGGAACAATGCCCTTGGCCTGAATGGACGTTCCTGCCGGTGTGTAATAGCGAGCGGTTGTCAGTTTGATTGCGCCGTTTGCTCCCAGATCGATGATTGATTGCACGGAACCCTTGCCGAATGACCGTGTGCCTACGATGGTTGCACGTCGATGATCCTGCAGGGCACCAGCGACAATTTCTGAAGCCGAAGCCGAGCCACCGTTGACCAGGACAATGAGCGGCAAACCTTTTGAGAGGTCACCCGATCTGGCATTATAACGCTGGGTCTGTTGTGGATCACGCCCACGGGTTGATACAATTTCTCCCTTGTCAAGAAATGCATCAGAAATTGCAATTGACTGGTTTAATAATCCGCCCGGGTTATTGCGTAAATCAAGAACAAACCCCTTCAATTTGTCTTCGCCAATATCATTGGTGAGGTTCTTGACCGCCTTTTCCAGTCCGGTGAACGATTGCTCGGTAAAGCTGGAAACTCGAATATAACCAATGTCTCCTTCAGCACGGGACCGTACAGACTGGATTTTGATCACACCACGGGTGATCTCGATTTCCAGAGGCTCGTTAGCTTCCTTGCGCAATATTGTGAGCAATATTTTGGTATTGATCTTACCGCGCATTTTTTTAACGGCGTCATTCAGGCTTAGCCCCATCACGGCTTCGCCATCAATATACGAGATGCGATCTCCGGCTAGAATGCCGGCCTTTGCAGCGGGCGTGTCATCAATTGGAGAGATGACTTTTACAAGGCCATCTTCCATCGTAACTTCGATACCCAAACCACCAAATTCACCTCTGGTTTGAACTTTCATATCGCCATAGGCATTTGCGTTCAAAAAAGCGGAATGTGGATCCAGCGAAGACAACATTCCCTCGACAGCTGCTTCAATCAGTTTTTGCTCGTCGGGGACTTCAACATAATTTTCCCGGATACGTTTAAAAGCATCACCAAAAAGGTTGAGCTGACGATATGTATCAGAACTGGCTGCTTTAGCTGCAGAAGTTGACGTCAGACTGCCTGGTTGCAGCATGAACCCGACGAGGGCTGCGCCCAGCATGGTTCCTGACAAAAACAGTGTTGTTTTGCGAATCATGTTTGATTCCTTACCTCGGTCGGTTCAATCCACCACGGTGCCGGATCAATCGCGACACCGCCTTTTCTAAATTCTACATATAACACCGGTCTTATTGTATCCGGGTTGAGAGCAGAAACACTGGCAACGCGTGTTGTTCGCATATTGCCAACCGGCTCTCCCGTTAATACAAATTGTTTTTGTGTTACATTAAGTGTTTCCATTCCTGTCAATACTACATGGTAGTCGTTACCTGCATCAATGATCAATAGCTTGCCATAGGATCTAAAGTCACCTGCATACACAATCCAGCCATCACACGGAGAAGTGACCTGGGCGCCGTTACGGGTAGCGATGCGAATGCCAGATGCAAAACGGCCCCGGTCTTTGGTATTTCTCTGGAAAGATGCAAGCTGAACTCCACGAACGGGTTTGGGTAACAGTCCCCGGGTTTTGTCAAACGGAATGGCCGGTGCCATGCGCGACATGTCCTTCATCGCGGTGAGCTTTTCCTCCTGGGTCAAGGGAGTCCGGGCAAGCTGTTCCTGTTGTTTTCTTTCAAGCTCTTTTCGTTGAACAATATCCAGATCCTTCTCCAGCGTCCGGATAAGTTCGTTCAGGGAGGTCGATCTTGTAACAATGATTTCCAGTTGTTTTGCCTGATTGGTCCGGGATGCAAGAACAATTTGTTCCTGGTTTCTTTTTGTTTCCAGAAGCAGGTTCATCCGCGACCGGTCGTCATTGAGTTTTGCAACACGTTCCGAGAGCAGGGTTGATTCGTCCCCAATTCTACGGCGAATGGTAATCAGCCCATTTAGATCTTTGGCAAGGGCGGCTGCTTTTGATCTGAGATTTGGCATGATTGCACCGAGAATTATTGCAGACCTAACCGCAGCAAGCGCATCGCGTGGTTTTACGACAAGTGCCGGAGGTGGATTTTTGCCAATGCGCTGCAAGGCACCGACGATACGACCAAGTGTATATCTTTGGTCGTGTAGTCTCCCACGCGTGTCTACTTCATCCTCGAACAAAGTCGCCAGACGTGTTTCCCGAATTGCAATGTCCTCGTCCAGTTCGTCAATTGTCCTGGCAAGAGTAATGAGGTTTAAACGCAGACCGGCGCGATCGGATTGCAAGCCTGTAATTTCTGTATCCAGTACACCCAGCCGACTGGCGCTCGTTGCCTGCTGTTGTAATAATGTGTTGAGCACGTTTTGATGCTCCAAAATTGCATCTTCGCGTTTCTGGATTGTGCTTGCGATGGTCTCTGGTGTTGTGTTTACAACAATTGATGTTTTGTCCTGCGCCCAGGCTGGCGCGATAGTCGCAAGAACTAAAAGTGTAGAGATATATCGAGCAACCATTTATCAGCAAATCCGGACGAATAATCAAACGTTGATAATAGTCGGGTGTGGTTAACCAAACCCGACTACCTGTGTGGTTTTGACATAATAAAACCGGAAACGGGCGAAAATCGGGTAGGGATCAAATATTTGTCTGGCTGTTGAAATCAGGCTCTGTGGTAGGGATGGCCATTCAGGATAGTTGTCACCCGATATAATTGTTCTGCCAGCATTATACGGACCATCTGGTGGGGCCAGGTCGCCTGACCAAATGAAATTGTTTGGCTGGCATTTTCCAGAATTTCCGTGCCATGACCGTCGGGTCCGCCAATCACAAATACAAGGCAGGATGTGCCGGATTGAAGTTGCTGATTGACCAGTGATGCAAATTGCTTGCTGGTCAGGGATTTTCCTGTTTCATCCAGCGCAACAATCACACTGCCTTTGGGCAGTGCAGACAACAGGGAACCGGCTTCATCCTGTTTGCGTTCACCCACAGATCCCTTGCGTGATTCTGAAAATTCACGCACATCTACACGGGTTATGCCAAGCGCACGGCCGGACTTCTTCGCGCGATCAAGATATCGCGTTACCAAATCTGTTTCCGGACCGGCCTTCATGCGGCCGATCGCGCCTATCATCCATTGCATACCGTCCGCTCAGGCGTCCGGTATCTTTGGTGCATCTACTGACCACATCTTTTCGATGTTGTAGAATTCCCGGACTTCTGGTCGAAACAGGTGAACAATAACGTCGCCCGCGTCGATCAAAACCCAGTCACACGCCGGAAGTCCCTCGACATCGGATGTCGCAAAACCACGGTCTTTCAAATCCCGCAACAAACGGTCAGCAGAAGCTCCGACGTGACGGTTTGACCGTCCCGAAGCGATGACCATATTGTCGGCAAGGGCTGATTTTCCGACCATATCTATGTTGATGATATGCTCGGCTTTGGAATCCTCAAGACTCTCGAGGATAATGTTAAGTGCTCCGTCAGGTGCCATTCGCGCCTGATTAAGCTCCAGAGATACGACACCGGTAGTCTCGGTGTTCTCCGGCTGCATTGCAGTTGTCAGAGTCTGTGCCTTTCACAATGTTGCTCTCGACCGGCGTTCACAAACCGGAATTTCCGGGCGACGCCTTCCAGCTGGACAAGCCAGCATATCAATAGTAGCGGATGAGTAGCCTTGCTATCAAGGCTTTCCTGTTCTTATGGTTGTCGATGACAAAGACGTTCGCGGCCCGTGCAAATAGATCCATGCCGGCGCTTTACGCTGGATGAGGCTTGCAGCATCGTATTCCTGAAGTCGATGCCGCGCCATAACCAACGCTGCCCTGCCATTGACAGAGCGCATGGTATGCCCCGGACGATCGACAATTGCAATGGGTAATGACGCCACAATGTGTTGCCAATCGTACCATTGATGAAAATTTTCCAGATTATCCGCACCCATGATCCAAATGAAACGTATGCCGGGATATCTGTCTGTGAGCCAGGTGACGGTCTCAGCGCTCGTTTGACACCCCGAATTTGTCTCAAAACCGGTTACATCCAGACGCGGATGGCTCATAATATTTGCGACGGCTTGCATACGGGATTGCAGGGATTGCAGGTTACTACTGTTTTTGAGCGGATTTCCGGGGGTCACCATGCACCAGATACGATCTAGGCCCAGGCGGTGGAGTGCTGTGGTTGCGACATGCCTGTGCCCGGAATGAGGCGGATTAAACGAGCCGCCATACAATCCAATTGTCATGCCATTTTCGGCGTAAGGCGGACGTTTTTGCCAGATTTTGCTCATAATTGACTATCAGGGCCGTGTTTGGCCCGTTCCGTGTACACGATACTTAAAACTGGTGAGTTGTTCCACTCCGACCGGTCCACGGGCATGCATGCGCCCTGTTGCGATGCCGATTTCTGCGCCCATACCAAACTCTCCACCATCAGCATATTGTGTTGATGCATTATGCATAACAATGGCACTGTCAATTCGATTGAGAAATTCGGTAGCTGCGGCCGGATCCCCGGTGACGATGGAATCTGTATGACTTGAGCCGTATTCACCAATATGGCTGATGGCGTGATCAAGGCCATTAACGATACGTACAGAAAGTATGGCATCCAGATATTCTGTCGACCAGTCAGCCTCGTTTGCAGGGGTCATTTGGGATACAAGTTCGCAGGACTTGCTGTCACCGCGCAATTTGCAACCAGCGTCGATGAGGGCGTTGGCGATTTCAGGCAAAATGTCATTGGCAATTTTTTCATCAACAAGCAGTGTTTCCAGTGCCCCGCAAATGCCGGTTCGGCGCATCTTGCCATTCACAGCAAGGTTACATGCCATATCCAGATCGGCGGCCTCATGGACATAAAGATGGCAAATGCCTTCAAGATGAGAAAACACCGGGACCCGCGCTTCAGATTGAACGCGGCTTACAAGGCTTTTGCCTCCACGTGGGACCAGGACGTCAAGCTGGCCATCAAGACCTTTTAGCATTTCTCCTACAGCAGCGCGATCTGTTGTTGGTACAATTTGAATGCACTGCGCGGGTAACCCGGCTTCAAGCAATCCCGCCTGCAAGGCTGCATGAATGGCGCGGGATGAATGATATGAATCGCTGCCGCCACGAAGGATTACGGCATTTCCGGCTTTCAGGCAAAGCGCACCTGCGTCGGCCGTGACATTGGGCCGGCTCTCATAAATTACGCCGATCACACCAAGCGGCGTGCGAACGCGCTCGAAGTGCAATCCGTTTGGCTGATCCCAACTTGCAATGATTGATCCAACCGGATCATCCAGATCTGCAATTGCATTCAAGCCGGAAATGATTCCGTCAATGCGTTCATTATTGAGTGTTAAACGATCGAGGAATGAAGCAGCCATATTGTTCTTAATGCCTGCCGAGGCGTCTTTTTGATTGGCAGCAAGAATTTCAACACGGTCATTGTTGATCCAATTTGCCATCGCGTGCAATGCAGTGTTTTTTTGGTCTGATGATGCGATAGCCAGAGAGCTGGAAGCTTCCCGGGCCTGTGCGCCCAGTGATTGCATCATTGAGGAAATCGTTTGTGTCATCATCTTACTCAATTTGTTACCAGGTGGTCGGCTGTATCTACCTGATCATCATTCATCACAAGGTCATCCCGATGGATTAATTCTGTCCGGCCCGAATAGCCGAGAATTGCCTCAATCTCGCGGCTGTTGCGGCCTGCAATCTTTACCGCATCTTCCCGATCGTAAGCCGTGAGTCCGCGGGCAATTTCTTCGCTGTCCGGTCCGCATATAGAAACAAGATCACCCCGTTTAAAGCTTCCACTTACTGAGCGGATACCGGCAGGCAACAGGCTTTTACCCTTTTTCAGGGCACCAATTGCGCCTGCGTCGACAACGATCTGACCACCAATTTGTAATTGACCGGAAATCCAGCGTTTCCGGGCAGTGACCGGTGTAGATCTTGCTGTAAACCAGGTGCATTTTCCGCCATCCAGAATGTTCTGTAACGGGTGCAGATCACGCCCGTTGGCTATAACCATGGTGGTTCCGGCTGCGGTAGCAATTTTTGCAGCCTCGATTTTTGTCGTCATGCCGCCCCTGGCGTTTTCTGTGCCTGCATTGCCAGCCATGGCTTCGATCTGTGGTGTCAGGCGTTCAACGACGGGGATATGTATAGCATCGGGGTTTTTGCCAGGGGGCGCTGTGTATAGCCCATCGATGTCGGACAAAAGAACAAGGCAATCAGCGCTGATCATAGTAGCGACCCGCGCGGCGAGGCGGTCATTGTCACCATAGCGGATTTCAGCCGTAGCGATTGTGTCATTCTCGTTGATGATCGGGATGGCATCAAACCCGAGAAGTGTGGAAATTGTCGCGCGGGCGTTGAGATATCTTCTTCGTTCTTCTGTGTCCGCACGGGTCAATAATATTTGCCCGGCAATCAGGTCGTGTTTGGCGAGTGAAGATGTCCATGCTTGAGCCAGAGCGATCTGACCAACGGCAGCAGCGGCCTGGTTTTCTTCCAGTTTCAATGATCCGGACGGCAGATTAATACGATAGCGCCCAAGACTGATTGCGCCAGACGAAACCACGAGAATTTCAGTTTTGTTGGTTGTTAGACCCTTGATGTCAGCTGCTAAAGAATCCAGCCATTTAGTGCGTAGTTCGCCGGTTTTTGCATCAACCAGTGTGGCTGATCCAATTTTGATGACGATACGCCTGAAGGCGGAAAGGTCCCGCATCAGGGCTTCCAGGCATCTTCGACTACACCACTGGCAAGTAATTCAGCTGCATTTTCTTCAAGAATGATGGCACGCAAAGCGCGCAAGGTATCCTCGACACCACGTTTGCTAACGGAAGACAGGAGCAACGGGGTTTTTCCGGTCGCCAGCTTCATTTCTTGCGACTTTGCGGAAATCTGGTCTTCAGTCAATGCATCAATTTTAGTCAATGCAATAAATTCGTTTTTGTTTTCAAGCCCTTCGCCATAGGCGTCAAGTTCTCCGCGAACAACGCGGTAGTCCTCGACCACGTGGTCGCTGGTTGCATCTACAAGATGTAACAGGACGCGGCATCTTTCAACATGACCGAGAAAGCGATCGCCAATGCCAACACCTTCATGAGCCCCTTCGATGAGCCCGGGAATGTCTGCAAGGACAAATTCATTGGCATCAACACGCACAACACCCAGATTGGGATGCAGGGTTGTAAACGGATAATCAGCAATCTTGGGCTTTGCGGCAGTTACGCTTGCAAGAAATGTTGATTTACCGGCGTTGGGTAACCCGACAATACCCGCATCGGCGATCAATTTGAGATGCAGCCAAATCCATCGCTCCTGGCCTTCAGCGCCCGGGTTGGCCCGGCGTGGTGCCTGGACCGTTGCAGTTTTGAAATGCGCATTACCGAAGCCGCCATTGCCACCTTTGGCCAGCAATATGCGTTGGCCAAGTTCGGTCAAATCAGCGATCATCACATCGCTTTCAACGTCGAGAATCTGGGTGCCAACCGGAACCTTTAAAAGGACATCGTCGCCTTTGGCACCGGTACGGTCCCGTCCCATGCCATGAACGCCGATCCCGGCTTTGAAATGCTGCTGGTATCGATAATCAATCAATGTGTTGAGACCATTGACACATTCAACCCATACATCGCCACCACGACCGCCATCGCCGCCATTGGGACCGCCATGCTGGATGTATTTCTCACGCCGAAACGCGACACAGCCTGCGCCTCCGTCACCGGATTTGATAAAGACTTTGGCCTGATCTAGAAATTTCATTTTTTGGTCCGTAAATAGCTCTCGCGTGTCAGTTCGAGATGATCGTGATCGACGTCCGTACCACGTGCACGGCTATKRATCGGGTAGCTMCGACAATATTCAAATCCGAGTTTATTCAGCACAGCTCTTGATGCCGGGTTGTCTGCATAAACACCGGCCTCAATAATCGGCCAGGATTTKATGTTAAAACCCCAGTTTAAAACGGCATGACACGCTTCTGTTGCGTAGCCTTTACCCTGAAATGGCGCACCAAGCCAGTAGCCAAGTGAAGCTTTTTTGTCAGCGTCATTAAGATCACGCAGGGAAATCAATCCRATCAGCCCGTCTTTGGGGGATTTGSTCAAATTGATGGTAAAWGGATGAACCGGTGCCGWGCCAAAAGGTGAACAATAATCGATGAAATCATAAGCGTCTGAAAGTCCGTAAGGATGCGGTACCACTGTCAACATTTTTGTAACTTCGTAGTCTYCAAGATAAAGCRCWAGTTTTTCTGCATCCYGTGCAGYGAGTGGACGTAATTCCAGYCGGTCGGTCGTCAGGATGTTATTCATTGTGCRCCTTCTGCCTGACGATTGTGCCAGGYATCCCTTGTCAATAAYARCTCGATATGTGGTACCGGCTCTCCCCGWGCAAGACTGCTGAATATATTGCGTTCGACTTCAACAAAACCAAGTCTTTTATGAAGGGCGATGGACGCGGGATTATCCTCAAATACACCCGAGCCGATGCCCTCCCACATTTGATTTTCAAAACCCCAGGTCAAAACCAGTTCCAGCGCCTCGGTCATATAGCCCTTGCCCCAGTAAGGTCGCCCAAGCCAAAAACCAACAGAATGCAAACCGGTCTTTTCCTCTGGTGGTTTCACCGCGAAATTCCCCGCCAGTTCGCCATTAATCTCGATGCACCATTTTTTCCCGGCAAGGGAATCATTCAGGCCAATAGATGCTGTTACATATTGGCGCGCCATAGCGGGATCATAGGGATGTGGTACCATCGCCAGCATCCTGGTGACTTCAAAATCACTCAAATGTTTTTCAATCGCCGGGACATCATCATAGGATGGCGGACGCATAATGATACGTTTTGATGTGAGAACTGGCGCAGTCATGCCGCTCTCCTTTGTGTTTCAAAATCTATCGCAAAACGAATTTGTTTGATTGCCCGGTTGTGGGCGCGGCTATGGGTTTCCCGAAAGCCAGTTTCAAAAAAATCCAGCGATTTTAATAACTTGTATGATGGTTCATTGCCTTCATTGACCCAGGCGTGGAGGTCAATCACGCCATGGGTACGATGAAGCCAGTTACAAAAACCAAGTACAGCCTCGCGCATATAACCAACACGCCAATGCGCTTCGCCCAGCCAGTATGCAAGCCACCACTTCCCGTCTTCCTGCCAGGCAGTGACGATACCAACCGGTTGGCCGGACACTTCAATCGCAAGAATGAAATGGTCATTGCTCTTGTTTTCCTGTTCTGCGTTTTGCAGAAATTCCACAGTGTCCGACACATGAAACGGCCATGGTGAGGACGTCATACGTGAGACAATCTTCCAGTTGGAATATGCCACATGAAGTTGTTCGCAATCTTCAAGGGCAACAGGACGCAGGCGAAGACGGTTGGTAGTGATGACCGGGCAGTTCATTAGTCTGTCCTTTCTTCAATTCGGTCAGGGGTGCCTGATCGACCAACAGCCCAGCTGGTCAATGCAACCCATGTTTTTCGGCACAGGCGAAACCGGTCAACGGGGATCATGCCGTTGTAATAGCGGGAGCGGATCATGCCGGTTCCTGCATATTGAAAACCACATTTTTCCAGAACCCGGTGCGAGCGATCATTGATCACCCGGCAGGCGGCGCGTATGGCTTCGATTTTTGTGGTTTCAAAGGCGTGGGTAATCACAGCCTGGGACGCTTCGGTGCCATAGCCGTTTGCCCAGTATGCTTCACCAATCCAGTAGCCAAGAGATGGTTCCGGGTCATCGGGTCGGAAACCATAACCAATTGTACCAATTGGCATATTGCTCTTTTGTTCGACGATAACAAAAAAGCAGCCGTCCTGATTTTCAGATTTGGCATTGATCCATTCAGCTGCCTGTTCGGTTGAGAACGGGTAGCTCATGGATGCTAGATTTTTTGCAATTGCGGGGGAGTTACCCAGCCTTGCAAGTACCGCAGCATCTGCTGCCTGCGGTGTACGCAAAATCAACCGTGCTGTTATTACCGGCTGACTATCATCGGGATGTTGTTCCCGATCCTCCACTTCAAAACAAACCATTGTAGACCTCAAGAAACGAAAAGGGGAGATGGTGGTGTCCCATCTCCCCTCGTCAAATCTCTTCTCATCGGGTCGATGTGACACCGGTGAGAATTATGATCTTCATTCCGGTGTTATTCTGCTGCCTCGGCGATCGGCATGACCGAAACGTAAGTTCGGCCGTTGGCTTTCGCCTGGAATTTCACATTGCCTTCAATAAGCGAAAAGATCGTATGATCCTTGCCGATGCCGACATTGGTGCCAGGATGCCACTTGGTTCCGCGTTGACGTAGAATAATGTTTCCGCCGATGACAGCTTCGCCACCAAACTTTTTGACGCCAAGACGGCGTCCAGCGCTATCACGTCCGTTGCGGGATGAGCCGCCTGCTTTCTTATGAGCCATGTGTATTGCTCCTTGTTCTTCCTGAACCCTGAAGGTTCAAAGTCAAATTACTTTGCAGCTGCGAATTCTTTAGCCTGGTCGAGCCAGCCATCGCGTTCGATGCGGCCCTTGAAGTTCAATTCTTCGTCAACTTTTGCAATATCTTCAGCAGTGAAAGCGGCGATCTGGTCAAAACTTGTGATGCCCAGAGCGTTCAGCTTTTTCTCAAGCACCGGGCCAACACCGGAGATCTTTTTCAGATCATCGGCATCACCTGTTGGTGCGGTGAACATTGCGGCAGCGTCTGTGTCAGCTTTTGGAGCTGCTGCTTTTTTCGCTGCGGCCTTTTTAGGCGCGGTTTTTGGAGCATCGGCTTCTTTTGCTTCAACTTCTGCATCGGCTTTTTTCGCAGCAGGTTTGGCTTTCTTAACCGCAGCTTTTTTACCACCGGTCAGGATCTCTGTGATCCGGATCAGGGAAACGTGCTGGCGGTGACCATTTTTGCGGCGTGAATTCTGACGACGACGTTTTTTGAAGATGATGATCTTGTTGTTACGAGCCTGCTCAACGATTTCGCCGGCAACGCTCACGCCTTCAAGAAGAGGTGCGCCAATTTGTACATCATTGTCGCCACCAAGCATCAAGACTTCATCAAAGGTGACTGTATCGCCAGCTTCGCCAATTAGTCGTTCAATGCGGATTACGTCGTCCGTGGCAACACGATATTGCTTGCCACCGGTTTTAATGACTGCGAACATATTTATTTCCTTTGTTCGGTACGATCTTTTAGACCGTCTTTTTGATCAGCCAGAGGGAGGATCATCTCTGATCCGGTGAAGAGTGGGTTGCGATCAACTGATAATATTGATCTGCACAGGACAGATTTATCCCTGCCACAAGGCGCGCACTATATGAAAGGGCTCCTTAAAGTCAAGAAAAACCAGGGCGCTTTTGGCTGAATTTTCGACAAAATAATGAATCGCTTCAACAACGATGGCAGGTGTGATGTTTTGGCCACGTTACAGACGGCGTATTTTCCTGTCGAGAACCACGGTTTTCCCTCTTGTTGTCATGGGGGAGGTTGGTTAGTGTCCGGCAACCATTTCGCATATATGCGCCAAATACGGAGAGGTGCCAGAGTGGCCGAATGGGGCGGTCTCGAAAACCGTTGTACTTTTGCGAGTACCCAGGGTTCGAATCCCTGTCTCTCCGCCATTACTTTTTCACCATCCTGAAATGCACCTAACACCTTGAATGGTATGGTGGTTTTGGCGGTTCGAAACCCYTGATTCCTCGCATACGGTAATGGGGCTGCAAAGACCAGTTTGATGAGTGTCTTGCGGTATTCCGGGTTGGGTGAAACCCATAGATTCCATGGGTTTGCGAGAAAATTCATAGCGGTTCGAAAACTTCTGTCGAAGTCCTGATCAGAATCGGGTTTWTTCTCGATATTTTCAGCAATAAGARCTTTYTCTGCCTCAAGTTTTTCCAGTTTTATCTCATAYGCACGGATTGCAGAGSTRCTTGTGGTCTCAATCAAGCGGWCTGTGAGCTTGCTGATTGTTGAATTGATACCAGTCAGGGCACGTTTTTGCTCTAMGGTTTTATCCTCAAGTCGCTCWATGCGGCTGTCCCAAATGTCACGAAACATGATTGCGACTGTAGACATGATGCCTGCTGAWGGTCGAAGTTGTCTGATGAGATCTTCGAAYTCYTTCTCAATCACATCTTTACGAATGGATTTGCGGCGTTCWTCGCAATGTTTGTTGAAGCATTCATAGTAYGGATAACGTTTGTTGCGTCCCTTKGCCCAATACGCCGTCAGGGCATGCCCACAGCAATCACAYGTWACAAARCCACGYAAYGGGAACTCYTCGGCTGCRTCGACYCGTGTAGCGGCGTAAGCAGTCTSRTTGAGACGGTTCTGWATGCGYTGGAAAGTCTCCCATGAGATGAGGGCTTCRTGGTTTCCTYTGGTCAAAGGMACATCCCACGGCTCRTATGAGTAATAGCCCGCATAGATTTTGTTGGTCAGCAGGTTCTTGATMCGTTGCGGATGGATATGTCCATTTTTRTCGCGGGAATARATTGGCARAGGCTCAAGAAAGCGTTTCACTTCAGAYTGTGTCTGGAACCGTCCTGTTGCATARCCTTCCARTGCTTCCTGTATGAAACTGGCGTGGGGYTCGTTTCGYACCATGACYTTGCCGTTGTGTCCYTTAACACGGGCRTASGCRTAGCCAGWAGGAACCCAGAAAGCGAAATARCCATTCATCAGSCGYGCTTTCATRCGGTGYACCACCTGTTCGCCATTCTTYTGRCGGTGATGTTGCGCCATGCTGGCCACGATATTCTCAAACAGAATACTGTCAGCATCATCACCAAACTCGATGGATGGRCTTTCGAGCGTWGCGCCAACAGATCCAAGGGCATTGCGGAGTTTGCGGTGCACATCTGTATCGCGAGCAAGACGGGATACATCATCAATYAATACGACGGGTTCCATTGCCCGGTGTTTACGCAACCATGTGAGCATTTGTTTGATGCCCGGGCGATCAACCAAACCACCGGAAACACCTTCATCCTGAAATGTCTCTACAATYTCATATTCTTTATAGGCGGCAAACTCGCGGCATCTTTGTTCCTGAGAAGCSAGSCCRTCGCCCTTCTTKATYTGTGCTTTGCTGGAAACACGTGTGTAGATWACTGCTATAGGCATAACTCCTCCTTGGTKKTTKGTTTCTCATTTGATTCTAGTTCGATTGCTTGTTCCAATGCATCAAAAGCCTCACATGCAATGGCCAATTGTAGTGGGTAAGTTGGGCTGGATARTGATTGATCGACYAAAGCCTCGGCGATTTTCCAGAGTTCGCAGAGMAGTTCGTCTTCTTTTTGTTTGGTGAGATTTAGTGGCGCAACATAAGCGCGGTATCGTTCCTGATCAAAAGTCATAAAAAGGTCTTTCCCATGCGACCCAATCGTGCCGCCGGGTTGCATGTTTTGCAGTTGAAATAAATATAAAATAAAAACGTGCGTSGTCGTCCGCGTGGGCACATTCAAGGCCGACTGCGGGTYAAAATCCGGGCGCAACTGTAGGGATGATTTCYTATMTATAWCACAAWAATKCGAAATATGCAAGTATTTATAATGAGTTACCATAACTCAGCNNCCNTCTNCCAKTSMGAGKNNGANNGAGCTGTGAACYRKCTAARCTTTSTTGATAAAAGRCGTCCCAATCATGCAGAAGTTCACTGTCACTGGCGGTTTGTGAGAACAATCGATTGATGCCAACAGCAAGTGTTGAACTCCCTG
>JAESRR010000003.1 GCA_016764535.1 Cohaesibacteraceae bacterium | reverse complement strand
CCAACCTCTAATAGGTAAACGGGTCACAATAACGAAAAATAAAGCTCCCTTTCTCAACTCACGATCACGATCAGACTACGCCATTTGATTTACTTTCAGCACATCTACAGTATTCTAAGACCTCAACAAAAACCATTCGTTAAAGCATAAAATCCAAAGCAACTAAGGGAATGTGTTTAAACCGGCTATTCTTTATTCTCTATGCAATGAAAAACGCCTTAATTAAGCAATAGACTCTCTTTAGGTACGTGTGAGATTACCCACCTGTATTTCCCTGATCTCTCCCTTGGAATGTCCTTAACATACTCCACACGAACATTCACCGAAGTCCCTACCCTATCAACAAAGCTTTCAATTAACTTCTTTTCCTCAGTTACATTAAAATCACTTTCAACCACTAACTTAATCAAAATATCATCAATTGAATTTTGGATTATTTGTGATTTATTAATGCCATTAATCATCTTAAACGGATGGGTTAGCACCGATGGTGAAACTTGCTTACCCTCTGGTGTAACAATAATATCTTCAGCTTTCGTCGTAATATTTTCCATTATCGGCATGCTTCGCCCGCAGCTACATAAATCACTGCTAATGCTGGTAATATCCGTTGTCTTATACCTAATTAATGGCATCCCCTTATTAAGTAAAGATGAACCAACTAAATACCCCTTAGTACCATTCGCCACTAACCTATCCTGGTCATCAACTATTTCAGAATAGCCGTATTCAAAGTTCAGATGTTTACCATTGTGTACATGGCACTCCGTTCCAAACACCACTCGCTCTGCCGTACCATAAAAATCGAATAGTTTACAATCAAATGCCTGTTCTATTGCTTCACGCTGGTTCGGGTACAGCGTTTCCGATGAACTAAATACCGCCTTTAATTTAAGCTTAATATCATGCCGATTAAGATAATCGGCCAGAATATAAAGCGTTGAGGGATATCCTTCTATTGCCCTGGCATTAAATGAATTAATCTTCTCAACATAGTGAGGTATATTCACATCGCTTAAGTGAAAGGCTGACATCCAGAGCTGGTTATGTATTCGATCCAGCTGCCAAAATGGCTTTGACTTCGATGTCTATTTCCTGCCGAGAGATATTGAGACCATCAAGGACATGACCGAGTGCAACTGCCATTCCAGATTCATCAAGTTCAGGAGGTTGAATAAACTGTATATTATCATCGGGCGTCGGGACAAACGCGCCGTCATCATCAATTTTAAAAACTTCATCAAATTTACCTTGATGAGCGGCCTCGATATTGATGAAAACAACAGCATTTTTAAAAGCAGCCAGATCCGGCGGCAGATCGTCGGGTGACAAACCTGCGGCTAACTCATTAAATTCGTTGATTAACGCTACAATATCGGCTCCTAAATTAATATTTTCGGCCGCAAGTATTGTATAAACGAAATCTGAAAATTCAGGGCTTTTCTGCCCGTTATTATTTCGCTGGTGTTGCAGATCAGCTTGCTCAGCATCTTTGACTATTTTTATCAAAGCTTCGAATTTTAGGCGTTCTGCACGAATTTTGTTTAGCAGAACCTTGATTTTCTCGAGCCTGTCGGCAGTTTCATCCTGGCCCAGATTTCCCTTTTTGGGAAGTTTTACGCATTTATTGTTCTGGAAATTTATCTGAGCATCTGCGAGAGCTTCGGCTATAGGAATTAGAGCAGGGTCGCTCAAAGCCTGTGAGGCATCTATGGCGGCATCCAGGGCGGCATCTATGGCGCTAACATGGTTCGCCTGCGCAATATCCAGTTTCTTCTCAAGCTCATCACAGATTTTCGGGGAAACAAGTACTGGAACCGGATTATTGAAGGAGCTGGAACGAGGAACAGTTATTTCATTAACTGGTTGGCTGATCTGGAGAAAAGGATGTACATTTGTTGTGCCATTTACAAATTGGGCGGCAATACCAACTATCAAATTTGATAGATCAGCTCCGGTGGTGCTGATTTGTTCTGCGGTGGAATTTGAAGTTGATGAACCCGTGCAATTACCTGTCACATTTATTGTACCAGCAGCCAGATTCGTGAACGAAAAAGTATCTGTTGATGTGGGGCCGGTATTTGGCACAGTCACGTTGACTGTGTAACTTTGGGTGATGCCAGTCGAATTGGTAAAAGTATTGTCGTAGCCAAAACCCTGGATGCGGATTGATTCTGTTGGCAATAAATCGAATGTAAACTGTACAACCCGCCCGGCGTTTAGCGTGAAAGATGCCGAAGTGACCGATGTAGAGACATTCGCACTGATACTGAATACGGCGCAGTTTACAGCATATGCCGGGGCCACCATGCCAGGCGTCAGTAATGTCAGAGGTGCAATCGCAACAGGTACAGCCAGAGCCATGGAAAATCCGGAAAGGCAGCCCAACAAACGTGTTGTCAGCTGGTGAAAGAACCCTTTTGCGGATCTATTGTCGAATTGACGCATGATACTATTCCCCCGAAAACCCATATCAATCATTTCGAATTTTGGGACGAGTGTATACTATGCGCAGGAAGCAATCACCTACCCGGACGGGTGGGATTTAAGACTTTCTTCATAAACTGATTTGCGAGTTAGTCAGGCACCTGAATCAAAACCCGGTGATTGTAGTGCCAGGAAAATTATTCGAACCCGGGATCATTCTGGAACAACGGGCTTCACGGCACATATTGCATAGCGGTTCTGGATACTTCGCTCGAGAAATTTCAGCAGGCCCATCTGGCTTGATTGTGCCCGATGAATAGCAGTTAGGCGTGTCTGAACATTGATGTTCTCAAAACCCTCATGTTTCAGCATTGCCGCTATGTCTTTGGCTTTAGCACCATTGGAGAAATACACCTGTGACAGGATGGATTGGTGGATCGCCTGCATTTCCGGTGACTTCGCCAGTGGCCCCGCCAGGTGCTTGCCTTCAAAAGCAATACGCAGGGTTTTGACCAACCGGGCAGCGATGGAGTTATTGACAAAATCCCCATCAACTATAAGTAATTTACCGCCCGGTTTGAGCAAGCTAAACCAATGGGCAAAAGCAGTTTGCGGATCAACCAAAGTCCAGACCAGATGCCGCATTACAATGACATCATAGCTCCCGTCATTCTCGCCGGTACGCTCGGCGTCGCCAATAAAAAATGCAATGTCTGTCTGGCGATCAGAGGATTTTTGCCGCGCTTTTGACAGCATGGCGTCTGACCAGTCAATACCGGTGACATCAAAGCCGATATCATTCATCAAATGGGAGATCACCCCGGTGCCACAGGCCAAATCCAATGCCTTGCGATTGTCACCACGGCCAAGATGTTTGATCAATAAATCCTGCCAGGCTGTTCGCTCTGATTGGGAAAAAATTTCATGACCCGGTTGAAGATCAAATGTCGCAGCGCGTTTGGACCAGTATTCCTGTATCTCATCGCGAATGGTGTAGTTATTTCTCATGCTGATAACCTTGCATCAACATAGAGCGTGCCGCGCTGTGTTTGYTCAAGGCGRGTCTGCACGCCATAGGTTTCACCCAAAGCTTCGAGCGACAGGACTTCAGAGGGTGTGCCGTCGGCCAATACGCGCCCGTGCCTGATCAGGATCAGGCGATCACAGAATTGCGCGGCAAGATTGAGATCGTGCAACGCTGCGATGACAATCATATTGTTAAGCGGTGTGGCGTTTTTGATACTGGAAAGGATGGCCAGCTGATGGTGAAGATCAAGTGCACTTGTCGGTTCATCAAGCAAAAGCAGGCCAGGTTTGCGTACCAGTGCCTGGGCAACAGCGACCATTTGAGACTGTCCACCGCTTAATTGCGACAGGCCGCGATCAGCAAGATGCGCCAGATTGAGAGTTTCGAGGGTCTTTGAAACGACCGTCAGATTTTCACGTTGCACCCGCCAGCCGGTTGTTTGTTTGAGTGCCAGCAATACGCTTTCAAAAACCGTGAGTGATGCATTGCACCCAAATGCCTGCGGCATGTAAGCGACTTTGCCWGCACGCTCCCTGCGGGAAGAGCCAACCAGATCCATATCGTTCAGCCGGATTGCACCCGATTTTGGTTTGACAATACCGGTGATGGTCTTGAACAGCGTTGACTTGCCGGATGCATTTGGGCCGATCAGGCCAACAAACTCACCGGGTTTTATATTGCTGATGGTGATGTCCTTCAGCACGCGGGTGCGMCCRTATCCGGCACAAAGATTTTTGATATCAAGGCTCATGACAAGCGTTCCTTACGGGCTGACAGGATGACTGAGACAAACACCGGCACACCGATAAGTGCAGTGATGWTGCCGATCGGATAGATCACGCCTGGTGTAATCATTTTGCTCAGAATGGAAGTGAGTGACATGGCCAGCGCACCAACAAGTGCYGCAAGGGGGATGAAGAAACGCTGATCTTCACCGACGATCAACCTGGCAATGTGTGGGCCAACAAGCCCGATAAAACCTACTGTGCCGACAAATGCGACGGCGGTCGCYGCAAGAATGGAGATGATGATCAACATCTCAATGCGCAATCTTGCGACATCAATGCCAAGGCTGATTGCGGTTTCCTCGCCCATCCGCAGAGCGGTCAATTGCCAGGTGCGGATCAGGGAAATTGGAATGGCGATTGCAAGAAGAATTGCGGCAATGGAGATTTTCTCCCAACTGGCGCGGGAAAGGGATCCCATCATCCAGAATACAATGCGGGCTAACTGATCTTCCGATGCCATATATTGCATCATTGCCAGTGCAGCATTGAAAGAGAAGAATATCGCGATACCAAACAGGATCATGGTTTCGGATCCGACACCCTTGATCCGGGTTGCAAACAAGATAAAGGCGCAGGTGCCAAGTGCGAAGATGAATGCATTCATCGTGACGATCAAATGACCAACACCKGGKATAACGCTCCAGCCAAGCACGATGGCGAGCGCAGCGCCGAARCTGGCAGCAGAAGARACKCCAAGWGTAAATGGTTCGGCTAACGGRTTATTCAAWATGGTTTGCATTTGTGCRCCRGCRACRGCMAGRATYGCRCCMACCAGAATTGCRGTGACGGCAATGGCGACACGGTAATCCCAGATAATAACTTCCATGCGTACRCCATGGGCGCTCTTGTCGAGCAATGTTTCAAGCACCATSACGAAAGGGAAATTYCCCGGGCCGTTCATGATGTCAAAAGTAAAACTGGCCGCCAGCATGATCGCGACGACTAAAAGGATCATATATCGTCGGGCGATGCGGGTGCGATATCCGGCTTGTAGCCGTTCAATATTCAGAACTTGCGACATTGTAGTCTCCAACCCTGACAAGGGARAACACCTGCCTTCCGATTGGAAGACAGGCGTGGTTTGTTTTAGTTTTTGGTCTCAAGGCTGCCCCAGAAGACDCCSGAGAAATCAAWTGGCAGRAATTTATCGTGCAATTCRACGAAGGTTTTCTGCGGATCAAGATCAGCGAATTTKTCMGGRTAGAACCATTTGGCAAAWRYYTGCAAAGCYACAAAGTGATAGGGGCTGTTGTAGAACTGGTGGTAGATGGAATGGAACTGGCCGGTTTTTACAGATTTCAGTTCACCCCAGCCTTTGCGTGCTGCAAGGGCTGCKATMCGCTCTGAAACCATTTTCTCGTCGGCTTCATARCCGAACAGAACAGCTGTAGTCGCAGGATTGGCTTCTGCCCAGTTGGCACCGGTACCAATGATSACATCSGGATCATCAACAAAGATCGATTCCGGATTRACCTTGCCTGCAAARCCCGGGAACTTGCGGGTTCCCCAGTGAATGCCACCGGCGAGATCAACAAGGCGACCAAGGTTGGCRCTGCCRAATGTGTTGCAACATTTATTGGGGTTRTAGCCCGCWGCGCGTTCGATGAAGACGACGGGCTTGTCAGCATCCTTGATGGATGTAATACGSGTGAAAACGGTCTGCATATTYTTGACGTAGAAATCKACAAAYTCATCGGCRCGATCGCGGCGATCAAGCAGYCGACCGAGAATTTGCAKGCTCGGAACTGTGTTYTGTGTAGGACGCTGGCGGAAATCGACAAAGATTACGGCGACACCGGCTTTTTCGAGTTTTTCGAGCAGGCCGCTTTCCTGTGCCTTGAGCAATTTACCCAGGTTGAGGATCACAACTTCTGTGTCAGCGGCGATCAGTGCTTCRAGACTGTACTCGCTTGAATAGGGRCTGCCGAAGTTCTTGATGTTGATCATATCGGGAAATTTGGCSAGATATTTGCGGAARTGATCCGGGTCAAATTTTTCAAGATCGTTCTTCCAGCCAACGATVCGTTTGAACGGATTTTCCCGATCAAGCAGGGCAAGGGAGTAGATCATCCGGCTTTCACCAAGGACGATYCTYGACGGGTTTTTTTCGACTTCCACGGTGCGGCCCGCGATGTCTGTTAGTGTGATTTTTTCCGCAAVGGCRACACYTGAACCAAGGGCTGTTGCAAGCCCGAMTGCAAGTACRGYACYGCAAACACTTCTATATAAGTTGTTGATATTCATCATTTTTCCTTTGCAGATTCAAGGTCTGCAGTGGGKMTWTTCRGATAAARGATATCGCAAATAGCACTAAGTTGAGTTATTTTGTCAACTTTAAATTTGGAAGTATTTTTCTATTTGTGAATAAAATACTCAAGTTTAGAATGGTTATAGAAAACAGGRTGTTTTTACCCGTTAAATTTGACAGTGTCGTGGAGTACTGGAAAGATGCCATTCGGANATTTAATRTTCGATAGTTTTGTATTCGGGAGGCTGGTTTGCTGCGTTTGATAAAATTTGTTGCTCTGGTGCTGTTCTGCGGAGTTCTCGCTTCTGAAGCGAATGCCGGTACGCTCAACCAGGGTATTSRACTGGGTGACGGTAATATAAAGGACGTCGCGATCTCACCCGATAATCGTTTTGTTCTCACCGGGTCACGGGATGGAAATGCCTATATCCATGATGCGCAAACCGGGGARGTGATCCAAACACTGRGCGGACATGARGACGAAGTGGGTGTYGTCGCCTGGTCWCCKGATGGTTCATACCTCGTAACCGGGTCCAATGACGCAATAGTCCRGATTTGGGATGCAAAGTCCGGCATGCTGCTACATGCCATGGACGGRCATTCGGACTTTATTCGWTCGGTTGCGATWTCTCCTGACAGTCGTTTTATCGTTACCCGYGCCTTTGATTATACAGCGAGGGTRTGGGACACAAAATCVGGRACATTRCGTGCCGAGCTGGTTGACGGCCTTGATAAGCTGGACAYGATATCGATTTCTGCCGACAGCCAAYTGATCGCGACGTTTAACARGGATCGGGCAACGATCTGGRATGCGTTGAATGGATCATACCTTCACACGCTTGATGGCCATGATGACAARTTAAAGTCTGTGGTCATATCGGCAGATGGCAAWCTGGTTGTCATGCGYTCMTGGSARCGGATTACYRTTCACAACACATTAAATGGCAAGCAAATGCATCAAATYGATGCAGAAGRGGCTACATATTCAGARCTGGTTTTATCCAGCGATGGDCAGCTGTTGATYACCGGCRACAGCGATGGTTATTTGCAAATHCAYGATCTTTCGACCGCATCAWTGCWRCARAGGATMAAAGGSCATGATGATCTGGTGTCCGACATTGCCTTGTTYTCCGATAACAACACACTTGCCTCTGTAAGCTGGGATGGGTCATCAAAGGTTTGGGATGTGAAATCKGGTGMRCTTGTCCATGCAATGMAGACGCTKGATGAAGGGGTGTTTGATRTTGYGATATCACCGGAAGACMGAAACATCGTTACCTATGGCTCGGATTATATTGTCCGTGTCTGGGATGCTACMACYGGMAAACAGCGRAATGYGTTTACCGGRCATGACAAATATTTGTCCAAAACYGTRCTTTCGCAAAAYGGTCAGACACTTGTTTCACTCGAYGAAAACGGCTTTGCATTRCTTTGGCAYCTGGACARGGAAGCCARKTAGSTGTSAYCCGRWATKGAYTATTCGGCYTCATAATCGGGCAATACCARATTTGATTTGAAGGTGCYGCCAAGCATYAGTTTTGCAARAAACGGAACMGAYGCGAGATTGGTCARWATGTCCCGGGCWATAAGAGTTGGTTTGTTTCGWGGCGCAAAAAAGTGATTGAACTTCAGGGCCGTATCCTGYTTTTTCAGGAGATAGTCCTTCAATAGCTTCTGGTATGCGTCAAATGCAATCCGGTGATCACCWTYGGCCCGCTTTAATTCTCCGGCGAGAACATAGGCTTCCGTCATTGCAAGACCGGTACCCTCTCCGGCAAGCAAAGAGGCGCAGGCGGCAGCGTCACCAAGCAGACCAACCCGGCCCTTTGACCAYTGCGGCAATCTAATCTGGCTGACACGATCAAAATAGATATTTTCAAYGCTATCCATGTGATCGAGAACCGCRGRKGTTTCCCAGCCCATATCGCCRAAWATTGTATKYARCATYGATTTWATGTCGGTGTCRTTYTKYGGCTGCTGTTCGACATATTTGTCMGAGAAAATAAACAGGAACAGKGTYTGATCATCSCGCATGGTCACCCGGGTCAACTGYCTGTTTGGCACCGTGTGGGATACCATCGTCAAYTCGTCTCTTTCGCTATAACCAGAGACACTGAAGGCWGCAACATARAGCCCTGTGTGACGTTCAWAGGWATCGGATTTKCCGAAGGYCAWRTCRCGWACTTTGGAGTGYAGSCCGTCAGCRCCAATAACCAGATCAAATTGTTCTGAACTTCCATCMGACAGCTGGACATCKACATGWTCAGSYTGATCTTGCAGCYCGACAATYGAYGWGCCCARYCTTGTGTCGATWCCCTCACAAACYTCGAATATKYGCCKTGATAARTCACTGCGGGCAATACTSAGATAYCGATTGCCKGTYACTTCCTGAAATACBGATACATTTAGCGAAGAYGTCGTGCGGCCTTTTGCRGAGACTGTRCGCAKCTGCTGCATRATGTAGGCRTCATCGAGTATTTGGGGAAACAGRCCCATTTTTTCGGCRATGTCGTATCCYGAACCCCAAAAATCAATMAGRTAACCRCCTTTGCGCAATGTTGCAGATTTTTCAAACAGGACSGGCTYATATCCGTATTTTCGTAACCAGTAGGCAAGTGTTGGTCCKGCAATTCCGCAGCCATTGATGGCGATTTTCATATATTTTCCAACTCAATTCGAAGACTTGAAATGTCWACTGGAACATCAATTTGTTCGTAAGATGAAATTGGAAGGGATTACGAACAACATAAAATAGTTCACCAACGTTCGGGTGACTTGTCACTTAAAATTTGTTCTTCTTCACAATTGTTTACGTCGTGCGGAAGCTTGACCGTTAACTGTTTATTGAATTGTGTATATGCGTTCCGGGTTGAAATGTACTAGTACAYCGAAAYGCTGGATTTTGGGAGCGGAATTTGCAATTTTGGCTACAGATATGGAGAATGAAATGCGTTTATCAGGATCAATCTCAGTTTTTGTGCTGACAGTCGCTTTATTGAGCGGATTGGGCAGTTCGGCTTACGCCAATGAATGCCAGGCATATGGCGCGAAGTCTCTGCCAGGTAGCTGGAACTGGCACTACCCTCGTGAAACACCAACTGTTCGCAATGGCAATCGTGCGCTGGTTTGTAAAAATGGCAAACGCGGCTGGCTCTATACGAGAGATGACATTGCCGGTCAGTATTTTGTCACCAATACCAAATGGCTGAAAACAACCCGTGTTCACAACAATCTGTGTGATGCAGTGGCACAGTATTGCGCTCAGTAATCCGCTATCTGTTATCCATTTTCCTGAATCCCAATGGTGATATTATGTTCCGCCTTTTAAAACCTCTATGTGTTGTCCTGACGGTGTTGATGACTTTTGCAAGTATCTCGGCGGCAACTGCCGGGCAAAAATACAAATCCCGCTGGGATCAGGTGGGTGGCAGCTGGACCACTGGCTGGGTGCGCAATCACCCCGAACGCATTTGCGGTGCCGGTGCGCATTGCGTCTGTAACGGCCAGAACCTCTGTGGCAAATATAAAAACGGACAATCTACCTATTGGTGGCCACGGGGATGCCAGGCCAGGCCAATGAAAATTCAATGTACCTCGGTACCGCAATAGCCTATTTAAGCGACCGGATTTTGGTTTGATCCTTCATCCGGGCGCATGAATTGATTATACGGCATTGGCTCGAAGAATTTGGTAAAACGTTTCCGGCGCTTTTATATCTTCCAGCTTTTTGCCATTGATCATCGCGAACCGGTTGCCGACATTTTCCACAAAACGGCGATCATGGGAAATGATGATACATGTCGCGTTGATGGAATTGATCTGTTCCTCAAGCAGGATCTGCCCGGCAATATCCAGATGGTTTGTTGGTTCATCAAAGAAATAGAGATTTGGTGTCCGCAACCGAAAGCAAACAAGAGCGAGGCGTAGCCTTTCGCCCGGGCTCAGACTGGCGATTTTCACCTTCTGCATTGGCAACGTAAACCCGGCATTGATTAGCAGGGAACGACAGCGGTCATCAAGGATGTCACACACGTCCTTGACCTGCTCAAAGACAGTGAAACCTTGCGGCAGGAATGATAGGTGCTGATCAAGATAACAGGTTCGGGCCGTTGCTGCGATGTGCAGACCTTTCACCCTGTCTTCGCGCTGTAATTTCAGCTGTCTGTTGAGCAATTCGATGAATTGCGGTTTTCCCGCACCATTTTTTCCAAACAGGACAAGCCGCTCTCCCTTTGCCATGACCAGTTTTTCGATACCAAACAGCGGCGTGTCGTTCGGGTCACTCACCTGAATATTGTTGATTTCGATCATATATTTCTGGTGGGTATCGCGATTGCTCAGCGTGATGTCCCTTCGCTCTTCGCGTTCCAGTTCCGGGAGGGTATCCTTCAGCATTTCAGCCTTCTTCTGGATCTGGATGGATTTGCGCAGGGATTTTTCTGAAAAATGATCAACACCAATCTGGCGTAATTTGTGAGCGCTTTGCTCCATTTTTTTGAGTTTGACGTTGGTTTTATCGGCAAGGATCTGCGCTTCCTCGTCGTGTTGAGCGAGGAAATCAGCAGCCTTTGAAAACGGGAAGTTGAAGTTTTTTGATTCACCAACCCGCAAAAACAAAGTGCATGTTGTGCAGTTATCAAGGAACAACCGGTCATGGCTGATCATCGCCACGGTGCGTGTGGGCGGCAGGCTGTTGATCCAGTTTTCCAGCCAGAGGATTTTTGCCAGATCCAGGTGATTGGTTGGCTCATCAAGCAGGATGATTTCGGCCTGGGATAAACTGCATCGACCCAGCATCACCATACGTTGCCAGCCACCACTCAGGTCGCCAACCTTGCGATCCCGGTGATCCATCGGCGCTGCAATCTCGTCGAGAAGCACATCTATTTTCCATGAATCATAGTCACGTTCCGCCGGTGGCAAGCCGTCGAGCAAAGCTTCAAACATGGTGAGTTTGAGCAGGTCATCGGGCACTTCCTGTGACACCATGATGATCTGTTGATTGCGGGCGAGGACCACTTCGCCTTCGCCAGGCCCTGTCTCTCCGGCGATGCAGCGGAACAGGGTTGATTTGCCAATGCCGTTATTGCCGACAACCCCAAGGCGTTCGCCGCGATTAAGTGAAAAATTGACACCGGCATACATGTCGCGCGCGGCAGAGAAACCCAGATTGTGAAATGCAATAACAGTCATGGTCCCGGTCCTGGCTGGAATTCAAGGGGAGCTTACGCAAGGGAATTTATCTGCGTCGTAAACCGGGTTAATACGCAACCGGGCGTCCTGCAATGGCGCGCGGGTATTCAATTGCGATTGCAACAGCGAAATTTATTGAGTGTGTCGTGGAGGTATCAGTGTTGATACGATATCGGATTTTGCGCGGGTTTAGTCTTTGCCAGGCAAGGCGGCAAGATGTTGTAGTTTTGCCTGCGCCGCAAGCAGGGTTTTGGTATTCAATTGATAAAATGTCCATTGTTTGATGCGCTGCGATGTCACAAGACCTGCTTCTGCAAGAATTTTCATATGCGCTGTCACGGTGGGCTGGCTGACGCCGAGTTTGCTTACAATTGCTCCTGCACAAACACCGATTTCAACCAGATCCCCATCACGCTGGGGTGGGAAATGGGCTATCGGGTCATGCATCCACGTTACGATTTGCATGCGTTTTTCATTACCCAGCGCAGCGAATAGTTTTGTTGTCTGAATTTCGGTCATTGACATCATATAGTATTATAACTATATGCCTATATTGTGATATTCCTATGAAACTAACCTGGTCTTCTCCGATCTGTCAATGGGTGGAGATCCTTCACCGGAGGCTCGATTGTCGTGCGTCGTAACATCCCTCATCTTGATGGTTTTATTCACTTAAACAACGCAGCAGGGTCCCTGCCGGACCGATCTGTTTACGCGGCAATGACGGCCCATATGGAGCTGGAAGCCCGGATAGGGAATACCGAAGCGATGCAGGCCCAGGCGGAACCCCTTGAGCAAATTTATCGGGATCTCGCATCATTGACCGGTGTTTGTGGCTCTCTCCTGGCGCTCTTTGGCAGTAATACGTCTGCCTGGCAAATGCCGTTTTTGGCGCTTGATCTGAAACCTGGTGATCGTATTCTTGTTGGTGAAACAGAGTGGGGCGGCAATATCAGCGCTATACAACATCGCTGCGCTTCCAGTGGCGCGCGAATGGATATCATTCCTTCAGATCAGAACGGTGCGATTGATACCACAGCACTTTCAAACATGCTTGATGAAAACGTGCGTGTGGTTTGTGTCACCTGGGTCCCCGCAATCAACGGGTTGATTAATCCGGTTCATGCAATTGCAGACCTGTTGACTGACCATCCCGCGTGGCTTTTTATCGATGCAGCGCAGAGTTTCGGCCAGGTTTCAACAGATCTTTCAAATCCACGGTTTGATGTTACAACGGTCAGCACCCGCAAATATATTCGCGGTCCGCGCGGTGCTGGTTTTTCCGTTTTCAGCCAGCGATTTCTTGATAATGTGCAGCCATCCGGCATTGATCAGTTTTCCGGCCCGTTTATCGATGGCGCGCCGCAAATACGGCYGGATGCAAGGAAGTTCGAATATGGCGAATCCAGTTATGTGGTGCGCATGGGGTTGGCTGAAGCAATCAGGCTGGCGCTTAAAACAGACTGGCGGAGCGTGCAGGACATTATTACCTCGCTTGCAGCTCATTTGCGGGTTGGTCTTAAAGATATAAGCGGTATTCGCACCCACGAGAATGGTGATGCGGTGAGCGGCATTGTGACCTTCAGCCATCCGGATTTGTCGCCAACACATTTCCGCAAAGGTTTGGCAGAGCAAAACATAAATTCGGGTACACCGATGGCGACATACGGTCCCTTATGGTTTGATGATCGTCCCGCAATCACCCGTCTTTCACCTCATGCATTTAACACACAGGCGGAACTTGATATAAGTCTGGATGTAATAGAGACGCTTGTCGCAAAGGGAGCATGATTGTGTTGAAAGAAAAAACCACAGTATGGGACGGGTATATCACTATGGAACCGGTCGGGCATGAAGTCATTGTGACCATCGGGGGCGATGAAATCGCACGCTCAACCAATGCCATCCGATTGATCGAAGGCGGCCATTCGGGGCTTTATTACATTCCGCGCGCAGATATTGATGAAATACATCTGGTTCCTTCAAGCCGCACCACACATTGTAAGTGGAAGGGTGACGCGCAGTATCTGGGCTATCGGAAAGGTGACATCCAGCATTCTGAAATTCTCTGGATGTATGCTGATGCGCTTGATGAAGTCGCTCCGCTTCGAGATTGCGTTTCATTTATGCCAGGACTTGTTGATGTTCGGGAAGTATAATCGAATTGGTGTTCAGCCTTTCCGGATTTCAACATAGACAACATTGTTCATGTCATCCCGGAACATACGCCATTCATGAATGGGAACAATTCCATCCAGCATGCGTTCCATGTCATGTTCGTCCCGGTAGATCAGGCTCCAGGCCATCAGTCCTTCCATATAGCCCCGCCCGTGGCTGTCTGGCGTGAAATTTCCTATGGACAACAAGCCCCCGGGTACAAGACTTCTGTAAAGGCACCGGATCAATTTGCGAGCAATTCTGTTGGACAAATAGTCAAATAACCCGGCTGAATAAACGAGATCAAATTGTCTGTCCTGGTGTGCTGAAAACAGGTGCGTGATCGGTTTGGTTACATATTCTATATTTTTTCCGGATGACATTTTTTCAATTCCAAAAGAGATTTCTGGTCCTGATCAAGTGCGCAAAATTTTGTATCTTTCGGGACATCGATATTGTCCAGCTCGCGCATGTGACCACAAGCAACAGAAAAGATCCCGGCGCCATTTTTGTTTTTTGAAACTTCAAGAATGAGTTGACCAAGATAATTCCGACGCCACAGAATGCTTTGCGCGTTAGGCAGACTGGTAGTCGCTGCATGTATGGCAGCACCGATGGCCGATTGAACGGGAATGCCGGGCTTGTATATAGTCAAGCATGATCGCGTCTCCTGCATAACCTCCTGGTTTTTCAAATGCGCGGTGTGAATATGGAACTTTCATAATGTATTGATGCAGGGCATGTTGCTGACAAGTTGTTGCAAACAAATTTCTCTCGCCTTTAGTCGATGTCTGATCGTAAATATTGGCAAGTTCCGCCGTTAACTGTTCAATCGTGGTGTGAGCCGAAATTGCTTCAAGATTGTCCATGGCTGTAGCAAGAACCCTATTTATCGTTGCTTCCATACTTGCGTCTTTCCAATAAATAAAATTCGAACCCGCCCCATACGAAAAAAATCGCCCTAGCTTGCGGACTGGAGAAGTATTCGATTTTGGGGAATGTTGACCTGTAACAAGGCCAGATTTGTTTTCAGGCCATGATAGGGACGTGGTTCACTGACTTGTTCAAAATGCCCGGCAGTTTTGTAAAACCCGATATGTTTTTCACGTACCGCAGCAAAACCAATTTCGATTTTATGCTTGATGGCTATCCGTAGCGGCAATTGAAGGGTGAATAGCGCCAGGTGCTTGCGGGTGCGGCCAACCATGGGGTCAACCACAAAACGGGACCCCTCCATCGCTGAAGAGTGCTGCTCCAGCACAGGTGAGACGTGATCACCGAATGCTTCCCATGCGGGGCACGCATACATCGTGCTGGTAAGAGTGTGCAATCTGATTGAGGCAACAAGTTTGTTGTTTTGTCTTATTCCGTAGACTGCCGTGTTCGCCAAGCCATCATATTTGTCACAAAAGAACTTTCCGGTATTCGAACTTATTGCACCGCCACGCCGATAACATTTGTAGCGCAGGCGAAAGATGTCCTCCATTTCGCGATCTGTAGCGGTAAAATATGTGTAACTCACGGCCTCGACCACGGCCAGGAGAGCTGACTTTTGTAATCCTGATACTGGGCAGATAAATCCGACTTCTCGAGAAATTGTTCTTCTGATCTTGCGGCCCGAATGTAGAAGGCCAACAATAAACCAGGGAAAATAAAACCTGCTGTATTTAATGCAGCTAGTGCACATCCTGCCCAGAATATGACATAGGAAGTGTAAAACGGATGCCGCAAATATCTGAACGGGCCGCTTGTCACAATCTCCTGAGGCGTGCCGTGATGATCAAAGGCAAGTTTGAGGTTTTTGCTGCGTGTGGCGAGAATTGCGCTGATAAAGAGTAACCAGGCGGTGCAAATCAACACTGCTGAAACGGCCGAATAGTTTACTGCTTCAAATACCTGCCAACAAAAATTACATATTCCGCAAGCGGACAAAAACGAAATGGCCATCATTCCTGCCGACATGGAAACTGATTTAAAATGCAGGCGTGTAGCGAGAGTGATTGCCAGAAAAAAGCTGGTGCCCAGAGCTATTAATGCGATGTTTGGTGTTGCGAACACGCGTGAGGTTTCCTGAATTTGTGTGAAGGTATGGTGTGAGCTGTTACAGGGAGCCAGTCAGCAAACACGGCTTCTTTTCCTTCCGGGCGAGATTCAAAACACGGGTGCCTTTTTTGATATGGCTGAGAATTCCGGCTTCGTTAGTCGTTATTCAGGACAAGCAAGAGGTCATCCGGACTATTCGCATCATTGAAGTATTCGGGATAATCCGGCTGTTCGCTCTGAGATGGCGTGATCGGTTCAACAGCTTTTTTATGTGTTGATTGTGCTCTGGTTCCGCAGGCGGGGGATTTCTCCCCCGATGCCTGGTTCAAAGCAAATTTGCTCAACCACATTCTATTTTGTTGTGTAAATAAGGGTCGCGCCCTTGCCCTTTTTCCGGGTAAATTTGAGTTGATTCCCGGAGATCTCATGCACCTGACAATCATGCCCGAGGTTTTTGCCGTCAAGGATTACCGTTCGGCACCAGTATTTGCCTTCCCAATTCCACTTGCCGGTCATTTTCTTTTTTCCGAAACCGCCAGACAAGGTATGATCCTTGTTAAAATACGCTACAAAACCCTTTTTGCTGACCCATTTTTTTCCAACGGCAAGTTTCATAAAGTCTTTTTCAGTGTTGATCGGCTTGAAGGTGGCTGCAACGGCCGGTGCAGCCAAAAATGCGGTTGATATACAGATAGCGCAGGCTAGTTTCCCAAAATTCATAAGTTTTCCCCGGAGTTCGAAAATCAATCCGAACCAAGTAAAAGCAATTTCCGCAAGGTACGCATGACCCATTTGGGCTATGTGGTTGAATATTCTGAAATTACCGGTCATGATTTGGATCGAGAGGGCAGAAACCATTTAGGGAGGTGAGTGAATGCGGGAGCTCGACCAATCCAATGTTTATGCACTTATTGATGGGATATATGGCGCAGCGCTAAGCGGCCAATGGCAACATACCATTGAACAGCTGGCACGGGTTTCCGGCGATACGAAAATCTATATGTACGGCTATGATATTCAGATTGACCATTTTCAAATCATGAATTTCCAGAATTTTGATCCAGATTTCGTTAGTTCATTTGTACAGCATTATTCCGGGATAAACCCCTGGGCCGAGAAAATTTCAAATACCAGAACCGGGGAAGTTGGTTCGTCCCGATTGCATGTCCCTGATGATCAATTGATCGGCACTGAATATCATAATGACTGGATGCTGCCGCAGGAAAATTGCATGGGCGGCGGAGCCCTGACCTTGTTTAATGACAATGACCGTATGATGGTTCTGGGTGCCAATATCCGGATGAAAGACCGTGTGCGCCACGAAGACAGCTGGCTGGATCTACTGCGGATTCTTACTCCACATTTGACCCGCGCCTTTCGGATGCAACGGGCACTTGGCGGCATTAACCTTGAACGACAGGGATATGGTGAAGCAATTGAACGGACCGGTAATGCTGCATTTTTAATCGATGGGTCCGGTAATATTTGTCATCACAATCTTGCGGCGCGATCACTGCTGGACAACAAGGATTTGATCTATCTGGATCAGTATAGATCTGTTGCGGCGTTTGATCCTGTCGCCAACAAAACAATTCAACATAGTCTAAAAGCCATTGCATCCGGGTCCCCGGAAAAGATCGGAGATGTATTTGCCATCCATAAAAGAGATCGATTTGAAGCCAGTTATGGGTTGGTTTTACCGCTCACGGGCCGGGGAGGCCAAGTCTCAAACGTTGTGTCTTTGCGTGATATTCAGGATCCCTCACGGGGTGCAAAACCGGTAGCAATTTTGATGATTGTTGATCCGGCCCGCAAACGCAATCCTGTGGCGCATATATTGACCGGTCTCTATCAACTCACCCCTGCGGAAGCTGCGCTGGCGAGTTCCCTGAGCCAGGGACTTTCTCTTTTGCAATATTCTGAAACGCATTCAATTAGCCTGCATACAGTGCGCAATCAGCTCAAAATTATCTTTGATAAAACCGGTGTCAGGAAACAAAGCGAACTGGTGGCACTGATCGCCCGGATACCAGGATGAGAGAACTTGATAGCAGCGTAATATCCGGCCTTGTTGACGATATTTATCAATGTGCCATGACCGGCGAGTGGCAGACGCTGGTGGAAAAAATGTCAGTTGTCGCGGGAGATATTCCGCTCACCATGTACGGATATGACATGGTGGTGAGTGAAACCATCATTGGCGGCATCACCAATTATGATCCTGATTTTAACGATACATTCATGGCGCATTTCGGTTCAATCAGTCCCTGGACACCGCGCATCATGCAGGCGAAAACCGGGACATTACTGACATCTGATCAGCTGCTGCCGCGTGATCAACTTCAAAAAACCGAATTTTACAATGACTGGGTGGTACCGCAGGGGGACATTGTCGCCGGTGGCGGTATGGCGTTGTTTAATGAAGCTGACCGGATGGTGTTGCTTGCCGGGAACATTCGCGAAAGGGATCGCGACAGGCTGGAGCATAACTGGCTGTGTTTGCTGAAAGTATTATCGCCACATCTTTCCCGGGCCTTTCAAATGCAACGGGCGCTGGAGGGTGCCAAATTGCAACGCCAGGGATATAGTGAAGCTCTGGATCGTATCGGCAATGCCGTTGTTCTACTGGATAAAGATGGTTGCATTTGTCATTTCAACAAAACTGCTGATGCTATTTTACAAAAACAATCACTTTTATATCTCGATCAATTCCATGTGTTGCACGCATTTGATCCAGAGGCAGACCGGATCATGTCAAAAAATATGCATGCGCTCTCATCGGGTGAGACATCTGCTGGTCCGGACGTTTTTGCCATCAAATCCCGTGACATGTTTGATCCGTATTTTGCTCTATTGTTACCTCTTGGTTCTGCACAGGAGTTGATTGGCGAAATTGGCATGTTCTTGCAGACAACAAGACCGGTGGCGGTTTTGACGCTGGTTGATCCGGCGCGCAAACGCAATCCGGTTATTCATATCCTCACAGGGCTTTATAAAATGACACTGGCGGAAGCTGAACTTGCACAGGCGATGACACAAGGGGACAGCCTTTCGGATTACGCCGCATCGCGAGAATTGAGCATCCACACGGTGCGCAACCAGCTGAAAATGGTTTTTCAAAAAGCCGGGGTGAACAAACAAAGTGAATTGATTACCCTGATTACCCGAATTCCGGGCTGAGTATGTCGTTTGCAATAAATGATTGCACAATAACCCGAATGGGTCATGCGCCCGGTTTTTACACGCAGCATTCTTCGTTCCATTGATATCAATATATTGAGACGGAGCTTTTTATGAAGCATGTTTTCAGGCATTTGATGCTGGCAACAAATGCGGTTGGTCTATGCTCACCTGCGATGTCCCATACGCTTTCTCCCAAGGCTAAAAAACTGTCGAGCGCCCAGGTCAAAAAAATATATTCAGGCAAAACGGCAAACTGGAAAAGGACCAAGGGGTATTTTGCACCCGATGGAACTTTCCTTAGCTGGCATCGCAAAAATAAACATTATGTCGTCGGTAAATGGAAGGTGAATGGCAACAAGACGTGTAAATCCGGCACCTGGCATGCCCCGTCCAGCGGCGAAACCGGTTCAATGAAAAAGGGTGACAGCGTCAGCCGTAAAGTGAAAGCGCTTCAGGCCAAGTTTGCCAAACTGAAGTAAGTCTATTTAGTCCAAAAATGGTTAAAAGGGGGTGCTGCTCCCTTTTGACGTTGCGCAGCGAACATAACATGATCGATAAATTGCCTTGCTATCGATCATTAATTAGCGAATATTGATCGATAAATATCGGGATTATCGATCATGTTATGGAATTGGCAACAGAAAAACTGGCCCGACTGGCGATTTGATGCTGAATCTTTGGTTGCGATGGAACAACGGTTTTTGCTCGGTGCGGGTCGGTTGACCGGTTCCTGGGTACATTTGACACGTGAAGACAAAGACCGGATTCAGATAAGCCTTTTAATTGATGAGGCGCTAAAAACTTCCTTGATTGAAGGTGAAATCCTCGACAGATCTTCTGTTCGATCATCTATTCGACAACAATTTGGTTTACCCGGAACAGTTCAGTCAAGACCGGCTGAAAGTGGGATTGCCGAACTCATGGTTGCCTGTTTTGAGCATTTCGGGCAACCACTTACGGATCAAACACTTTTCGAATGGCATCAACTTGTTTGTCGGGGTGCGAATGATATTGGGCCGGTTGGCATGTATCGCACTGGACATGATGTCATGCAGGTGGTTTCCGGGCCAATGCAAAAACGGATGGTGCATTTTGAAGCACCGCCATCTCAAATTGTTAAACGTGAAATGCAGATTTTTATTGAATGGTTTGAGGCCTGCCGTCTGCCTGCTCTTACAAAAGCCGGTTTGGCACATTTGTATTTTGTTTCCATTCATCCATTTGAAGATGGTAACGGTCGTATTGCGCGGGCACTGAGTGAAAAGTGTCTTGCCCAGGCAATTGGTCAGCCCAGCCTGCTCGCTCTGTCGCGTCAAATCGCGATAGATCGGAAGTTATATTATGTGAATATTGAAGCGAACAATAAAGGAATGGACATAACTTCCTGGCTCGCCTGGTTCGCAGGCTCGGTATTGAAAGCGCAGGATTATTCTATCGCAATAATTGATCATCTGATAGCCAAGACAAAGCTGTTTGACGCATTGCGTGGCCAACTGAACCTCCGTCAAGAAAGGGCTTTGATACGCATGTTTGATGCCGGGCCGGATGGGTTTGAAGGCGGGTTGAGTGCCCGCAATTATATTACAATTGCAGACACTACTACTGCAACGGCAACCCGGGACCTTTTCGATCTTGTTAAAAAGGGTGCGTTGTCCCGAACCGGCACATTAAAAAGCACCCGGTATTGGCTTAAGATATAATCACTTGAATTTCCGCTAGTCTTTGAATTCCGCAACGCTCTGGCGGGTGCGATCAACCATCAATCTGGTGACATCGGGGCGGGAATAATGGCCCGTAATATCAAGGTTCTGGCGCTCTTCGCGGACCATCGCATTGTCAATGTCGGCAATGATCAGCGCTTCAATATCGGCTACCGGTTCGATGATAAATGACCCATCGGGCGCGGCAAGGGCACTGCCACCACTGGCAAGGACCGGCTTGCAGTTCTCCAGTATTTCTTCCAGCGCCAGTGTGTCTTTGGGGAAATCTTCGGTTCGCATCAAACCGGAACAGGCGATGACATATGACCGGGATTCCTTTGCGATGAACAACGGCAGATCATGGGTATTGTGCAGTCCGCCTGGCCAGACGCTGACATGCAGCGTTTCTCCCTGGGAATAGAGCGCCGAACGGGCGAGTGGAAGCCAGTTTTCAAAACAGTTCAATCCACCAACACGGAATGGTCCCAGATCATGAACCCGTAAACCATGGCCATCACCCTGTGCCCATGCCAGGCGCTCTTCATAGGTAGGGTGCAGTTTGCGGTGAACAGACTGGATGGTGCCGGTGGCATCAATATAAACCAGCGTGCAATAAAGGCTGGTGCCACTACGATCCGGTGCGCGCTCCATAATGCCAACATAAATTGCCATGCCATATTGTTTGGCGATTGCACAAAGAGGCTTTAGATCACCCCGTTCAATCACTACGCCTTCATCAACATAGCGGGCGTAGATGGCCTTTTGTTTGGGGTCGTTGAACATTGCGCCATTGGTGTTTTCAATCCAGAACGGATAACCGGGCACCAGGGCTTCGCCAAATACCGCCAGTTGGCAGCCTTCCTCGCCAGCACGCGCGGCGGCAGTGATAACTTTCTCCAACGTTGCCTCGCGTTTCAACCAGACCGGCGCCATCTGCACCATGCCTATCGTCAATTTGTCAGCCGGGTTTATGTCACGGGTCCGGGGGGCGCGGATCAATTCCATATCTGGTCACTCTTTTATAGAAAAAATGACAGCCACACCAATTTCTTGCGGAAAGCTCTGGTGAGCGGGGTGTGGCTGTCAGTTGTTGCATTTATTAGCTTGCCCCTGATCTATACAATAGTATTTCTCATTTAAAAATGCAGTATAATGCATAAAACAATGAGTTTAACTCATGTAAGAAAGGGACAATCGTGTCCAAAAAGTCGATCAATCTGAGTAATGCGCAAATTCTCTCGGCTTTACCGGCGTTTGAGGCCGCTGCCAGACATGGCAGTTTCACACGCGCTGCGGACGAACTGGGCATTACCCAGAGCGCGATATCAAGGCGGGTTCAGGCTTWGGAAACCAGTCTTGGTGTGGTGTTATTTTCGCGTCGGGGTCGATCACTGGCGATCACTGCAGACGGGCGGCAACTTGCACGCTCGGCGCTGGAGGCGATTGATCTGGTGGAGCGCACCAAGGCCGGGTTTGGCAATCCGGTATCAGGCACCGTGCGGGTGGGCGTGTTGCCATCGCTGGGCAGTTTATGGCTGGCTCCACGGTTGCCAATATTTATGAAAAGCCATCCGTCGATTACTTTTTCTGTCAAAACCATCGATGCGGATTTTCAGGATTCTCACAAGGACCCGGTGAACTGGGACCCGTCCACACTTGATGTGGTGATGACATGGGGTAGTGGTGGCTGGCGTTCGCTGTCTGTCTATCCATTCTCTCATGAGTATCTTGTACCGGTGTGCAGCGCAGAATTTCTGGAACTGCATGTAATCAAAGGCGTGCAGGATTTATGGCAGGTGCCGCGGTTGATCCATACAACCCGGTTTGATACGTGGCGCGCCTATGGTGACAGGTTTGGGGTTATCCAGCCTGCACGCACCGGACGCGATGCGACCAACCCGGAATTTGAGCATTTTTTTATGATGGTGGAAGCTGTTCGTGCCGGACTGGGTGTGGCGTTGATGCCCCACATGCTGGTTGACGAAGACCTTGATTCAGGCCGGTTAATCGCCTGCGCACCACCATTCAAATCCGGTTGGCAATATGCCCTGGTGACCAGTGATATGGCGCTGTCCCGCCCTGGTGTTTCCGAGTTTATTGACTGGGTGGTCGATGCCGGTGTTGCACAGGGTATTCCACCCACGGATTAGGTTTTCAATCCCTGAAAAATGGTACAAAACTGTCGATGATGCCTTGTGGATTTTCTTCCTGGGCGAAATGCCCGGCGATAATGTCGTTGCCGGTAACAGTGTCGGCCCAGTTGCGCCAGATGCCAATTGGATCACCTGTGCTGGCCGGAAAGCCATTGGTGGACCAGACAAAATGTAACGGTGCCCTGATCTTGTTGCCCGCGGCCTGATCGGCTTCATCAAGCTGGCGAYCTATCGTCGCGCCTGCGCGGTAATCCTCACACATGGCGTGGACACAATCGGGATTGCGGAACATCTTGCGATAGCTTTCCAGCACGTCCGGCGCAAAGGCATCGAGGGATTTTGCCAGTGTCCAGCTTTTCAGTGTCCAGTCGCAATAGGTCACCGGATCGGCATTGATCATATTTTCGGGCATCGGATAAGGCTGGGCGAGGAATGTCCAATGATAGGCTTTCAGGGCCATTTCTGCATTAAATGCATTCCACATGTCGCTCGTGGGGACGATTTCGATGATACCGATTTTGGTGATGATATCGGGATGGTCCATCGCCATACGGTAGGCAACACGGGCACCACGGTCATGCCCCAGCACACTAAATTTTTCATGACCGAGCTGGCGCATCATTTCAACGATGTTTTGCGCCATGGCACGTTTGGAAAAGGATGCACCTTCCGGCAGCGGGTCTTTAACAGTGCTCAGCCCGTAACCAGGCAAATCAACCAGGACGCAACGGAAATGCTGCATGAATTCCGGAATGACTTTGGCAAAGGTGGCGTGAGTTTGCGGATAGCCATGCAAAAACAACAGGGGCACACCACTGCCACCGGAATGGGCGCTGAGCGAAACGTTACCGATCTGAATCCGGTGATGTTCAAAACCCTGTGGCGCTGTTGATTTCATGATGCTGCTCTTCCCTAAGGCTCAGTTTGTGTGAGCGAGTTTGGCGATGGTCGCACCGGTTTTGTCGGCCAACAGGACCGGGGAGACAGAAAATAAAGTGTCGGGCGCACCGGCAGCTGCCCAAACCGTTTCATGTTGCATTAAAGCTTCGTCAATCCAGACCGGCAGTTCACACAAATGCCCAATGGGTGCGACGCCGCCAATTGCAAACCCGGTTTGCGCCCGTACCTTTTTGGGGTCAGCGCGGACCAGCGGTCCACCAGCCAGTTTTGCTGCCAATACCATATTGACCTGCCTGTCTCCAGCAACCAACATAAGGACCAGTGAACCTGTGGCTTTTGTCTCAAAGATCATCGATTTGACGATCTGACCGGTTTCACACTTGCAGGCTTTTGCAGCATCCATCGCGGTTCGGGTCGTCTCGTTCATCTTCAGGATCTCAATGGACAGGCCAAGTTTTTCTGCAGCCTGTTTTGTACGATCAACACTGCGTAATTTCATAAATTATTGTCTCGAATATGGGTGTGGTGATTTGTGACTAAGCGTTGATTGAAGGGGGAAGGCGATATCGTTTCGTCAGACAATCCACGCTACACGCAGCCGCTCTCGTAAATCAAGCAAACGTTCGATTGGCTCATTGGAAAACACAAGCGGTAGATATCGCCCGGCATGAGTTTTAGCACCACAAACCTGTTTGGAGCAGCCTTTGGAAATTTGAAGTGATCGCTTTTTCAAAGTATAAATGATCATTGAGATCAGGAACCGGAGCGCCTTGTTGTATTTCGCTCCGATTGGTTCAATTTTTATTAGGGTAGATATTGTATAAATAATTTCAGTCGCATTTTAATTAAGTAACATTGTGAGCTGGACGATTTTTATGGTTATTCCTTTACGTTTAAAAGTTGTTCTTCCAATATTTGCGACCGTTATAATGGTGAGTATCGTTTCAATCGTCTTTTTTACTGGCCCGGAAGTGAAGCAGATTATTTTCAAAACCGGGACCTATGTCGGTCAGGTATTGAAACAGGAAGGCCGTTCGCCGGTTCCCCATGGTACCGGTGTTTTTGTCTGGAATTCCGGAGACAAACAAAGTTTTCGGGGTGTCTTTGTGGACGGCAGGATTAAGGGCCCGGGGCAGGTTTTGTACCATGACGGGGTAACATGCTCGGGCGAATTTGATGCAGGCGTTAACATCAACAGCGATGCGGTTTGCACATCTGGTGATGGCAGCCGGTATGAAGGCTACATGGAAAAAGGCCTGCGGCATAAAACCGGCACGATGTACTATTCCAATGGTGATAAGTATCTGGGCAACTGGAATAATGGTCAACAGCATGGGCAGGGCAAGATGTACTATGCCAATGGCAGTACCTATCACGGCGACTGGATTGACGGAAAACCTCACGGCCAGTACGGGGTACTTGATGTCCCCAACGGCAAACATGGTGCGGTGCGCTTTGTCGGACAATTCGTCGATGGAAATATGCAGGGCAGGGGCCGGATAGAGTTTTATAAAGAATACAGAACCTATTGTGTGTTCATGGAAAATGGCCATCTCGTCAGTAAACGCCGTAATGAAGGCGTGTTGGAAAATTGCGGATAGAGTCTGTCTTTGACTGTTTTGTCCTGAAGTTTTTTGGTCGCTGAAAGCCAGGGGCTTTCTCAATATCGTGTTTCGCGCAGATCTTGCAGTGTTTGCAGGCCTTCAAACCCCGGACTTGTTGAGCGGGTATTGGCCCGGCCGATCGCGATCACCCGGATCACCATTAGTACCCTGATTACATCCAGTATTCCAATCTGATCCAAAACCCCTGAACTGAATTACAACTATATACGGTTGAATATTTATCAAGTTAAGTGAAAAATCCAAATACCAAGTATAGTTGATGAGTCATAGTGTGTTGTATGCATTCAATCAATATTTGTAATGTACGTTTCAAAATTAATTAAGAATTTCATCATATATATATTTGCGGTGGGACATGCGTGATTTGGGCAGACTTGAAAGGTTGGGGAAGTCTGGTGTTTATGATGGTACAACTACATATAAAATCCATTCTCATTTTAACTTGTACGAGCATAATATTGTGCAGTTATTCGGTTGCAAGTTATGCCAATCCCGTGACCCGGCGGATTACATTCAAAACCGGCACATATCGCGGCGAGGTCATCCGGAAGGATGGTAGCAAGCTGGTTCCTCACGGAATCGGAGTGTTTGTCTGGTTTGCCGGAAATAAACAACGTTATCAGGGCAAGTTTGTGTACGGCAAGATTGGCGGCAAGGGCCAGGTATTTTATCGCGATGGCACGACTTGTTCAGGTGATTTTGATGCGGGGGTTAACATCAACAGCTATGCGATTTGTACCTATAAGGGTGGCAGTCGTTATGAAGGCGGAATGACAAAAAACAAGCGGCAGGAAATTGGCACATTCTATTATACCAATGGCGATAAATATCTGGGTAAGTGGGATCGTGATCACAAGCAGGGCCATGGCGAGATGTACTATGCCAATGGCAGCACTTATAAGGGTGACTGGGTAAACGGCAAGCGCCATGGTAGCCGCGGTGTGCTTGATGTTCCCAATGGTAAAAGTGGTGCAGTACGCTATGTTGGGCGTTTTGTGGATGGCAACATGCAGGGCAAGGGCCTGATAGAGTTCTATGAGCAGTTCAGAACCAATTGTGTATTTATGGAAAAAGGGCGGATGGTCAGCAAGCGCCGTAATATGGGCTCACGCGCCAATTGTCAGTAGATTTTTATGTTTTCTGATCCTTATCGCGACTACCGGATTAATTCATTCACCTGCGATTTCCGGTTCTGCAACAGCGCAGCAGGTAAACGCGGATTTCCGCAAACTCACGCGATCCGAAATTCAACAATATGGCAAGTTTACCGGCGGGGTTTATAATCTTGACGGGCAGGCGATGCGATTCTGTGGTGGTATAGCCATCAACAAGCGCTGGGTTTTGACGGCTCTTCATTGCGTTTATAAATCAACCGGCAATAAAAAAACTGCTGCCAGCTATCGACCCTTTTCCAAACCCGAGTTGCGGGCACGAAAATTACAATATGTTCCATGGCCGTTAAAAGCCGGGGATTTTCATAACATTCTGGAAGTTCGTGTATCGCGCAAATTTCACCGGTCCTCAAAAACCAGATTTGTAGACTGGGCATTGATCCGGCTAGATCGTGATCTGCCTTTTCATAACTATCCGTCCTTTGAAGTGCCCGGGGTACATGACCGGAAGCCGTATTTCCTGACTGGATATCCGCAAATCGAGAAGCGCGGCGGCAAACTGGACTGGGATAAATATTTTATTGCGCGACGTACCTCTCGCCCCTGTATTGTTGCTCATACGGGCAAATCCCGCATGTCGACGGATTGTGTTTCCTTTGATGTGGCCCCTGGTCTGTCCGGTACAGCGATGATCACGATTCGAAACGGCAAGCCGGTTGTTGCCGGGATTCTTTCAACGCGAGAGAGGCGACGCATTCGCGGGACCAAATTTATCGGCATTCAAAATGTCACAAACGAGATGTTGGTTCTTATCGGTTCTTTGCAGGAACCTCCCGTTTTGCATCGTCAACCCCATCCAAAACCCCGCCGGTAGATGTTCCTGTCAGGTTAACCAATGGTTAAGGTATTTTGACACGTGGATGAAGTCTGATATATGGTGCGGCAGAATTGGTTGAAACTGACCTGGAGATGTTGTTGAGCAAGCGTGCAGAACGACAAAAACAAAACTTCCGATTGACAGCGGGAATTGCTCTTGTGTTGTTGACGTTTCTTTATGCTGTGAGCTCGGCCCAGGCCTGAGCCGTTCGTATCCTCACCGATATTGCTAACTGATCTGCCAGGATTACCAATTAAATTTCAGCTGATTTTTTATACATCACAAACCCGGTGGCGTCGGCTACCTTGTCATACAGTTTCATGGCTGTGTGGTTGGTCTCGTGGGTGTGCCAGTATATCGCATTGGAGCCATTCTCTGTTGCATGTTTGCTCACCGCCTCTATCAAC
>JAESRR010000254.1 GCA_016764535.1 Cohaesibacteraceae bacterium | reverse complement strand
CGATCTGTTTGGAGATACGAGAATTCGCATGATAGGCATCGTCAAAACTGGTGATCCGGCGTGTCACCGGATTGTCATAATCAAAGTCAAAAACAATCCCCAAACGAGTTAGTCTCTGACGGAAACGATGGTTCAGCTCTGCGTATCCGAATTCCGTGATGCGATTTTGCATTTCTATAATTGTTGCAGGAATTACGAAAACAAGATCCACATCGTTTGCGTGGCTCCATTTTGAAATCACCTCCAGTTTTTTCCACAAATCTTCAGAGAATTGAAAATTTTTCCAATCTGATCTGGCGTTGACTTCAACCTGGGATCGGAACTTTTTTCCCAGTATCCGTTTGATTTTTACAGGTGTCCAAAGCCGAGCCCAGGACCGAAGCTGGTTTGTGAAAGGACGTTCAGAAACAAATGTTGCTGGAACCAGAATTGATGCGGGGATGTTTTCTGGTAAAACACACCGTTCGCATACTTCAAAATCAAGAAAACTCTGTTTTGAAATCGTTGATTGAAGTGCAGCCTCTTCGGCTTTTGCCTCACGAATACTAAATGGCAACAGGTCAGAAAGTTTTTGTAAGTGTTCAACATAACGATCCATCATAAGTCGCCACCCGATACGGGAAACAAACCAGTTTGAATAATATTTCAATGGGTTATGTGTAAACGAAATTGCCTCGGGAACACGATTCAGCCCCTCTTTATGTTCGGGATCAAAACTGCGTAATTGGATGCCGACAACCAGTGTTTTAAGTGACGGATTTTGTTTCACATAATTGAAAGTGTCATAAATTTCATAAATCGTCGTGCCACCATATGCAAAGTTGAATGCTTCCACAGCGCCAAGCTCATGCCAGTATTTATCCCGTAACGACCGTGCTCTACTGTCCCCAAGTACAACCAGACTGGCTTGTTCCCTGGGGTAATGCGAAAATTTCCAAAGCGGATAATGGGCCTTTTCACTAATCTGCTTACGATCAAGGTTCGTAGATCGCAGGCCTGCAAGTTCATATGGGTCGATGGCAATATTAAACAAAACCGGGGCAAGTCCCAGGAGGAACGTAAAAACGGCAATAACACAGTATGCACCAGCAACATTATATGGCTTGAAATCTCTCTTATGTGGCATCGAAAACCTCCTGTAATTGGAGGAGCGTCGCAAGATTCAGGCCAGAATAATCAAATGCTTTGGGTATCATTCCATGCAGTTTGATTGCAAAACTGGATTATCAGCTGAATTTTTTTGCAATATGCAACATGCGGCGAGGTGCCGGCAAAAACCAGAACGGGCACAAAAACATCAGGCCAAAATGTTTTGCCTCTCTGCGCGAAGAACCAACCCATAAATTCAGGATTGCGGCAGAAGAATTCATTTCACGATTTGGCAACAATAATTTTGATTTCATTGTTCTCCAACATCACAACAACATCATCGGGTGGCGTGATGTTGGTCACGATGACGTCAAAACTGCCAGGATCTTCCACAACAATAGGCGCATTGCGTTCAAATTTATCAGCGTCAGCAACCAGAATACGGGTTTTTGCCCGGTGAGCAGCTTCTTTGGCAAAATTTGCTTCTTGCAAATCGTGCAACATCAATCCAGAACGCGCGTCGATCGCCGCCACCGACAGCACGGCATATTGCACGTTAAAGCGTTGAATAAAATTCAGGGCATCAAGACCAAAAGTCCCGCCATCATGAGAGCGCAGTTCTCCTCCGGCGAAAAACACGCGATTATTGTTTCTTCTTGATAAAGTCGATGCTGCATCTATCGAGTTTGTTACCACATACAGGTCTTTATGATCCTGAAGAGCCTGTGCAACAAAAGCCGTTGTTGTTCCGGTGTCCAGATACAGCGAATCGCCATCGGCGATAATTTCCGCAACCCGTGCTGCAATCGCCTGTTTGGCCAATGTGTTTTTGGTCATGCGCGCCTGAAACGGCTTTTCAGTCAATTCCTGTGGTAAGTGTACGCCGCCATGGACCTTGCGTACCATTCCCCGGCTTTCGAGCAGCTTGATATTTCGCCGAATGGTTTCATCTGTAACGCCAAGACGCTCGGCCAAAAACCCTATGCGACAAGACCCGCCCGCGAGATGCAATTCTCTGAGGATTTCCTGTTCGCGATGATTGATATGGGTTTGCATCAATATTCCGCCTGTCACTAATTACACAATCATCTCATAAGTTCACGGTCATTTTGGCTTATAAACCACAAATACCAAATATTTTGTGGGAAAATGTTGACATTCAACAATTTCAAATAGTTAATATAGTCCAAAACAATCAAATTCAAGAGAACGCTTATCAGATAAATTGGAGGATGAACTGATGAAACGACCGATTGCCAAACTGACTGTGGGGCTTATGGCGAGCCTTATGCTTTCCACCGCCGCTATGGCTGATGTAGAATCAACTGACCCCATCAAACTTACCTTGCATGACTGGTCCGGTCAGTTGATCAACACCCGGATCATGGGCAGTATCCTTGAAGAGGCCGGTTACAACATCGAATACGTCCAGGCTGATTACATTGCCCAGTTTGCAGGTCTCAAAACCGGGGACTTGCACCTCGCCATGGAAATCTGGGAGACCACGGGCCGCGAAGCGCTGGACGAGGCAACTGCAACCGGTAAAGTCGTCAATATTGGCGAGACAGGGCTACAGGCCATCGAAGAGTGGTGGTATCCACTCTACATGAAAGAGCAGTGCCCTGGTCTACCGGACTGGAAAGCTCTCAAAGCCTGTTCGGAAAAATTTGCAACTACCGAAACAGCCCCAAGCGGCCGTTATGTGGGTGCACCGGTTACCTGGGGTGGATTTGATGATGAACGCGTAGAAGCCCTTGATATGGACTTTGAAGTGGTCCACGCAGGCACCGACGCTGCGCTCTTTGCAGAGCTGGAATCTGCGTACCAGCGCAAGGCACCGATCGTATTGTGGGTGTATGTACCACATTGGGCGCCGACCAAATATGAAGGTGAATTTGTTGAGTTCCCGCCATATTCAAAGGCTTGCTATACTGACGCCGCTGTAGGCGTCAATCCCAATGCAACATATGACTGCGGAAAACCCCGTGGACCTATTTGGAAAGCCAGCTGGTCCGGTCTTCAGGAAAAGTGGCCAGGCGCGCATGCTGCGATCTCCGCATATAAAATCAATAACGCAGAAATGAGCGACATGGTTGCCGATGTCGATCTAAACGGCATCAAGATTGATGCTGTCGTGAAAACCTGGATGGATAGCAACCAGGCCAGATGGAAAGCATGGATCGGTCAGTAACCGGTCTTTACGCGACGGGGATCAGGTAGCACAACTATACCTCCGCAACATTGATCCCCGTCCCTCCCCTGATGGGGAACGAATGCTCTGTGGAAGCATATGCGCAGAGCCGTGTTTAACCTGGATGAGGAAGCGCAAATCGTTTCAACATCCGGATGTGAGAATAAGCAGATGACCAATGCTCCGGTAAAACCCTTGCCCAAGATATCCTGTAAAAACATCTGGAAGCTCTATGGTGCAAAGGCCAGTTCACTGCTGGACAATGGTAAGAAACCCGATCTGGAGACACTCCGGAAATCCGGTGTGATCGGCGCAGTCCGTGATGTCAATATTGACATCATGGAGGGTGAAATATTTGTGATTATGGGTCTTTCAGGTTCAGGAAAGTCAACACTTGTTCGGTGTTTGTCACGGCTTGTGGAACCCACCGCTGGAGAAATGCAATTCGATGGCATTGATCTTCTGAAAGCATCCAGTTCTGAAATGATCGAAATTCGACGCCGCAAAATGGGAATGGTGTTTCAACAATTCGCCCTTCTGCCGCATTTATCCGTCTTGCAAAATGTCGCATTTCCCCTCGATATCCAGGGAGTTTCGAAAAAAAATGCAATCGACCGCGCACTTGATGTAATCGAACTCGTTGGTCTCAAGGGACGGGAAAATTACTATCCGCGCGAATTATCCGGAGGTCAGCAACAACGGGTGGGTATTGCTCGTTCGCTCGCCGTCGAACCCGAATTGTGGTTTCTGGATGAACCTTTTTCTGCGCTGGACCCTTTAATTAGGCGTGAAATGCAGGATGAATTCCTGCGCTTGCAACAACTGCTCCAAAAAACCATTGTTTTTATCACACATGATTTCGACGAAGCATTGCGTCTCGCCGATCGCATCGCAATCATGAAAGATGGGGAAATCATTCAGGTTGCAACTCCGGAAAACCTCTTGCTGAATCCCGCAACCGACTACGTGGCAGAATTCACCCGGCATGTTCCGCGTGATAAAGTCCTGACAGTCGGCTCAATCATGTCGCAGATGACCCATGCCAGCGGAAATCCCGTCAGAAATAACGCCCGCATTGCCGATATTGCAAGGTCGGTCCTGACTGCAAATCATCCACTCCCTGTAATCGATGAAAATTGCAAAATTGTTGGATCAATTGGAAAAAACGCTGTTCTGGATGTCCTGACAACGAATGGGGACATGAGATAGAATGCGAAAACCCGCGCTATCCACATTAGTCTGGATCGGACTGTGTCTCATCACACTAGTGCTCGCACAATACGGCAAGACATGGAGCAAATCCCTGGATATTGGCTGGATCATTAAATATCCGTCATGGTGGGTAATACCCATTAAAGATAACATATCCAACGGCATGAAATGGTTGATTGAAGACGCCAGGATCGGCTCGGTGTTTTTTATAGATATTACGAGATCCATATCCTGGTTGATTGAACAACCCTATCTGTTGGTAAAAGGTTTCCTTTCAGTTGGTTTACTTGACGGCGTCGGCAGGAATGCAACACAAATACTGCCTCCATTGAGCTGGATTGTGGTTATATCCGGAATTTCGGCCCTCGGGCATTACGCAAAGGACTGGAAGCTCGCAGTTCTTGTCGGATCATGCTTTTTATACCTGTCTGTATTTGGTCAATGGGACAGCGCGATGATCACACTGGCATCTGTGATTATTGCCGTACCACTGGGCGCAATCGGTGGATTGCTGCTGGGCATTACTGCCTATAAACACCCACGTTTTGATCGTTTGCTGGTTCCGGTTCTCGATCTCATGCAAACCATCCCTATTTTTGCCTATCTTGTTCCAATTCTATTCATGTTTGGTTTTGGAGCTGTATCAGCGCTGGTTGCAACAATCATCTATGCCATGCCACCTATGGTTCGCATTACCACTCTTGCATTACGCAATGTTCCGCCTGAAATTTGTGATTTTGGCGTCATGGCCGGATGTACCGAACGTCAGATGACCTGGAAAATTCTTGTACCCTCCGCATCACAAAGCCTGATGCTTGGCGTAAACCAGGTCATTATGCTTTCACTCAATATGGTAATCATCGCATCGATGATTGGCGCTGGCGGTCTTGGCTTTGATGTCCTCGCCGCATTACGTCGCCTGGATATTGGTGGTGGATTTGAAGCAGGTATCGCCATTGTTGTGCTTGCCATTGCCATTGATCGATTAAGCCAGGCTATTGCCAGAAAAAACACAAATACACATCGCGAACACCAGGATGCCAGTTGGTTAAAACAACACCCGCGCAGTGTTATTATAATCGTGATTTTGTTGGTGACATTTTTTATTGGCCAACTACTGCCCTTTCTTCAGACCTGGCCCGAGGCATGGACACTCACAACCGGTACGATCTGGAACGACACTATCAAGTACCTCAACATCAACCATTTTGACCAGTTTGAAGCTGTCAAAATATTCTTTTTGACGTACCTGCTATTACCTCTGAAGCGGTTCTTTCTTGGACTTCCCTGGCCCTGGAGCATTGCGATGCTGATTGCGCTTGGCTGGAGGATCGGGGGGTGGAAACTAGCTTTGCTAAATGGTGCTCTGTCGGTATTGATACTTGTAACCGGCATGTGGACCAAAGCCATGATAACGGTCTATTTGTGTGGCGCGGCGGTAGTCGTCTCGTCAGCTATCGGCATTCCGATTGGCATATGGGCGGCACTCAATACAAAAGTCGGCCGGGTTGTTGGCGTTGTCATCGACACGCTGCAAACGTTACCAAGTTTTGTATATTTGATCCCTGTGGTCATGTTATTCCGCATTGGCGATTTCACAGCCATGGTAGCCATTGTGCTTTACGCACTCACACCTGCAGTACGTTATGCTTCTCACGGCATTCGCAACATCAAGCCCGAACTCATTGAAGCTGGCATTGTATCGGGGTGTACGCCGCGTCAATTATTGATACGAATTCGACTGCCACTTGCTCTGCCCGAAATTCTGCTTGGCATCAATCAAACGATCATGTTGGCTTTATCGATGGTGGTGATTACCGCTTTGGTTGGCACAAGAGATTTGGGGCAGGAAGTTTATATAGCTCTCACCAAGGCAGACACCGGGCGCGGGATCGTTGCCGGACTTGCAATCGCATTTATTGCGATTATCGCGGATAGAACAATTTCTGCCAGCGCAAAACATGTACGCCAGCGTTTTGGCATGGAGGCAGCCCATGGTTGATACCGGCATCATTCATCAAATAGAGGCATTGAAACTCTGGAATAGCACTCCCGACATAGCTCCGTTAACCGGTGGCATCACCAACATCAATTTTCTAGTCACCGACAAATCWGGCAAATATGTAGTTAGAGTTGGGGAAGATATTCCCGAACATCACATTATGCGGTTCAATGAAATCGCTGCAAGTCGAGCAGCTTTTGAAGCAGGCATATCTCCCGAAGTCATCCACTCGGGTGAAGGTCTTATGGTGCTGCGCTRCATTGACAGCAAAACCTTCAARCCGGAAGATGTTCGCAACACCGATAATCTYGAAAAAATCATCAAGCTATTACGCAAATGTCACACCACAGTTCCAAACCATTTGCGTGGCCCGGCAATGATATTCTGGGTGTTTCATGTCATCCGTGATTATGGATCATTATTGCTGCAGCATAATAGTGTACACCGGGAACTGGTTCCACGCCTTGTTGCAACAGCTAACCAACTGGAGCAGGCCGCCGGGCCKTTTGAAATTGTKTTCAGTCACAATGATTTGCTCGCAGCCAACATTCTTGATGATGGCAAAAGGCTTTGGTTGATTGACTGGGATTATGCAGGRTTCAATTCCCCCTTGTTTGACCTGGGAGGACTTGCATCAAACAACGAGCTTGGTTCCGAACAGGAACTTTTTATGCTGGAAAGCTATTTCGGCAGCACCCCGGATAGTGCTCTTCTCAAACGATATAACGCAATGAAATGCGCATCTCTCTTGCGGGAGTCCATGTGGAGCATGGTGTCGGAAATAAAATCAAATCTTGATTTCGACTATTCACAATATACGTCACAAAACCTTGAACGTTTCGAACAGGCCCATGCGCGTTTTTTAACGGGCGAAGGAATATAAATATGAAGCAACTGCCCGATACAGCCAAAGCAGTCATAATCGGAGGCGGCATCGTCGGCTGCTCTACCGCATACCATCTGGGTAAACTTGGTTGGTCCGATACAATACTTCTTGAACGCAGGAAGCTAACATCCGGCACTACTTTTCACGCCGCAGGTCTGGTTGGGCAATTACGGTCCAACGCCAATATTACGCAACTTCTCGGTTATTCCGTTGATCTTTATAACAGACTTGAAGAAGAAACCGGCCTTGGAACTGGCTGGAAAATGAATGGTGGCTTGCGCCTCGCCTGTAATGAGGAACGTTGGACAGAAGTCAAACGTCAGGCAACAACTGCCCGTTCATTTGGTCTTGAGATGGAATTATTAACACCGAAGGAGGCTCTCGATCTCTGGCCACTGATGAACATCGATGATGTTATCGGCGCGGCATTTATGCCGACAGATGGGCAGGCTAATCCCTCTGACATCACACAAGCCCTCGCAAGGGGCGCTCGAATGAGTGGTGTTAAAATATTCGAGGATACCGGTGTCATTGATCTTGAAATCGACAAGGGGCGGATTGTTGCTGTTATTACCGAGCACGGCCGTATCGAGTGCGAAAAAGTAATCGTATGCGCCGGACAATGGACCAGAGAATTCTCGACCCGATTTGGCGTCAATGTCCCGCTGGTTCCAATGCAACATCAATACATGGTGACAGAACCTATCAAGGGCGTGCCAAAAAACCTGCCGACATTACGTGACCCGGATCGTCTGACCTATTACAAGGAAGAAGTTGGAGGTCTGGTGATGGGCGGGTATGAACCCAACCCGTTACCCTGGGCAATAGACGGCATTCCGGAAGACTTCCATTACGCACTACTGGATTCAGACTACGATCACTTTGAGCATCTGATGGAATTATCGCTCGGTCGCGTGCCTGCACTGGAAACGGCTGGAATACGCACACTGACAAATGGTCCTGAAAGCTTCACCCCGGATGGAAACTTCATCATCGGCGAAGCGCCCGAACTCAGGAACTTCTTTATAGGTGCCGGGTTCAATGCATTTGGTATTGCAGCTGCTGGCGGCGCAGGCATGGCATTGGCCGAGTGGGTTAAAAATGGCGAACCACCATTTGATCTGTGGTCAGCCGATATTCGTCGTTTCGGTCGCCCGCATTTTGATACCGACTGGGTCCGTACCAGAACCATGGAGGCCTATGGCAAACATTACACCATGGCCTGGCCAAATGAAGAACATTCCAGTGGGCGACCATGTCGTAAGTCTCCCCTTTATGACATCCTGAAAGACCAGGGTGCATGTTTTGGTGAAAAACTGGGTTGGGAGCGCCCTAACTGGTTTGCTGATCTTTCAATAGGGGAAAAACCTGAGGACGTTTACAGTTTTGGAAAACAAAACTGGTTTGAAGCTGTTGCACGGGAGCACAGGGCAACGCGGGAAGCCGCGGTTATTTTCGATCAAACTTCATTCGCCAAATTCAGCCTGAAAGGACCTGACGCTACTGAAGCATTAAGCTGGATAGCGGCCAACGATATCGACAAACCCGTTGGATCATTGATATACACCCAGATGCTGAATGATCGTGGTGGCATAGAATGTGATTTAACAGTGGCGCGAGTTGCAGAAAATGAATTCTACATTGTAACCGGCACAGGCTTTGCCACTCATGATTTCAACTGGATTGAACGAAATATCCCCGAGGGTCTAAACTGCCAGCTTTTCGACATCACCTCTTCAAATTCCACGCTTGCATTGATGGGTCCCAACGCCCGTAGAATTCTCGAACAGGTCACCCGCAGCGACATCTCCCATGACACGTTTAAATTCGGCACGATTAAAACAATCGGTATTGCCGGATGCCCGGTCATGGCGCTGCGTGTGACCTATGTTGGCGAGCTGGGCTGGGAACTTCACTTGCCGGTGGAATATGCAATCACAGTGTATGAAGCCATCATGGAAGCTGGCCGGGAACATGGTCTAATCAATGCCGGGTATCGCTGCATCGAAAGCTGTCGTCTTGAAAAAAGCTATCGTGCCTGGGGCGCCGATATCGGTTCCGATCATACGCCTCTGGAGGCCGGACTGGGCTGGGCAGTTAAACTCAAAAAAGACATTCCATTTAAAGGACGTGAAGCATCACAAAAACAAAAATCTGAAGGTGTCAAAAAAATGATGGCTTGTTTTACCATCGATGATCCCGAGATCCTGTTGGTTGGTCGCGAAACAATTTATCGTAACAATAAGCGCGTTGGGTGGCTATCGAGTGGTGGCTTTGGCCATACAATAGGCAAGTCTATCGGGCTGGGTTATGTCCGCAATCCCGATGGGGTTGATCAGGCATATGTGTTGGAAGGTGATTATGAACTTGAAGTCGCGACTGTGCGGATCAAATGCAATGTCCATATGAAACCACTCTATGATCCGACCATGAAAAAAGTGAGATCATAAACATTTAGCGAGGGTGATCAGTTATTTACTTTGCCCTGAATTTCACACCAAGCATATTTTCATAGACTGTGATCATTCCGCCTTTATCCTTCTCGCCATGTCCGGCGAGAAGGGCCTGCTGATATGTTCCTGTTGCGGCCGCAAGAACAGGTGTCGGGATTTGATATTTGGCAGAAATTTCTGCTCCGCTAACCAGATCCTTGTAGGCCGCATTCATTGAATAGCCCTGGCTAAAATCGCCTTTGAGGACATTGGGAATGAAAAATTCTGACGCATAACTTCTACCCGTACCGCTATTCACAACATCACCGATCTTTTGCGGATCAAGACCGAGTTTTACAGCCATGGGCAGGATTTCCGCCAGCGCAGCAGCGTTGATGTCAAACAACAATTGATTGATCAGCTTGGTCAGCTGTCCATTGCCGGACGCACCCATGAACAGGATATTGGAAGCCATCGTCGCCATGAATGGTTTAACCTGATCAACAATTGTCTGATCACCGCCACACATCATCGTCAGAGTACCACCTTCTGCACGAGCCTGCATACCGGACACCGGCGCATCAATGAAAATTATATCCCGTTCGGCCAGACGCTGCGCGATGGAAATACTGGTATTGTATTCAATGGTGCTGGTATCAACAATTATGCTCCCGGGTTGAAGATCAAGCAGCAATCCGCCTTCTTCAAAAATGACTTTTTCTACAACCGGGCCATTGGGCAGACACAGAAATATAATTTTGAGGGCTGCTATTTCAGTGAGGGTTTCAGCACTCGATATATTGGAGTTGGCAATGGCGTCGCAAACTTGATTATTCTGATCAAACACCAGAACCTTATTTCGAGATGCCAGCCTCAAAGCCATCGGCGTACCCATTTGTCCAAGGCCAACAAATCCGATTGTCATTTCATGCTCCTGAAACAGCCCATTTTTGGATATCCACCTTGAACCGCCAGACAATCAATTGCACCAGGCAATGCATCCGCCCACGTCAATATGATCGGTTGTTCCTGCTTCCAGACCCAATTTAGAACAGTACTTAACATCTGCGCAGTCCTTATAATCCAAACCCTGCGAGTTCCGGCAACCACAATGCCAGCGGCTTGAACAACAGAACAGCAATAAGCCCCAATATCAGGATGAGTACATAGGGCAGCGCCCCCCGGATCACTTCAGCCAATGGAGCCTGGGCAATGCCCTTGATAACAAACAAATTCATACCCACGGGAGGCGTTATTAGGGCCAGTTCAAGATTGATCATCAGCAAAATGCCATACCAGACAAGATTGACGTCAAATTGCATCAGAGCAGGCAATACAATTGGGGTGGTGATCAATATGATCGCAATGGTCTCCAGAAACATCCCAAGCACAAAAATCACCAGCATAATCGCGATGATAAATGCCATCGGAGATAGTCCCATGGCAGTTACGCTTTCCATGAGTTCAATCGGTAAACGGATAATGGTAACAGCGTGGCCAAACATGGCCGCTGCGGCGAGGATCATAAACAGCATCGCCGTTGTGCGCACAGTTTCATGTGCTGTTTGTGCAAGATCCTTCCAGCCAAAGTTGCGATAGACCAGAACCCCAACCATCAACGCATAAATACAGCCGATCGCAGCTGCCTCGGACGCTGTAAAAACGCCCATATAAATACCACCAAGCACAATGGGTGGCATCAATAACGACCAGATCGATTTCCCCATCGCCCGTGCACAGGCGCGAAACCCGATCCAGTCATTGTCTCTGATTTCGGGACGAAAATATGCCTGGCCCATACAGTAGAACGCAAACAAGAGTGCCATCATGATGCCTGGTATCAAGCCGGCAATGAACAATGCTCCGATAGATGCTTCCGATACAATCGCGTAAAGGATTAACGGCCCTGAAGGTGGGATCAGAATGCCAAGCGTACCACCGGCTGCGATCACGCCGTAAGTATCACTATCGCGATAGCCAAAACGCTTCATTTGCGGAATGGCGCTCGACCCGATTGTCAGTGCTGTGGCGACCGAAGACCCGGAAATAGCAGCAAAAATCGTGCATGCGAGAACGGTTGCTACACCAAGTCCTCCCTTGAAATGCCCCACCATGGCATTCGCCGCATCATATAAATCATCAACCACTTTGGATCGGATCATCACATGCGCCATAAAGGCAAACATTGGTATGGCAGTGAGCAAACCATTGTCCAGTTTCGCAAAAACAGTATCGGCAATACTGGAAATGCTGCCTTCCGCAATGACAGTCACCACGATGGATGTCAGGGCAAGACCGGCAAAGATTGGCATGCCTGTTAAAAGCATAAGTATCAGCAGGGCGAGAATGATAAATGTAAGCATTAATTGCTCATCCGAAACAATATGAGATCAACAGAACGGGCAAGCGCAAGTAACAGCAGCAACACAGCTCCGGTGAGTAAAAAAAGTTGCGGTATCCACAAGGGTGCTTCCAGATACCCGTCAGAATAAACACCAATATTGTACGAAAATTGTACTGAATTTATCGCACTCAGCGACAACACCCCGGCAACAATTGCAACTGAAATATTGGACCAGAATTCAACAAACCATTTTTTGGTGCCAGAGAGTTTTGCCGTGAGAATATCAACGCTGACATGTTCTCCGCGACGTAATACTTCAGCTGCTCCAAGCATCACAATCGCGACCACCAGAAATCCGGAGAGTTCGTCAGTCCATGTAACCGGCCTGCCAAGTACGTAACGCCTGAACACACTAAACCCGGTAATTCCCAGTGTAACGACAACAAGAAAGGCACTGAACACACTGGCGACGAAAGCCAGCCAACCAATCCAGCGGGTCAGCAGGCTTTCATATTCGCCGTTCGAAGGGGCACCTGATGCCCCTCCTTCATTTTGTTGAAGATCAATATTCATAATGATCAGTTGGACTGCAATTTGCCAACAAGTTCAATAAGGGTTTTACCATCTTCGCCTGAAGCATCAGCAAACGCCTTGTCAAATGCCGGTACCATTACTGCTTTTAATGCAGCAATATCAGCAGCGGTTGCAATATGAACTTTCATGCCTTTTGCTGTCAGTGCTGATGGGGCTTTTGCTGCGGATACTTCAGAAGCTTCAATTGCCCAGATAGCTGCTTTTTTACCGGCACCATCAATTGCAGCTTTGGCAACATCGGAAAGACCATCATACCATTTTGGGTTAACATAACCGTGGAAATAGACAGAGAACAACGGCAGCACAGTCACGTGATCCTGAACCTCGTAATATTTACGCGATACAGCAGCCGAAACGTCTGTCAAACCGGCATCAATCACATTTGTTGAGAGCGCCTGATACACTTTGCTGCCCGACATGGCAGAAGGCGCGGCGCCCATTGCGACAAACCCGGCATCGGGAACAGGACCAAGGCCACGGATTTTAACACCTGCGAAATCAGCTGGAGCAATCAGGGCCTTACCACTGGATGTAATGGCCGTACTACGTGTCGTGAACAACCATGTTACGTTCTTGACACCTTTGGTCAACAATTTTTCTTCAAGGAATTGGGCAGCTTCAGACCCGTCCCACTTGTTTAGTGCATCAAGACTACTAACAGCGAAGGGCCCAAGCGTCACATTCATCAATGGCAGGGTTTTACCCCATTGCGGATTGATCGAGAAAGCGCATTCGATATCACCTTTGGCAACAGACGTTGCGTTCTGCTTGGCACCGGTCAGGCTGTTGGAACCGAAGATTTGAACATCGATTTCACCGTTTGATGCGGCTTCAATGTCAGCGGCCCATTTGTCGATCACAACAGCAATATGATGCGCTGGAGGCAATTGATGACTACAACGCATGGCCTCGGCCGATTGCGCAGTCGTTGTGCCTGCCGATACTGCAGCCAGCAGACCTGCCACAGATGCAAATTTGATCAATGTATTCATGGTTCTTCTCCCTTTGGTTTTCGTGATTTCGGAACCCGGAAGGTTCCTGTTGAATTATGGTATTATTCGCGGAGAGCCCGCTTTGGCATAGCCCCCATAAAGAATTTCAGCGGGCATTTCTGTTTCAAGTATACGTCGAACGGCAACCAGTGCTTCAATGTCGATGCCGGTTTCAAAACCCTCTTTCTGGCAAAGAAAAGCCAGATCTTCCATCACAATATTGCCGGTTGCATTGGGTACAAAAGGACAACCGCCCAGCCCGCCAAGAGAAGCATCAAGTGCTCGAACACCCGCATTTAATGCCGCGCTGGCATTTGCCAACCCAAGACCTCGCGTATCATGCAAATGTATACCAATCGGTTGATCGCCGAGGCTTCCTCGCACCCTATCAATTAGATGTTCAACCTGTTTGGGACCTGCATAACCAACAGTATCGGCGAGCCACACCATATCGACTCCGGATTCAAAACATTTTGCGGCGATATCCACCACTTCACCGGGTTCCACATTCCCGGATATGGAACAACCGAAGCTCATCGCAATCCCGACACTAATTAAGGGACGATGATGTGTCTTATCCCGAAGCCCGCAAACCATTGCTATTTCATCAAGGGTCTGTTTTTGATATCGATTGAGATTGGCGAGATTGTGCGCCTCGCTTGCAGAAACCACACAGGTAAGTTCAGCCACTTTACTTTTAAGTGCGTTTTTTGCGCCGCGCAGGTTGGGGCACAGGGCCACACTATGTAAATTGTTGATGTCCCCCGCATAATCTACCAGTATTTCTACGTCGGCAAAAGCTGGATACCCGACTTTTGGAAGAAAACTTCCCACTTCAAAATGCCGTATGCCTGCGGCGTATTCTTCGGAAATCCAGCGTTTCCTGGCGTCGGTTGAAGGGAATTGGGCGACCATTTGCAAACCATCTCGCAAGCCCACTTCACGCAGGCTAATTTTGTCAGGATGATAAATTTTGTTGAGGGTGTCAGGCATTTTGCACCTCTTTCCCGATAGCTGCATCGAGGTTCAATTCCTTCAGTATCTCAGCTKTGTCYGCTCCCAGGGCAGGTACGCTCAAATTATCGCCAAGACCATATCCATTTAACTCGATTGGCWACGCAGGAACACGAAAAGCACTGCCATCTATGTTGATCCCGTTCACCAGCCCGCCTTCCCGCAATACATGGGCGTCGTTGAATAGATCTTCAGGGGCATTAATTTTGGAAAATGGAATATTCAAACGGTCCAGTGTTTCGGCGAGATCCTTGAATGAAACTTTGGATATCTGTTCGGACACAAGGGGAATAGTCCATTTACGTGCTGCAATTCGATCTGTTGCATCTTGCAAGCGTGCATCGTCAAGAAATTGCTCCAGATTATATGTTCGGCAAAAAGTCTGCCAATGTCCTTCGGTGACGACAGCAATAAAAATCTGCTCGGCTTCAAGCGTGTGAAAAATGTCATAGACCGGCCAGGCATGGACCCGTTTTGGCATCGGAATGGAAGGGGCACCGGTTAAATCAAACTGAACCATATGCTGGGCCACAAGGAACAGGCAGTTCTCAAACAATCCAATACGAATTCTCTTGCCCCCACCTCGGATTTCGCGTTCGTAAAGCGCAGAGAGGATGCCAATCACGCCAAACATGCCGCCCATAATGTCATTGACCGACGCGCCGGTGCGCAAAGGGTTTTCACGCGAACCTGTCATCATCGCGAGGCCGCTCATCATCTGTACAACTTCATCCAGTGCCGGGCGATGTTCATAGGGTCCCGAGAGAAAGCCCTTGTGTCCTGCGATGATTAAATCTGGAAATTTTGACGAAAGGGTTTGTGCATCAATGCCCTGGTGTTCGAGCATGCCATCTCGAAAATTTTCGATGAATATATCGGCAGATGCCAGGAGTTGATCAAACGCATCCCGGTCTTCAGCAAGATCGAAATCAAGAACAATGCTGCGTTTACCGCGATTAAACAGTGGAAAAAATGCCGTCCCCATACCACCAAGTGTACGGGTTTTATCGCCCTTTGGTGGCTCAACCTTGATCACTTCAGCGCCCAGCTGGGCAAGGATCATGCCGCAAGCCGGCCCCATTATCATGTGGCTCATTTCAATAACGCGTATATTTTCAAGCGGCAGCTGGTTTGTCATGGAATGATCGAGACTCATTGAACAATGATGCCCCAGTCTATTGCGCTTTGCGTCATCGTTAAAATATAATGTTTGGATCGATACGTTCTAAAAAACAGAATGCCAAAATGAACATCAAGCAATTAACCTATTTCTCTGCTGTGTATGAGCTCAACAACCTTTCCCACGCAGCCAACCGGTTTAATGTCGCGCAATCGGCAATTAGCCATCATATTTCGAAGCTCGAAGCTACACTCGGTGTCTCGTTGTTCAATCGCAAACCAAGAGGCATGGAACCAACGGCCGCTGGTAATCGCCTTTATTTACACGCTCAAAAGATACTCAATGCCATCAAGGATGCCGAGCAGGATATGTTGCCGGAAAGCAATCAAATTGCGGGCAGTCTTGCCATCGGTCTGCCATTCTCGGTAATGCGGGGAATTGGCCTTCCACTGATGGAAACAATTTTGAAAGACTATCCTGACGTACGACTTTCCATCGTCGAAAGCCTGTCTGGCAACACTTTTTCCAGCCTGGTTTCATCCGAGATTGATCTGGCGTTATTTTATAACCCGCTGGTCGATGACCGGGTAACGATGGAAACTGTGCTTGAGGAGCAGGTCCTGTGTGTTGGCAAAAAGGAAATAATTGGAGAAAGTAATTCGGCTATCAGCTTTGAGGAATTATCCAACTTGCCGGTATTGTTGTTGCGCCAGGGCGTCTCGCTGCGTGCACTGGTCGACAAACCTGGTTTGCTTTCACGCCTTGAAACAAATTCCCGTATTGAACTTAATTCGGTCAGCGGGATAACCAATGGATTATTGGCCGGGCTTGGTTGCACAATTTCGCCCAAAATATTTATTGGCGAGCATTTGGAAAGTGGCGCTTTGCATGCCCGCCCGGTGCGAGACCCGGCTCTAACAAGGCGACTGTTTATTGGTTATCGCAGGGATTACCCATCCAACCGGTTGTTCGAAGCCATCAAGATCATTATTCTCGAGTTAATCCATGACAAGGTTAAGTCAGGTGGTTGGGAAGCCAGATATTTGCGAGAGCGCTAGATTGCAAATTTAGTGCATTCCTGATTCAAAATTTTATGGTTTGACGATACAGCACCAAATACGTTTACATGCCACTATGTTAGCCTTTATCAGGGCAGTCCTTATTCAAATCCGCCAGATCGTTTCACCCACCAGGAGACACCCATGCATCTTTCCAGATTTCCTCGATTGCATTTTGCCCATCTTGATACGCCGCTGGAACCCATGAAAAATATCAGCAAATATCTTGGCGGGCCAAATCTCTGGATCAAACGGGATGATTGCACCGGCCTCGCCGGAGGTGGCAATAAAACCCGCAAACTGGAATTTCTGATGGGAGATGCCATCGCCAAAGGTGCCGATACGATTATTACCCAGGGTGCAACGCAGTCCAACCATGCACGACAAACCGCTGCAATTGCCGCCAAAATGGAAATGGATTGTTACCTCATTCTGGAAGACCGAACCGGAAGCAAAGACCCGGCGTATAATTACAATGGCAATGTGATGCTCAATCAATTGTTCAACGCAAAACTGAGCACATGCCCTGCCAATACAGATATGAATGCGGCAATGGAGGATCTCGCAGAAAGTCTCCGCGCCAAAGGCAAAAATCCGTACATCATACCGGGCGGCGGCTCCAATGCGATCGGTGCGCTGGGATATGTCAATGCGGCAATAGAAACAGTGCGTCAGGCCAATCAAATGGATCTGAAAATTGATTGTATCGTGCATGCGACAGGCAGCGCGGGAACACAGGCAGGGCTGGTGACCGGTCTGGTCGGCACCAATGCACAGATCCCGGTATATGGAATTGGCGTACGTGCACCAAAACAAAAGCAGGAAGAGAACGTCTACAATCTGGCACTTAAAACCTGCGATCACCTCAATATATCCGGCGCGGTGAAGCGCGAGGACATTGTCGCAAATTCAGATTACGTAGGCGGCGGATATGGCGTCCCGACAGATGGAATGATTGAGGCGATCAATATGTTTGCTGCGAAGGAATCCATACTTCTTGATCCGGTATATTCCGGCAAGGGCGCGCATGGTCTTATCGATCTCATCAGCAAGGGGCATTTCAAGGCCGGTGAGAACATTGTCTTCCTGCATACGGGCGGAGCAGCGGCGCTGCATGGCTATCGCTCTGCATTTAACTTCGCCGATTATCGCTGACTAAAACTGGTGGGGAAGCAAATAGCTTCCCTCCTCTCCGGAAAAATAACTCATATGAGCGACGAAAAAATAGTAGGCATCATCGGTGGCATGGGCCCTGCGGCGGCTGTTGAATTCCAGCAGCGGATCATTGATGCCACACCCGCAGAAAATGACGGCGACCACATCCACACGATTGTCGATAATAATTCAAAGATACCTTCAAGGCTGGAAGCACTGATCGACGGTACCGGTATAAACCCTGGTCCATGCATTGCCCAAATGGCCAAACGGCTGGAAACTGCAGGGGCTGATTTCCTTGTCATTCCCTGTAACACAGCACACCATTATTATGATTATCTTGTCGATGCCGTTTCCATTCCTGTCAGCAATATGATTGAACTGACAATCGATCACATCAGGCAAAAGCAACCGGATATCACCACCATCGGCTTGCTTGCATCATCGGCCGTTCAACAAATTGGCCTGTATGAGAAATATTGCGCGAAGGTCGGACTGGATGTCCTATTCCCTGAAAATCAGGATGAAGTCATGTCGGTCATCCTGGCAATCAAGGCAGGACAGCTCAATGATCAACTGACCATCCAATTCACATCCGCAATTGAGAATCTAAAAAACCGTGGCGCAGGATGCGCAGTTTTAGCCTGCACCGAACTTTCAATTATCGATAATTCCGGCAAGGCACCATTGCCCGTCTACGACACTTTGGACGTGCTGGCGCAACACGTTGTTTCAAATGTGAAAGGTACGTGATCACCCGGGATCACAAACCTTCCAGATGACCGGTCTTGATCAGCAATGTGCATCCATCTTTGGTAAACAGATCACATTTTCCAGTTCCGGGATAGCGGACCCATGTCCCCTTTGAAGACGAATGTTGCCCATCTTCGATTTGGCCGTCCAGCACCAGTATTTCTGTTCCGTTACCAGACAGTTCCGGTTGGAAATTTGTTCCAGGATGACATCGCATCAGGGCGATATTCTCACCGCCATATGTGTGCAGATGCATGGATTCGGTGCCAGTCACTGATCCGGATTTCCAGCTGGTATTATTGCTATCGACCCGCACAAAATCCTGATCATCGGGGTGCATTTGACCAAGTTTCACGTAAATTATGCAGCCATTTTCGCTGTGCGGAGTGTGTTTGGAGCCAACCGGATTACGTACATATGTCCCGGCCGGATAATCACCATGCTCATCGGAAAAGATACCGTCAAGCACCATGAACTCTTCACCGCCACCATGGGTATGGCTGGAAAAACTGCTCCCGGCCTTATAACGAACAATGGTAGTTGCCCTTGTCGCATGTTCGTCACCGATACGATCCAGCATGCGGCGATCGACGCCGGGAAGTGGAGAAGCAACCCATGGTTCGTCAGTCGAATGAACAATGGCCTTCTTTGAAAAATCGGCGTTTAATTCCATTTGATTACTCCTTAATGTACCCAAACAGAAACTTGCGGGCCACTCAATTGGATCGATATGATTTGGATCAAATCACGCAATTATGTTAAACCTATCACCAGGTAGGTAATTGTCATATATGAGCTATCGTCACCAGCACAAGAGAAAAATATGCCAAGACTGGATAATCCAAGAACCAAAATATTGCAGACAGCTCAGCAAATGGCACAAAACCGCGGCTTTGGTGGTTTCAGTTTTCGTGACATTGCGGCGGATATTGGCATCAAGTCTGCCAGTATCCATTATCATTTCCCAACCAAGGATCATTTGATAATCGAGATCTCGAAAACCTATCGCGAGGACTTCTTCGCAACACTTGGTTCAAAAACAAAAGAGATCGACGATCCATTGCAACGCATCATGACCCTGGTTGCGATGTTCCGCCATGTATTGACACAAGATCACCGGATGTGCCTTTGCGGCATGCTGGCAGCGGATATTGAGCTTTTGTCACTTGAGGCCCGCGCAGAAATCAAACTGTTCTTTGATGCCAGCGTAAACTGGCTGGCGCAACAATGGGCGGCGCATGGAAGTGATGAAGCGCATAACAAGGCTATGGATACATTTGTGCGGCTTGAAGGCGGGATGCTGATCTCGCGAATATCGGCGTCAACAGAACCATTTGATGTCATCGAGCGGGCGATTGCTGCGGGATAGGTTTTCAAGCCTTTTATCAAATTGCACACGTAATTCCGGATCACTATCCAATAGAACAATAGAGCAGATTACGGTTGCGACCGCCTCGCAATTTCAATAACATGGAATAAATCGAACGAAATCGAATTTAGTGTTCGAAAATTTAACAATAGGCCGAACCATGAATTTGCGTTTTCTTCGGACAATCGTCGCGATCTCGGAATACCCAACCTTTGTTTCTGCGGGCGTTGCTCTTGGTCTCAGCCATTCCGCGGTCAGTGTTCACGTAAAGGCACTGGAAGAAGAACTGCAAATTCTGCTGGTTGATCGTAAAAGACGCCCGCCGGTTTTGACTGACAAGGGTATCGCACTGGTTGAACACGCCCGGCGTATTCTTGAGATCACCGACGAAATAAAAGCCCTTGCCAGCGAGCAGACGCTGATTGGTTCACTGGCGATAGGCGTTGTGCCGTCGTCCCTGATCAATCTCGTACCACCGGCCCTCGCAAAGCTCCGCAAAACCCACCCCCTCCTGCAATTACAAATCAAGGCTGACCTTTCGCAAGAGCTGACACAGCAGGTCCGCAACCGGGATATCGATGTGGCAATAGTCACAGAGCCGGAACAACCCTTTGCCGGGTTACGGGTCCAGAAAATATGTTCCGAACCACTCAATGTCATTGCACCGATCACGTCAGAGCAAACAACAGACGTTGAGCTTCTAACGTCTCACCCGTTCATTTGGTTCAACCGCAGTACATGGACAGGCCAACAAATTGAACGTCAACTTTTGGCCCGTAAAATACATGTCCGCTCGGTGCTGGAGGTGGATTCTCTCGAGGCGCTGGAATCTCTCGTCCGCCACGGGATTGGTGTTTCAATCGCTCCCCACAGGATTTGCACCCCGTCCTATGCGGATGATCTGCATGTGGTGCCGTTCGGTGATCCGCCAATTTGCAGGGAGCTGGTGATGATCGACCGGATCAATAACCCACGAGCAAAATTATCCGACGCTTTGTTTCACGAACTACGAGAATTGGCAAAGGCATCCTGACGACCCGGATTGATGATGATTGCCAGCACGCTCCTGGAATTCTGCATCATTTTTGGCCCCTTCCAACTGTCGACCGTTCTCATAAATTAACCATTTGTTAATAATTGTTGCCAAAAGGTTGATAAGTCCCGTATAAGTTCAATGGGGGACACATCAACTGGTTAAATACAACCATTGCGACCCCGGTATAGTAATCGGATGCGACTACACGTGATTTTTTGGTGTCTGCGCATCGTGTTGTAATGGAAATATTGTTATATGCGTTTGCGTGTTTTGTTAAAGAACTTCACCGCCCTTTCCACTTCATTCAGCCTCTTAACCGCCCAGATGATTCCGGCCATGGCGAATGCCCTGCCCGAAGGCGCAAGTGTGGTTGCAGGTAGCGCCGTCATCAGTGCGCCGAATGCTACATCGCTACTGATCAATCAATCCTCGACCAACGCCATTATCAACTGGAATGGCTTTTCTGTCGGGTCCGGTAATAACGTGCATTTTAACAATGGCAGTGGCGCGACGCTCAACCGSGTKACRGGKWCARCRACCTCRATGCTCGATGGCACGCTSACATCGACCGGCTCRTTGTTCCTGATCAATCAGAACGGCATTATTGTCGGCAAGGACGGCATTATCAAAACCGGCGGTGGCTTTGTTGCTTCAACGCTGGATATCACCAATGAGGATTTCCTCAATGGTGGTGACAATACTTTCGCAGGTAATTCGAGCGCCACAATCACTAATCTGGGCAAGGTCTCGTCACTCGGTGGTGATGTCGCATTCATTGCCCATTCGATCACCAATGAAGGTGACATTGAAGCATTGAACGGAACTGTCGGCCTTGCTGCCGGGCGCGAGATATTATTACGCGACGCAGCTTCCTATGATGGCAAATTTGCTGTCCGCATTGGTTCGGCGACTTCCAGGATTCAGGAAAAGGGTTCCATTAGGGCAGCCAGTGTTGAACTGCGCGCCAATGGTGGTAATATCTACGCGCTTGCTGGCAATGTTGATGGGTCGATCAACGCAACCGGCGTTACCAGCCGTGGTGGCCGTATATTCCTCACAGCGGGCAGCACCGGCACAGTCACAACATCCAAGAAGATCCGTGCCAGACGCAAGATCACCCGCCGGGTTAATAATGTCTCCAGAACAGTTCGCAAAGGTGGCGACATCTTTATCAATGCAGATGTCGCCAGCATTACCGGTCTACTGGACATATCGGGATCTGATGGCGACGGTGGAACACTGGATGTCATTGCACGTTATTGGGCGCAGGATGGCAAGGTMGATGCAAGCGGCATAAATGGTGGGTCTATCAAGGCCGATGTCGCCGCACTTYTRCAAAGCGGCACGCTYGATACAAGCGCGACAGATGGCACTGGCGGCGACATCGATCTWWYSRTMTCCCGCTCMTATATCGCCACAGCTGGYTCYRAACTTCWGGCRMARGGYMAAACYGGCGGTAAAATYTCMATYACYGCGTCCGATGACACTGCCAATATCTATACRGCMGGRCTGATCAACGCAGCWGCAAGYCTYTACAAGGGTGGGCARATTAAACTWRYCRGWGGYRMWAAYCTGCGTCTGGTTGGYGCAATGCTCGAYGCWTCRGGCGGYACRGATGGTGGTTCGGTWYTRCTCGGYGGTGATSCACAGAAYGGTTATACTGCCAATATCCTGTTTGCCCGTGGCTCAAACATCAATGTTGATGCTGGMTCGACYGGCAARGGYGGTGAGATCATTGTCTTYTCKCAAGATSAGACTTTGGCAGAAGGCACGATGACAGCCCGTGGCGGYARTRYATCCGGTGATGGNKGGTTTNATTGAAGTWTCMAGCAAAGGCTCACTCAGCGTATCAACCTGGTTTGAYAGCAGCGCATCAARTGGCGCACCCGGYACWGTGYTGCTTGATCCCAAAACAATCATCATNNNCGACGANNNAAMWGGYATCTACCCGCAATWTGAAYTGATTGATCCAAACTCGAATAGTGAYGGTCRATTCGGCRRTCAAGTAYTAACWGTRAGAGGTCAGTATTTGTTTGTAACTGACCCGTTTGATAACGCTCCAGGCGTTGCAAAAGCGGGTGCTGCTTATCTTTTCGACAGCGAAAGCGGCAAACTTCTCACAACATGGACCGGATCATATGCGGATGATCAAGTTGCAGACGATCGTCATGCTACTTTTACTTTGGATAATGGCAATCTTATTTTCAGCAATCACAAATGGAATTCCAAAGCCGGAGCTGTAACTTTTGTTAATCCGGATGCGTTGACCGGCGGTATCATATCAGCATCGAATAGCCTCGTCGGAAAATCCATCAACGATAGTGTTGGCACTTCGCAAGGCATCCATGCGTTGGGCAACGGGTATTATGCCATACGCAGCCCAGGCTGGAATCAATGGAGAGGTGCGGTCACAGTTTTCAAGGATACAACCGGGGTGACTGGATATATATCAAACAAAAACAGTTTCACTGGCACAAATAATAACGATCGCGTCGGCGGTTATTACAGTGTTGAAGTTTTGGACGGAGGGTACTTTGCCATCAAGTCACAGTACTGGAATAATAAAAAGGGCGCGGTAACAATTTTTGCCAATGCAACGGATATTAAAGGTGAATTGACCGAGCAAAACAGTCTCACGGGCACGAAAGAAAACGATGAGGTTGGCGGTTATCATGAACCAATCCAGATATTGGGCAATGGATATGCTGCAATTACAAGTGAGAAATGGGACGAAAAACGAGGTGCCGTCACCGTTTTCAAACTATCAGAAGGAATAAGTGGGAAAATCACCAAAAACAACAGTTTCATCGGCAAAACCAAAGGTGACCAGGTGGGATTTGGTGGAGTCCAGGCATTGGGTGAAGATTTTGTTGCTATTAGTAGCCCGCGCTGGGGTGATAGTTACGGCGCAGTCACCGTGTTTAAGAATTCAGCGGGCATCTCGGGAGAAATAAGCAGTCAGAATAGCCTGGTCGGCTCTCATAAAAATGACGTAGTGGGTGCAGGTTTCTTGTTCATATATCCAGATGGTTCTCAGAGAGTGAAGTCAGCTATTCAATATTTGGGCAACGGTTTTACCGCCATTACATCACGTCATTGGCACAAGGTCCGCGGTGCGGTCACAATTATTGAAAACTCAAATCCTGTCACTGGCCCAATATCAAATAAAAACAGTTTTGTTGGGGTAGAAATCCATGACTCTATCGGTTCCCATGGCATCCACAATCTGACCGGTGGATATTATGCAATTAGCAGCATTGGCGAACGTTACGAAAATGGATTCGTGACGGTTTTCAAAGATGCAGGAGAAAACTATGGAGACGTAACACGTTTAAATAGTCTTGTTGGTAAACGTGATGATGAAATCGGGTCCGGAGGTGTCAAGTCCCTGGGAAATGGGTATTCGGCGATATTAAGCCCTGCTTGGACTAATGGGACAGGCACCCAGGGTATTTGGCGTGTTGGGGCAGTCACTGTATTTCGAAATTCTGATGGCATAAAAGGTGAAATAACCAAAAACAATAGCCTGGTTGGTACATGGGCTAGCGATGGTATCGGCAGTTCGGGCATCCAGTCTCTCGGCAACGGATATCATGCTATTAGAAGCCCATACTGGAATAAAGTTACGGGAGCAATTACCGTTTTTAAAAACACCGGCCGTATCACAGGTGAAATTTCAAGCCAAGACAGTCTCATTGGCACATATGAAAAAGATCAGCTCGGATCTTATAAAATCACTATTCTCGGCAATGGAAAGTTTGCCGTTAGCACCCCGTACTGGAACAAAAAACGCGGAGCAGTCACCGTTTTTGCCAACCTGGGAGATATCAACGGCAAATTATCCGAACAACAGAGTTTCACGGGCGAAACTGAAAATGATCAGGTCGGAAACTACGGTATCCGGTCTCTGGAAAATGGGTATTTTGCCATTATAAGTCCATATTGGGATAAGAAGAAAGGTGCCATCACTGTGTTCGCAAACACTGCTGAGATCACCGGCAAAATTACGAAACAGAACAGTTTTATCGGCAAGTATGAAGGTGATTTGGTTGGTGATAACTATTATTCTCTTCAAGCATTAAGCGACGGCAATTTCGCGGTTATCACCGGAAAATGGAATAATAACCGCGGAGCAATTACAGTTTTTGCCAATGCAGCAAGCATAAAAGGCGAGATTTCAGAACAAAATAGTCTAACGGGCACTGATGAAAATGACAGTGTTGGTTATAACCAAAAAATCAAAATTCTTGGTAACGGACACTATGCAATTACAAGCCATACTTGGCACCATGATAACCACGGCGCTGTATCAATCTTTGCAAATGCAAAAGACATAAAAGGCAAAGTATCCGCTCAAAACAGCCTGATTGGCAAAACCAAAAACGGTCATTTGAGTTATGTTACATACCTGCCAAAAAGCAAATCTGTTGTTGCGCGCTCGTGGAGAGGACAACGGATTATTATTGGTTTACTGGAGCAATTCCCTCTAAATTACAGTCGTGCTTCTGGCAGAACCATCACCATGACCAGTAGCTTCATTGAGCGGACATTGTCTCGCGGACAGAATGTAGTGTTGCAAGCTTCCAATGACATAGAGATCAAAAGCGATATCATCACCGTGAACGTTTCAGGCAACGGTGGAGATCTATTGCTACAGGCCGGGCGTTCCATTCTGGTCGATGCAGATATCACCACAGACAATGGCAATTTAGAGCTCAGAGCAAACGATTTGCTTTCTGCCGGGGTCATTGATGAAGACAGGGAAGATGGGGCCGCAACAATTCGCCTTGCTTCCGGAGTCAATCTTCTTACGGGAACAGGAAATATTGATCTCAAAATACTCTCCGGCACTGGCAAGAAATACAAGTCAGCCGGCAACATCAATCTGGTGGGCAATAATGCTCTGACCGGCAAAAACATTCAGCTCTTAAATCTTGGTGATGAATTAAATAACGGAATTGTGCTGGGAGCAGGAACGCAGTTCTCAGCATCAGGTACAAGCACCGCAATAACTCTTGTTTCGGATGTTTTTACCAATAATGCCGGTGCAAATGTATTTGACCTGTCAAGTTCAGACCGCTTTCTTGTCTATTCCAAAAACTGGGGCACAGGTGTACGTGGCGGCATCATTGCCAATAATCTCTACAATCGGGGATATGCAAGCAACCTCCCCGCTTCAATCACCTCCGGCAACCATTTCATCTATGCGGATCAGCCCTTATTAACTGTCACTGCAAATGATAAATCCAGAACCTATGGTGAAAATAATCCAGTATTCACATACACAATTGCAGGTTATTTGGATGGGGATTCGCGAAATAATTTGACAGGTAATGCTCTCGTTTCATCGACTGCCACAAATCAAACTGACGCAGGCAAAATAAAAATCTCTATGGCTCAGGGTAATTTGGCTTCCAGGGATAAATACGGGTTCTCGTTTTTGGACGGGACCCTGACAATTGCTCAACGCGCCCTTACGTGGACAGCAACAGCCAAAAGTAAAACCTATAACGGTGATACCGTGGCCGAAGTTTCGTTCACAACGACAAATACGGCTAACAACGATGTTTTAACCTTGGCCGGTACATCAACATATAACGACAAAAATACTGGTACTGTTAAAAACATAAACATTTCAAAACTTGTTCTTGGTGGCAGCAAAGCAGCAAATTATACCTATGAGAAAAGTGGCAAGACCACTGGTAAAATCACGCAACGGGATCTAACTGTGACTGTGAAGGCCAACAACAAGATTTATGATGGCAACAGGGATGCAACTTCTTTCTCATTTAGCGATGATACCCTTGATGCCGATACGCTCACCTTTGGAATTACATCAGCTCTGTTTGACAGCAAGAATGCTGGTAAAAGGAATGTGACCGTTAGCGGCATCACCATCCTGTCGGGTGACAACAATAAAAATTATAAACTGACGACAACCAGCGCCACAGATATGGCCGAGATCACCAAATTCGGTCTGAAAATCCAAATCAAAACCAAAAGTAAAGTCTACGACGGTACCGACGTGGCTGAAGTCAGTTTCGGAAGTAATGCACTTGATATCGATACGCTGGTCTTTACCAAATTGTCCGCATTGTTCAACGACAAAAATGTCGGCAAAAAACAAGTTGCCATCAAAGGCATCTCTATCCTGTCGGGGGATGATGCCAACAATTATTATATCGTTCAACCCAACGGCCAGAGCCAGGCAGAAATCAAACAAGCCGAATTGATCATCGCCGCACAGAATGAAACCAAAACCGCGGACAGTGTTCCATATTCCGGTGGTCCAGGCATTGTGCTGGCAGGGCTGGTGAATGGCGAAACCGTGGCTGATCTGAATGGTGTTCTCACATGGTCCGGTACGTCTCAGGGTGCAGTGAATGTTGGCAACTATTTGCTGACGGCTGGTGGTCTCAAGTCCGGCAATTACAACATCTCTTATGTAGACGGTACGCTTGATATCAGGCCAGTTCCGATATCTGCTCAAGAAACAACCCGCCCGGAATATCTTGATCTAAACCTGGGTGGTCTGTTTGCAGCATTGAGCCAAAATCAGGATCTGGAGAATTTCGAAACAGCAGATATTGGTGACGGTACTTCCATCCCTCTATTGATCTGTGATGGAGACATCATTGATTGCCGCAACATTGAAGTCTCGTCACTGTTGCAATAGATCCAAAACATCATCTCCACCGGCTCGATTGTTCGGTCCGGTGGAGATGATTCCCTCTCAATCCCGACATTTCGATTTTTGCTAAACACATGAAGTTACGTCGCCATTTTTGAGCATTGCAC
>JAESRR010000012.1 GCA_016764535.1 Cohaesibacteraceae bacterium | reverse complement strand
ACCACTTCTGGAAATGCGATCAATATCGGCGTCGCCGGTTTTTACGAATGCGATATGCGGTTTGCTTGTAGCCTTCATTGCTCGCTCGATATCGAGTGTTTCCTGCGCTGTGACGGTGACTGGCGAAAGCGAAACTGCGACGGTGGAAAAAACAAATATCGCAATTATAGCAGATGAAATTTTCCAGCGATGAATTCCTCCGGCGAGATAGATCAGCGCCAATATATCCAAAAAAAACATAACCAACACAGACAAGTAGGCAAATGGTCTCAAATCGGTGCCATGCTCTTCTGAAAACTCGCGGGTGATGATTTTTGTCTTTTCAGTCTGGTCTGGAACATAGGCCACAGGTTTGTCTCTATTGGTGAACAAATTAAGAGATCTGGTGACGTGTCCAGCACGATAGATCCCGGCGGGGCGATCAAATTCGGCCCGGGAGTCATCAAAAGTAGAAAACCGGATTGGCGGAGTTCCTGTTTTTGCCGATGTCAGTGCGCCGGAAATATTGATAACCATGCGTGCCTGCAGGGCAACGTCTCCGACATTCTGATTGTTTGACCCCGGCGATGAATTTTTCCTGGTTGATGTTGTTGCGGGTCTGGATATTGCATTCAACCTTTGCAGCATATGTACAAAGGTCCCGGAAAAGGAAAGGTTCGACCAATCCGGCCTGGCAGATGTATGGAAAAATACGAGCATGCCGCGCCCGATCAGTTTTCCCGAAACAATTGGAGTGCCGTCATCCAGTCTGGCCCAGATTTGCTCTTCCTGGTAAGTACCTGGCTCCGCAAGTATTTGTTTTTCAATCCGTATATCACTGTATACCGGCAAACCTGCAAATGGACTGTGTTTTTCAAACTCTGCAAATGATCTTGGTTGTTCCCAGGTCAGCGCTCCTCCCAGAGTGCGGGATCGACCCAGTAATCTAACCGGCATCAGTTCATCATGCGGTGCAGAAACAGTGGCATCACCAGCGAATCTAACCAGCGTTCCACCGTTAGAAATCCAGGCTTTGAGGTCTTCAACAAGGGCGTCTGGCAAGTCTGTCATATCGGGAGCCAGTAAAAGAGAGGGTCTGTCTTCGACCAGATCCAGAAAAGCAGCATGCGGTTCGGATTCATTTGTTGATAGCAACGTTGCCACCGGTGCAAGAGCATTTGAGATATAATGAGCAGCCGAAAGCAATGGTTGGTCTTCTCGCACATGACCACCGGGCAATATGCCCGCTTTTCTACGCGACCAACGACCATCCAACAAATACAAAGAGCCTGCCGTCTTCTGGTCCTTCAGTGACAGAGATGCAATTTCGTTCCTCAATTCCAGCGGTACAGTCAGTATGGCAGTCCCGGTTTTCTGTCCTGGTTTCAAAACAATGCGGGTCGAAGCAACAGTTCTTCCATCCTGGTCATTCCCGGTGATTGTTGTATCAAATTTGGATTGCCCGGTTGCACGGGTTATTTCGATATTCATTCCTTCCGCGCCGTTGCTTACATCGGTTATTGCCGGATTTGTAGAATAAGCGGTCCAGATATGTACTTTCCCATCGAAATTTTCGAAGTCCAGTTGGGTTTCATCATCATGCCCATCACTGATCCAGGCGACCTCAATGAAAGGGTTTTCGCTTCGTATATTGCTTGCAAGCAATTGCGCAAATGCTTTTCTATTTGCAGGTAGCGGCTCGGGGGTCAGTGTGGCGAGAACATTTATGAGGTTATGTGCACCATCAAAACCGGTTTGCAGCGGAGCCTGCATGGCAGTTGTCAGCAAAGCAATGTGACGGCCATTTTGGTCTGCTTCATCAATTATTTCTCTTGCAACCTGCAGTCTGGTTTCCCACTCGTCAGCGGTTGACCAACTGACATCTATCACAAGGAGAACCGGTCCACTTGTACCGTTCAGAATACGTTTGTTATTCCAGGAAGGCCCCGCGAGGGCAAGGATTAACAAGCTTGCCAGCACCAGACGCAATAATGTCAGCCACCACGGAGAGTGGGCCGGTGTGTGAACTGCAGATTTCAGCGATTGCAGGAGAATTAAAGGCGGAAAGACTATTTCATTCGGCCTTGGAGGCACAATGCGTATCAGGTACCAGATTGCCGGCAGGACGATAAGTGACAACAACAGTGCAGGTGTTGCAAAGCTGATCATAAGTCTATCCCGAACATGCCATTGGATATAGATCGGGGAGCTCCCTGGCCGATGGCTGCTTTAAGAGCAAGGAGGCAATCCGAAGCTTGATTGTCGGTTTGATGATGCACACTGGTAAACTCATTTCTGGATGCAATCAGTTTGATATGATCGCAATGTGCTGCAAATTTTGCCCGATATCCTTCGCCAAGATCTTGCGCGCCGGGAGTCCGGTACCGCTGTCCACTTTCCGGATCCTGGAACGTGATATGCCCACGATAGGGGAAGTTGCGTTCGGCGGGGTCGGAGATTTGGACCAGATACACCGCGCATCGATTTGCAGCGAGACGGGAAATGTTTTGTTCCAGGTCCGAAATGTCGGTCAGAAAATCGCTGATGAATACAACATGGTTCAGTGACCGGTAGTCTCCTGAATCAAAAGCAAATTCCGGTTTTTTCGAAGTCCAGTTCAATGCAAGTTTTTCAAGCTGGCTATGCCCGCCGATTGCCGGCCTTGTTGTTTTGGGGATGCCAATTCGTTCACCCTGGCCAAGTAGCACTGAAGAAAGAGCGAGTGCAATTACCAATGCGCGATCCTGTTTTGACTGTATAGCTTTGCCGGATGAAAACTGCATACTTTTGGTCTGATCGACATTTATCCAGATCGTATGAGCAGCTTCCCATTCCTGTTCTCGGACTAATAATGAAGTACTTCGCGCAGATTTGCGCCAGTCAATCAGGTTGGCACCATCACCTTGCTGATAGGTCCGGTATTGCCAGAACGAGTCTCCTGGACCACGTTTTCGCCTTTGGTGAAAACCAGGTGAAACTGTTTCTGCAGCCTTTTGCGCCTGGAGCATAAGAGCTCCTATACGACCAGCATTTGCGACCGCTTCGGCTGTGAGATTATGTACAGATGCCCCGACGGGTCCTTTAGAATTTCCGGCAATTCCACTCATGAGCTATTTAATTTGCTCCGATAAACGTGCAACAAGCGCCGGTATTGTTAATCCGTCATAATGCGCTGCGTAGCTCAATGCCATCCTGTGTTTGAGTACAGGTTCGGCAAGATCAAGAACATCGTCCACAGAGGGAGCAAGGCGACCATCAAGCATTGCCCGGGCCCTGATTGTAAGCGCAAGTGCCTGACTGGCACGCGGGCCGGGGCCCCATGAAATGAGCGGCGCGACATCTTCACTGGCCGATGAGGGTCGTGCAGAGCGCACCAGGGTCAGGATCGCATCGGTAACTGAATTACTCAATGGCATCTGTCTGACAAGTTTCTGCATGTCCTGCAACTCACCGGGGCGCAATATTGATTTAAGCTCGGGTTGGTCATTTCCGGTTGTTTCCAGAAGCACGCGTCTTTCTGCATCGATATCGGGATGATGCACATCTATTTGCATCAGAAAACGATCCAGCTGGGCTTCGGGGAGAGGGTAAGTACCCTCTTGCTCAATTGGATTTTGAGTTGCCAGAACATGGAACGGCGCCGGAAGATCGTGCCTTTGACCTGCAATCGTCACATGGTGTTCCTGCATCGCCTGTAATAGTGCAGATTGTGTACGTGGGCTGGCTCTGTTGATTTCGTCAGCCATTAAAAGCTGGGTAAATATTGGACCCTTGATGAAACGAAACTCGCGTTTGCCTGCTGCTGATTCTTCCAGAACTTCAGAACCAAGAATATCTGCGGGCATGAGGTCGGGAGTAAATTGCACTCTTTTCGTGTTTAATCCCAATACTCTACCAACGCTGTCAACAAGCAGGGTTTTGGCAAGTCCCGGTTCACCGACCAAAACGGTATGACCACCGGCCAGCAATGTGATCAATGTTTGCTCAATCACTCTGTCCTGGCCAAATATGGCATTGCCAATTTCAGATTTTACCCGCGATAATGCTTCCCCGGCGGTGTCAATTGCAGCGACGAGTGAATCTGTATTATCAGTGCCGGATATGCTGGAAATATTCTTGTCCGAATTACTAGCTGTCATTACAGTTCCTGTATCCCGGTTTGATCGCTCGGGGCGATGCTATCATGATTGCAGACAACTGACCAATAATTGTGAGAAAGAAATGAACGAGAAAAATCTTCAGGGTCTTTCCGATATGCCGCAGGGGCTGCAAGCCTTGATGCAATCAAATGTAACAAAAAGGAAACTACCACCCGTCGACAATTGGGAGCCACCATATTGTGGGGATCTTGATATGAGAATAGCGCGGGACGGGACCTGGTTTTACAATGGCACACCCATTGGTAGGGAGGCACTGGTGTCTCTGTTTGCAACAGTTTTACGCAAGGATGAAGATGGTAAGACCTATCTCGTAACACCGGTCGAAAAAATCGGTATCACCGTTGATGATGCGGCATTTCTGGCCATCGAGATGTTTACAACCGGTTCGGGTGAAAATCAGATAATTACATTTGTCACAAAGCAAAACGATTTGACCGAGGTTTCAGAAGTACGACCGCTCCGTTTTGAACTGGAACAGGATACAGATGGTGTTAAACCCTATGTTTTGGTCAGGGGCCGTCTTGAAGCGTGCCTGACCCGGGCCCTGACATATGATCTTGTATCTTTGGGTCAGTCTCACAATGTCGATGGGGAAGAATATTTTGGTGTTTGGAGCAATAAAATTTTCTGGTCAATGTGTAAAACAGCCGATTTTGAAACCGGGCACACTGATTGTGCGTAGCGAGTTACAGGACAAATAACCGTTATGAACGATATGTCCCGGATTGAAATTAACCGCGACGCAGTTGGCCTTGAACAATTTTGTGCCACCGTTAGAATCAAAACAGGAGAACGGTTTTACCTGCCAGTTCCAAATCGTAGTGATCTCGAGCATTTGGTGACAACAAAAAAACAACTCCGTGAAGCTGCCGTTCTGGTTCCTTTGGTGGAACGATCACAAGGGACAATGGTGATTTTGACTACCCGGACAGCAAATATGTCCAGTCACGCGGGCCAGATTGCACTTCCTGGCGGAAAGATAGATGCTGGTGATGAGGGGCCAGTCGAGGCGGCCATGCGTGAGGCTTTCGAGGAAATCGGATTACAACAAAAATTTATCAGCCCATTTGCGCAACTTGATGAATACATTACCAATACAGGATATCGCGTGTTGCCTGTTCTTGCCCGGATTGATCCAGAATGTACATTGACTTTAAACCGCGATGAAGTTGATGATGTATTTGAAGTTCCATTGGGTTTTTTGATGCATCCAGCTAATCACCAGTTGGTATCACGTCTTTGGCAGGGCCAAATGAGAACTTATTATGCAATGCCCTGGAAAGATCACTATATCTGGGGTGTGACAGCGGGCATTTTTCGAAATTTATATCAGGCGGTGTATACTACATGATCAGGGTTGTATTAATTCAAATACTGTTATTTGCATTGCCATTCGCAGGCTATGCGGTGTTGCTGGCTGTTAGAAAACAATTTAATCAGCAAGGCTGGGACGATGCGCCCACAGCCAGACTGGCGATGATTGGTGGATCATTGATGATCGTGGGACTTCTGCTGTTTGCGTCTTTTGAAGGTAAGAATGAGAGCGGAACATATATTCCTGCCCACAAAGTCGATGGTGTTCTGGTACCTGGACATTTTGAATGATCCCACCCGATTCATTATCAGCTGTATCAATAAAAAAATCAGAATGGTTTAGCAGCCCGCCTGTTCAAAGTGTGTTCGAACTTCTTCGGAAAGGGGGAGGTGAGGGGCGTGTTGTTGGTGGTGCGGTTCGCAATCATGCACTTCAACTGCCGGTTAATGACATTGATATCGCCACAGATCTCTTACCTGGCGATGTCGTCGAACTGGCGCGTCAAAACAGGATAAAGTGTGTCCCGACAGGGTTTGAGCACGGCACGGTTACGCTTCTCGTCGAAAACATGGCCATCGAAGTTACAACCTTGCGGCAGGATGTTGTGACAGATGGCAGGCATGCAAAAGTTGTATTTGGGCGCAATTGGAAACAGGATGCAGAACGTCGTGATTTTACCATCAACGCAATTTATGTTGATGATCGTGGCTCTGTTCATGATCCGGTAAATGGTATTGAAGACCTGCTAAATTTGACATTGCGTTTTATCGGAAATGCGTCAGTGCGGATCGAAGAAGATTATCTCCGTATATTGAGATTTTTCAGGTTTCTGTCTCAATATCCTGATTTGAAAGCGAAAGAGCAAGACGCCGAGGCTTGCCGCATTCAGAGGGATGGTATTTCGCAATTATCTGCTGAGCGGATTGGTCAGGAAATGCGAAAGCTTCTTAAGGGGAGTAATGCAGCGTTCATCCTGACGTCCATGCAGGAATACAGGATTCTTGAGCTGATTTTCGGCAGGCAAGTTGAGTTGAAATATCTGAATTTGTGGCAGGTATGGGAACAACATTTGTCTCGCGCCCCGGAATTTGAACAGCGGTTGGCTCAACTTTGCTCACAAGGCAAACATGACGTAGATCGGTTATTTCATTCATGGAGATTATCGACAGCCGAGCGAGATCATTTGACTGCGTTGCTGAGCCAGGCCGATCCTGCCTCCGGATCTGATCTGGAATTCAAAACACTTCTGTTTCGAAATGGTGTAGAATTCGCCCGGGATGCCATTCTTGTTGGTGCTGTTCAAAGTGCCGGATTGCCTCCCCTTCCAAAAATTTTCCGATTTTGGCAGATGGCAAGCGATTGGAATTCACCAAAATTTCCTGTTTCGGGCAAAGATTTAATTGCAATCAATATTTGCCCTGGCCCCGAAATGGGTCGGCTAATCGCCAGGTTGCAAACACAATGGATTGCCAGTGATTTTCAATTAAGCAAGGCAAACTTGCTTGCCCGGATTAATGACTAGGGCCATTTGACGACCGGGGGCATTGACGATAAAATTGATGTAACATTTCCGCCGGTTTTGAGGCCAAAAATAGTACCTCTATCATGCAGTAAATTGAATTCTACATAGCGACCGCGTCGGACGAGTTGTTCTTCGCGATCTTCTTCAGTCCATTTCGAGTTCATGTTTCGGCGCACCAATTTTGGATAAATATCGAGGAATGCCAATCCAACATCCTTGGTAAAAGCAAAATCCCCGTCCCAATCTCCCGTATCCAGCCTGTCATAAAAAATACCACCAACGCCCCGTGGCTCATTGCGATGCGGCAGATAAAAATAGTCGTCACACCATTTTTTATAGCGTTGATAATCGGCACAGGCATGCGCTTCGCAGGGAGTTTTCATTGCTGCATGAAAATCGATTGTGTCAGGGTCGTCCTGTGTTCTGCGCCGATCAAGCACAGGTGTTAAATCCCCCCCGCCACCAAACCATTGTTTAGTGGTGACAACCATGCGGGTATTCATGTGAACTGCTGGAATATGTGGATTATGCAAATGTGCAATCAGAGAAATTCCCGCGGCCCAGAAGCGTGGGTCCTGGCTGGCGCCAGGGATTTGATCTCTGAATTCCGGTGAAAATTCGCCATGCACAGTGGAAACATGAACACCAACTTTTTCAAAGACCCTGCCTTTCAGAATAGACATGACCCCACCCCCGCCACCGGCCCCTGTATGATCTGTCCGTTTCCAGGGAGTGCGTTCAAAACGACCGGCAATTCTACTAGAATTATCTGCCTGATATTCTGTTTCGATGGTCTCGAATTCCGCGCATATTTTATCGCGTAATGAAGCAAACCATTCTGTTGCCAGATTTTGTTGATTATTTAAATCACCTGATACGGTCATGTTTCTGGTTCCGGAATTGAAGGAAAAGCATCAAGTTGGCGTAAAGCTTCACCTGAAACAATAGCCGCAGTCATTGCAAGGTTGAGTGAACGCGCATTTTGCCGCATTGGTACAATTAGTCGATGGTCAACAGCTTCATGGACATGGTCGGGAACGCCAGAAGATTCTCTGCCAAACATCACCAAATCACCATTTTCAAACTCAAAACCAGTATGTGTATCACTTGCTTTGGTACTTAAAAGCAAAAGGCGTTTTTGATTGTCCTGCCGCCATTTTGAAAAGACTTCCCAGGAGCGATGTTTGATCAATGATACAAGAGACAGATAATCCATACCTGCCCGTCTGAGAGTTCTGTCATTCAACACAAACCCTGCGGGTTCAATAATATGGACGCAAATGTCGAAACACGCAGCCATTCTTAATATTGTGCCGGTGTTCTGCGGAATATCCGGTTGATATAAAACAATTTCGATTGAAGACATGCGTTGGCCAATTGATCAAAAATATTCCAGGAAACTAGGATAGCCGTTGCCAATTGGCAACAGCTTCGGGAAGTTTTGAACCTGCACGGTCGGGCAGGTCGACAAATAACCGCGTTATGATATTCAGGGGTTCTTCTTTACAGGGTACAATGTACCCGACAGGCTGGTGAAACCACTTTCGGTTTTCTACAGTTGATCCCACGAGGTGTTTATGTCTATGAGCCGGATTTCCCTACTCTAGAATGCTCATGACGCAAGCCCGAATTTCGGCTGCCATGTGCATTTTCCTGATCGGTTTTGTATCTTGATCAGAGTTGTACTGTGCCCGTGTAGCCATCCACTATTTTTGATTACATAACCTGATGTGAAATCGTGTCATCGATTTCAAATGCTACCTGACCCAGATTTTCCTTTTTGCAGACAGGATGATTTTTTCTGTTTGCCTGCTCTCCGGAGTTTGCGATGTTTCGCTGGTTTGAAAAATATATTGATCCGTTTTCTGATGACAGTCTTGATCAACCTCCCTCAACTATGGGGGGGTTTTGTTGGCATTTCACCCGGCCGGTACTGCCAATTATAATTGCGATGAGTATTTTGGGGGGCACCATTGCTCTTTTGGAAGTCGCGATCCTGTCATTCTTCGGCAATATTGTTGATTGGCTGGCCAATGCCGACCGGGCAACGTTTCTTGAAGATAATTACTGGCAATTGATGTTGATGGGCGGCACCATTCTGATTGTCATTCCACTGGTAGAGATTATTTGGCAGGTTGTTTTCCATCAGGGTTTGATGGCTAATTATCCAATGTCAATTCGGTGGCGTGTCCATCGTTACCTGCTGCGCCAGTCGATGTCATTCTATCAGGATGATTTCGCCGGACGTGTCGCCAACAAAATGATGCAAACTGCGCTTGCTGTGCGTGAAGTTGTGACACGTATTATGGATGTACTGGTGTTTGTATGTATTTACTTCACCGCTGGTTTTATTCTTGTGACACAAGCCAATATTGCATTTGCGTTACCGCTGGGAGGGTGGCTTGCCGCATACCTTGTCGTGTTGTTTTATTTTATTCCCAAATTGAAAAACAATTCGCGAAAACAGGCGGATGCACGCTCTGTGATGACCGGCCATGTCGTGGATGCCTACACAAATATTTCGACCGTAAAGTTATTCTCACATGCAGCTCGGGAAGAACTATATGCCAAACGATCCATGACCGGGTTTCTGAAAACAGTCTATCGTCAGATGCGCCTTGTGAGCTGGATGAATATCAGTCTTAACATAATCAACAATCTCTTGTTGTTTTCCGTTGGTTTAATGTCCATTCGATTGTGGTTGGTGTCACAAATAACTGTGGGTGAAATCACTCTGGCAACAGGATTGGTACTGCGTTTGCAAGGCATGTCCCAATGGATTTTATGGGAAGTTTCGGGTCTCTTTGAAAGCATCGGGACAGTGCAGGACGGAATCAATACAATATCCAAACCGCGGGTCGTGATGGACAAGCCCGATGCGGGTGAACTGGATGTCAAAAAAGGCGAGCTCGTTTTTGAGAACGTCAAATTTCACTACGGTAAAAGCAGTGGCGTGATTGAGAATCTTTCGATGAAGATCAATTCCGGTGAAAAAATTGGCCTGATTGGACGGTCGGGAGCTGGCAAATCCACAATTGTTAATTTGCTCCTGCGCTTTTATGACCTTGAAAAAGGTTGCATTCGAATTGATGGCGTTTCCATCAATGATGTCACACAGGAAAGTCTGCGCAGTCAGATTGGTGTGGTGACTCAGGACACATCACTTTTACATCGATCTGTATTTGACAACATTGTTTACGGAAAACAATCAGCCAGCATAGAAGAAGCACTGGAAGCCGCCAGCAAAGCGCACGCCACCGAATTTCTCAATGATCTGGTTGATCTGGATGGTCGCCGGGGAATGGACGCCCATGTGGGAGAACGGGGTGTAAAATTATCAGGTGGCCAGAGACAACGTATAGCAATCGCGCGGGTGCTACTCAAAAACGCTCCCATATTGTTGCTTGATGAGGCAACATCAGCTCTTGATTCTGAGGTGGAAGCTGCAATTCAGGACAGTTTGCTTACCTTGATGGACGGCAAAACCGTGATAGCAATTGCACATCGCCTTTCTACAATCGCACACATGGATCGTCTGATTGTACTGGATAAAGGCGAAATTGTTGAAGAAGGTACTCACGCGGCACTCATTCAGAGTGGCGGGATATATGCGCAACTCTGGGAGCGTCAGTCCGGCGGTTTTCTTGCAGCGGCAGAACATTAATACTACCTTGACCGTCAGGCATGTTCAGGTCTGGCGGTTTTCATTATCAGCAGGTCAAGTGTATGAATTGGTTATTCAGCCGTTTTGAAAACTGGATAGTACCTCGTGATGACGGGCCGCCTTTTCCCGTAAATCCATCTCTGACTAAGTTTATTTGGCATTTTGTTGCACAGGCCAAACCGGTTTTTATCCTGATGCTGATTCAGGGAGGGCTTGGCGCGGCGATGGATATTGCCATGGCTATTTTCCTTGGCGAAATTGTTGATATGCTGAATGAAACAGCGCCGGAACAGCTTCTACTGCAACATGGTAATGTCCTGATTGGGATGATCGTCGTTGTTGTTGTTATTCGGCCATTAAATGTGGCTCTTGGCGCATTGCTGGAAGAACAGGTTGTTGTTCAGGGATTTTTTAACCGGGTGCGCTGGCAGTGCCATCGTTATGTCGTTGGCCAGAGTTACGCCTGGTTCCAGAATGACTTTGCTGGCCGAATTGCTCAAAAAGTCTGGCAGACCGGTCAGGCGACAGGTGATTTCCTTGTTACTGCGCTCCAGAATGTGTGGTTCATACTAACTTTTGCCATGGTTACAATAGCTGTGTTTGGAAGTCTTGACTGGCGGTTTCTTCCCTTCATAATTGCCTGGATTGGTAGTGTGGCAGCGCTTGCATATGTGTTTGTTCCACGAATTCGCAAATATGCAAAAAAGACAGCAGATGCGGGATCATCTCTCAATGGCCATATCGTTGACAGCTATTCCAACATATTGACTTTGAAGCTGTTTTCGTCATCCGACACGGAAATGAATGAAGCCGGACGTGGATTTGACAGGTTTGTGGATGCGGTCGCAAGGTTTGCCCGGACCATTTCGGGAATGCGTATAATTCTCGTGTTTCTAAACGGCATTATGCTCGGTGCTCTTGGAATGTTGGCCATCTATTTATGGATGCAGGGTGATATATCCATCGGTGCAACTGTCCTGGCGATCACAATCGCCGTGCGGATAAATTTTATGACCGGTCGAATGATGGGCCAGCTAAACGGTATGTTCAGGGCATTGGGCGTGGTTCATGACGGTCTTGAGACCATAGCAAGGCCGGTTGAAGTGGTGGATAAACCAGGCGCAGATATTCTTCAGGTTAACAAGGGCAAAATCGAGTTCCGTAATATTCGATTTCAGTATGGATCCAGTAACAGGGTAATTGAAGGTCTTGATCTTACTGTGGCACCGGGAGAAAAGGTCGGGCTGGTCGGACGTTCCGGTGCCGGAAAATCTACAATGATCAATTTGCTGTTGCATTTGTATGATCTTGAAGGTGGCCGGATACTGATTGACGGACAGGACATTGCCAACGTGACCCAGGACAGTCTGCGTGCAAACATCGGTGTGGTAACGCAGGATCCATCTCTGTTGCATCGATCGATTTCCGACAATATTGCGTATGGTCACGCACAGGCCGGGTCGGAGCGTATAGCCGAAGCTGCGCGGCTGGCACAGGCAATGGATTTTATCAAGGATCTGGAAGACAAAGCAGGCCGTACCGGATTTGAAGCGTTCGTTGGTGAACGTGGTGTAAAATTGTCTGGTGGTCAGAAACAACGATTGGCTATTGCACGGGTACTTCTCAAGGATGCACCGATTCTGTTGCTCGACGAAGCAACATCGGCCCTCGATTCCGAAATCGAGCAAGCGATTCAGGAGCAATTACAGCATCTTATGCAGGGAAAAACGGTAATAGCGATCGCCCATCGCCTCTCAACCATCGCCGCGATGGATCGTCTTGTCGTTTTGGATGAAGGACGAATTCTTGAGCAGGGAACGCACGAATCGCTCCTCGCCACCGGGGGACTGTATGCCTCTCTTTGGGAGAGACAATCCGGTGGATTTCTTCAAACAACAAATATGTGAGCTTCTGTCGATCATATCCAGGACTAAAGGCTTGAGTCCATATAGTTTTGTGGCGTTATTTGGGTAAATATTGCGACATTTGGACCGATTTTTCAGGCTGGAACTGGACAATGCAATTAAGAGCTGCCACAAGGACGCCAAGTTTTGGCTGTTAGCGATCACTTGATTTGGTGACGGCTTTTTAACCGTCTGGTCCATTGTCCAGTCGCCCCGGAGCGCGAGGACGATGTTACCGGGCTTTTTCTACAGGAAATTTTTCCGGTTTCGAGAGGACCCAGCCTTGGCTATCAGCGAAAAGGCAGAACCAACCCGCCGCGATTTTCTTTATATCGCGACAGGTACGGTTGGGGCAGTAGGTGTTGCGGCATTTGCTTGGCCCTTTATTGATCAGATGAACCCAGATGCTTCAACTTTGGCTTTGTCATCAATTGAAGTTGATCTTGCAGGGATAGAACCCGGGCAGAGCATCAAGGTTAAGTGGCGCGGTAAACCCGTTTTTATTCGCAATCGAACTGCCAGGGAAGTTGCTGATGCAAAAGCGGTTCCCCTGGATATTTTGATAGATCCACAGTCCGACGAAGAACGTTCAGTTCCAGGAAAAGAAAACTGGTTGATCCAGGTTGGCGTATGTACTCATCTTGGATGCATCCCTCTTGGCGAATCCGGTGATTTCGGTGGATGGTTCTGTCCGTGTCATGGGTCGCACTATGATACTTCGGGTCGTATTCGGAAGGGTCCGGCACCCAAAAACCTTGAAATTCCCACATACAGCTTCGTTTCCGACACTGTCGTGAAAATCGGCTAATGTCCGCCAAAGCGTGAGGATACGATCATGAGTGGTCATTCTACATATCAGCCGCAAAGCGGCATTATGAAATGGATGGAGCGGCGTCTTCCAATTGCCGGTCTGGTTCATTCTTCTTTCGTTGTATTTCCTGTTCCCAAGAATCTGAATTACTGGTGGACGTTCGGWGCCATTGCTTCGATCATGCTGGTTGTTCAGATTGTGTCGGGTATCGTGTTGGTTATGCACTATACGCCGCATGTTGATCTGGCATTTGCATCCGTTGAACACATCATGCGTGMTGTGAATTATGGTTGGYTAATTCGRTACATGCATTCAAACGGGGCATCGATGTTCTTTGTTGCCGTCTTTGTTCACATGGCCCGTGGCATGTATTATGGTTCSTAYAARGARCCACGYGANGYTGNTYTGGATTWTGGGTGTWRTKMTNTTTGYTCTCATGATGGCGACCGGGTTTATGGGATATGTGCTTCCCTGGGGTCAAATGTCATTTTGGGGTGCGACTGTTATTACCAACCTGTTTAGCGCATTGCCATTTATTGGTGAGCCGCTGGTACAGTGGCTTTGGGGTGGTTTCTCTGTAGACAATGCAACACTGAACCGGTTTTTCTCACTGCATTATCTGCTTCCATTTATGATAGCTGCCGTTGTTGGCCTTCACATCTGGGCATTCCATGAAGCGGGCAATAACAATCCAACCGGTATTGAACCCAAGTCAAATCAGGATACGGTTCCGTTTACGCCGTATTACACAATCAAGGATTTATACGCGATTGTCGTATTCCTGATTTTCTTTGCCTGGTTTATATTCTATCTGCCAAATTATCTTGGACACGCTGATAACTATCAGATGGCGGATGCACTGGTTACCCCGACACATATTGTACCGGAATGGTATTACCTGCCTTTCTACGCCATTCTTCGTGCAGTGCCGGATAAACTGGGCGGTGTCATGGCTATGTTTGGCGCGATTGTCATTCTCGCATTCCTGCCTTGGCTTGATACGTCCAGAGTGCGTTCAGCCCGCTTCCGACCGATATTCAGAATTTGTTTCTGGATATTCATTGCCAATGCAATTTTCCTTGGCTGGCTCGGTGGTAAACCTGCAGAGGGTGTGTTTGTCATCCTTTCTCGTGTGTGCACCGTATATTACTTCGCTCACTTCATCCTCATTCTACCGTTCCTTGGCATCTTTGAACGTACCTTGCCGCTACCTGCTTCGATTTCAGAAGCGGTACTAAAGGCAAATGGTAGTTCACCGAGTGAAAAAGCCTGAGTGGCAGAGAAGGAGTTGATACGATGAAAATATTGTCAAAAAATACCCTTGCTGCTTTGGCCGTTGTCGTGATGACAGCAACTGGTGCCGGAAATGCAAATGCGAGCGAACTGAAAGTCGAAAAACAGGAATGGACCTTTGCTGGCCCGTTTGGATATTTCGACGACGCACAATTGCAACGTGGCTTTCAGATTTACAAAGAAGTCTGTTCTGCATGTCACGGCCTTTCACGTGTTGCTTTCCGCAATCTTGGAGACAAGGGCGCACTTGGATATTCGGAAGACCAGATCAAGGCGCTGGCTGCTGAATATGAGGTAACCGACGCCCAGCCGGATGAAGAAGGTGAAATGTTTGATCGCGCTGCAAAGCCGTTTGATTATTTCCCGTCGCCATTTGCCAATGACAATGCAGCCAGAGCGTCCAATTCAGGTGCTTTACCGCCGGATTTGTCATTGATGGCGAAATCCCGTGCCGTTGGCCGTGGTTTCCCATTGTTTATTGTAGATGCTTTCACAATGTATCAGGAGCATGGTCCCGACTATTTGTACGGACTGTTGACCGGATATGAGAGTGACGAACCTAACGATGATGGCAAATATATTAGCCACGGGTATTTGGGTAAGGATGGCATTATTGCCATGGCACCACCGCTCGCGGATGAAACAGTTGAGTATACTGACGGAACTCCGGCAACGCTGGAACAACATTCAAAAGATGTTATTTCATTCCTGATGTGGACTGCAGAACCAAAACTGGAAGAACGTAAGCAACTCGGGTTCAAGGTCATTCTTTTTCTGATCCTGTTTGCGGGACTGCTTTATCTGACCAAAAGAAAAGTCTGGGCCAACATCGAGCACTAGAATTTTTCGACTGAATATGGAAAACCCGGTTACGCCGGGTTTTTTTATGTTGAAGTGAGTGACGAGCAACTTATGGCGGTGGTTACCAAAAGTGTAATCGCCTCCTGTTGAACAGAATTCTGGTGGAACAATTGACATGACGGTTTCTGAAACTATCAATACTGTCCTGGGGATCATCGGCGGGTCCGGTCTTTACGAGCTTCCGGGCATTGAAGATGCTGAATGGGTAAAGGTTGATAGTCCCTGGGGGGACCCTTCTGACTGTGTGCGTGTTGGATCAATTGACGGTCTGAAAGTTGTTTTTCTTCCACGGCATGGACGGGGACATGTCTTTGCACCGTCCGACATTAACTACCGTGCCAATATTGATGTGATGAAGCGCTGTGGTGTTACTGACCTTGTATCGGTATCGGCATGTGGTTCCCTGAATGAAAAGTATGCGCCTGGTTCATTCGTACTCGTTGATCAATTCGTGGATAGAACGTTTGCCCGGGAGAAGAGCTTTTTCGGTAAAGGTTGTGTCGCTCATGTATCTGTGGCTCATCCGGTGTCTCCACATATTGTTGATCAGGTTGAAGCTGCAGCCAAAAAAACCGGGGTCGAATATCACCGGGGCGGGCTATATCTCGCAATGGAGGGGCCCCAGTTCTCATCACTTGCTGAATCACGCCTATACCGGCAATGGGGCTGTGACGTGATCGGCATGACCAACATGCCGGAAGCTAAACTGGCCCGTGAAGCAGAAATCAGTTACGCAACTATTGCAATGGTGACAGACTTTGATAGTTGGCATCCCGATCATGGTTCCGTCGATATTCAGGATATCATTCGTGTGCTTGGCGAGAACTCTTCAAATGCGCAAGGCTTGATAAGCCAGCTTGCAAAAGATTTTCCACGTCAACGACCATTGTGCAAAATTGGATCGGATCGGGCGCTGGAATTTGCAATCATGACGGCTCCCGAAAAACGTAAGCAATCGCTTCTATCCAAACTCGATGCTGTGGCCGGTCGGGTGCTGGACACAAACTGATTACAGTGAATTCTTTTATTACAGGACCAAATGATGACTATCCTTGCATGTCACGAACTTCAGAAACTTGTTCGTACCATCCCTGATTATCCCAAGCCGGGAATCATGTTCAGGGATATTACGACTTTGATATCTGATCCGAACGGATTCAAGTCGGCTGTGGTGTTATTGGCAGACAGGTATCGTGATATGAAACTGACGTTTGTCGCCGGGATCGAGGCGCGAGGATTCATTTTTGGCAGTGCTGTTGCTTTGGAACTGGGAATTGGATTTTTGCCAATACGCAAGAAAGGTAAATTGCCTTTTAGGACCATAGGTGAAGATTATCAACTCGAATATGGAATGGATCGCATAGAGATACACCAGGACGCGATCACACAGGGTGATAATGTGCTTCTGTTGGACGATCTGATTGCTACTGGCGGGACAGCAGCAGCCGGGATAGACTTGATCAGGCGGGCAGGCGGTGTAGTTGATCATGCTGCATTTGTGATAGATCTTCCAGATCTGGGCGGTGCAGATATTGTGCGCTCAAAAGAGGTCGATGTTTACACCCTGATAGAATTTGAAGGTGATTGAACCCTTGGAGTCGTCGGGTAGATTAATTTGATCCGGTACCTTTGTTTTTCCGTTCAAGAAAAACTGTTGAAGTAAATCGCAGTACGACGTCACCATTTTGATTTCGGCCTTCATTATGTGCCCTGAGGATACCCCATTCCGGTTTTGATCTGGATGGGCGAGTTTCAAATGGTGCGGTGTAATAGTCAATTGTATCACCAACAAAGACAGGCTTCAGCCACCTGAGATCGTCAAATCCTGGAGAAGGCCCGACCCTGGCAGGATTGGCTCCCGATTTGATTTTTTCGATATGCAATTTGGTGGTGTATTTAACCATTGCCCGCATCCATGCAGAAACGGTGTGCCAGCCCGATGCACATAGTGCTCCAAAATGTGTATCAGCCGCTGCCTCTGTACTCAGATGAAAGCGCTGAGGATCGTATTTTTCTGCAAAAGACTTTATGTTCTTCTCGGTAAATTGATACGAACCCAGATGTATTTCCTGGTCCAACGGAATGTCCTCCAGAAACATACTCATCGATCAGCTCCCTGAACCGGATAAATCACAGTGCAATTCATATTGAGCACTTTTGTACCATCGGATTTTTCAACATTGGCGCAAAGCGTCACAAAACCGCGATCGGGTTTACTGTTCGACTTACGGACATTTTCAACAACCAGTTTGCCTGTAAGTGTGTCTCCAGGGAAAACCGGTGCCATCCAACGCAGTTTTTCAACGCCTGGAGATCCAAGCGGTTCTCCCTTCAAAAAAAGAGCGTCACACATCAAACGCATGGTCAGGGCACAGCTATGCCATCCGCTGGCAGCCAGACCACCAAGCATGGACGCCAGGCCAGCTTCTTCGTCAAGGTGAAATGGTTGAGGGTCAAATTCAGATGCAAACTCCAATACATCCTGTTTGGTAACGGTTGTGGTACCCAGTTGGATGCTCTGGCCGATTGTAAAGTCGTCTAGATATTTCAAGTGCCACTCTCCCCAGCTATTGGATGCTGTTTACGAAAAGACGAAGCCAAAAGTCATGAATTTGAACTTCGATCCAATTTAGTATTTACGTTAACGTAAAGTGGAGAATGCGAATGGTTTAAAACCCCGGTTCTATGTGCTGAAAGTTGAATCCGGGGCCAAATCCATAATATGGTTCTAATTGTTGAATTTGAACAACAATACATCGCCGTCCTGAACAATATAGTCCTTGCCCTCGTCACGCGCTTTTCCAGCTTCCTTTGCTGCCGTTTCTCCACCCAGGGAAACATAGTCGTCATAGGCAATTGTTTGGGCGCGAATAAAACCTTTTTCAAAGTCAGTATGAATGACACCTGCAGCCTGAGGGGCCCGGGTATTGGCATGAATTGTCCAGGCGCGGGTTTCTTTGGGACCTGCGGTGAAATATGTCATCAGGTTCAAAAGGCCATATCCGGCGCGGATCAGTCGATCCAGACCAGGCTCTTCAAGTCCAAGTGATTCAAGATATTCTGCCTGTTCTTCTTCCTCAAGTTGCGAGATTTCAGCTTCGATCTCTGCGGAAATTACGACTGCAACAGCGCCTTCCTTTTCCGCCATCTCAAAAACTTTTTTGGAATAGTCATTGCCAACCGCTGACTTCTCTTCTTCCACATTGCATACGTATAGAACCGGTTTTGTGGTGAGAAGATTTAGATCTCTCAGATCCTGTTCCAGATCCTCGTGTACGTCGAGCATGCGGGCAGGGCGCCCGTCTCTCAGTAATTCAAGAACATCTTGCATAAGGGCAGACTGGATTTTGGCATCCTTGTCCCCCGAGGAAGCTTTTTTAAGCAATGGCTTGACACGCCGCTCGAGGCTTTCAAGATCAGATAGGAGAAGTTCGGTTTCAACAGTTTCAGCATCTTCAACCGGGTCAATCCGGCCATCTACATGGGTAATGTCATCATCATCAAAACAGCGTAGTACATGGACGATTGCATCAACTTCCCGAATGGTCGCCAAAAACTGATTGCCCAGTCCTTCACCTTTTGAGGCACCCCGAACCAATCCCGCAATATCAACAAAAGACAGGCGAGCAGGAAGGACCTGCTTGGATCCTGCAATGCTGGAAATTGGTTTAAGGCGTATATCAGGGACAGACACATCCCCGGTATTTGGTTCAATTGTGCAAAATGGGTAGTTTGCAGCCTGTGCGGCAGCTGTTTTGGTCAGAGCATTGAACAGTGTTGACTTGCCGACATTGGGCATACCAACGATACCGCATTTAAAACCCATTATATTAGTCCTTTTTCGTACCCAGAAGCTTCATCAGGCTTTCGGCCATGGCGTTCTTGAGAGACGGCTGTGTTGTTTTGTTGTTGGTATCACTTTTGCCGGAAACAGGTGCTGGTGATGGTTTATTGTTCTTTTTGCGATTGGTATCGGAGCGTTCGGGACGTAAACGCAATGCGATATCAGTTTGAAATCGTTCTGCACCGTGTGTAACCAGTGCAGCTGAATCTCTTCCGATTGCATCAAGCAAGGGATAAAGCCAATCCTGGTCCGAATTGGCAAAATCACCCAATACCCACTGGGTTACTCGATGTTTGCCTGGATGGCCAATGCCTATCCGCACCCGATAATAATCGTTGCCGATGTGACTTGAAATGGAACGCGGACCATTGTGTCCGGCAATTCCACCTCCCAGTTTTAGTTTGATTTTACCAGGAGCCAGATCAAGCTCGTCATAGAATACAAATATATTGGAAAGGGGGATTTTATAGAATCGGGCGGCTTCACCAACAGCGCGGCCGCTTTCGTTCATGTAAGTTTCCGGTTTCATCACCAGCACTTTTTGTTCAGATATTTTACCTTCACAAATTTGTGCCTGAAACTTTTTTTTCCAGGGACCCAAAGAGTGGCAGTGGGCGATCTCGTCCACTGCCATAAAGCCGACATTATGCCGGTGTTTCGCATATTGAGATCCAGGATTGCCCAATCCCGCAAAAAGAAACATCAGACACTCCTGATCAAAATGCGCTAAAAACTAGGCTTCCGGTGTTGCTTCAACTTCAGTTGCTTCTTCACCATCAGTTGCTTCTTCATCTACATCATCAACGCCGCCGCCAGGTGCAGCTATTGTCGCAATGGTAAAATCGCGATCGTGAATTGCCGGTGTAACACCTTTGGGCAATGTTACCGCTGAAATATGTATTGAATCGCCAATCATTGCTTCAGCAAGATCAATCACAATGGATTCCGGGATCTCGAGTGCAGGACAGATAACATCTACCTCATGCCGCACAATGTTGAGATTGCCACCGCGTTTCATTCCAGGTGATACTTCGTCGTTGATAAATTTCACTGGTATGCCCACAGTGATTTTTGTGTTCTTGGTCACACGTAAAAAGTCGATGTGTTCAACGAAATCACGGACAGGRTTGAGCTGATAATCGCGGGGYAGAACCTGAAATTTTTCGCCTTCAACATCRATACTGATGATGTTGGTCAAAAAGCCRCCGGAAGTGATTTTTTGATCGGCTTCCTTGTAAGACACAACGATTGGCACAGGTTCTTTTTTGTCACCATATATTACGGCCGGAACTTTAGCGTCACGACGCAGAGCACGAGAGGCCCCCTTGCCTACCCGGGTGCGGCGTTCGGCTTTGAATTCGAACGTGGTCATAGAATTTTCTCCATTCAACTAAAAAGGCCGCTTTCACGACCCGATGCGCCTCCTCCAGGGGTGAGGGCGCCAATGGCGGGGTTATATGTGAGAACACCGTCTCATGCAAGTCTGAAACAGCAGATTTCTGCGGGATACTCAAATAGCCGGTAGTCGTAAAAATTAAGCTCCGGCGAAGGGCCGGAACAATTTGGTTAACCAGATTATGCCGCAGATGATCAATCAAACAAACTTGAAACTGAAAGCTCGTTTGCGGTTCGGGAAATAGCTTCACCAATCAGATTGGAGACAGAAATAACACGAATATTGGTCGCATTTTTCACAGCTTCATTGGGTTCAATAGAATCTGTGATTACAAGTTCCTTCAAACTTGAAGATGTAATACGGGCAACCGCACCACCCGAGAGAACTCCGTGAGTTATGTAGGCCGTCACGCTCTTGGCATTCTCTTTCATCAAAGCGTCTGCCGCATTGCAAAGGGTGCCACCTGAATCAATGATATCATCGATCAATATGCAATCCTTGCCCCCGACATCGCCAATAATATTCATCACTTCAGATTCGCCTGCCTTGTCCCTCCGCTTATCTACGATAGACAAAGGCGCACCGATTCTCTTGGCAAGTGCGCGAGCCCTGACAACACCACCGGTATCGGGAGAGACAACCATCACATTGTCAGATTGGTATCTTTCGATGATATCGCGGTTAAAAACAGGGGCTGCGAATAAATTGTCGGCAGGAATGTCAAAGAAACCCTGGATTTGCCCGGCATGCAAATCGATGGTTAGAATCCGGTCGGCACCCGCATTGGTTATCAAATTGGCAACCAGCTTGGCGGAAATTGGTGTACGCCCGGAAGATCGGCGATCCTGGCGCGCATAACCAAAATATGGCACTACAGCCGTGATACGTTTCGCAGATGATCGTCTTAATGCGTCAATGAGGATCAACAGTTCCATCAAATGATCATTTGCAGGATAGGATGTTGGTTGAACAACAAACACATCTTCTCCGCGAACATTTTCCTGAATTTCAACAAATATTTCCTGATCAGCAAAGCGTCGCACCGAACAACGGGTCAGCTCAGTGTCAAGATAGGACGCGATGGCCTGGGCAAGTGCCTTGTTGGAATTACCAGCTACGAGTTTCATCGACGTTGGTCCTGTAATTGATCTGGTTTTGGTAGAAACCTGTATTCATCCTGGTGACATCCGGTTTCGCGGCCTTGTAACCACGGATTCGGTTCTGTGTAAACATTATGTGCTGCTGGAAATGACGGTTGCATAAACAAATATGGTGAACAGACCTGAATGGTCGCAAAACGCGTGCGTGCCTAGCTCCTTTGGAGCCACTCTGCGAGTTTGTCAGATGTATCATCGGCAATTCGCTTGAGAACCGCGCCGGACACAGTTTGCCATAGTCCGGTCCCTCTGGGCGCGCGTGCAGAACCTGATATTCTTTCGACGCGTTGTCCATTGGGAGTAAAGATATCCCATACGTAATCGATTGTCGTGCTGTCACCACTTTGGCTTGCAGAAAGATATCCTTTGATGTGATGCGTTATGCCCTGACTGTTTCGCGCCACAACGGGAAGCCCTCGTTGCGCCACGCTTAGTCCAAGTTTCCCGGAGAGTTCCCGGGCTACATCTGTTGGTGCGCCAATCATTGGCTCAAATGACAATTTTGCAGATGAAATAACAGGTTGTCTTTGTTGTTGCCCGGGTGCTGCGCCCGGTTGCAATACCGGAGCTGTTTGTCCATTTGCCAACAACGCAGTTTCCTGCCGCAATCTTTGCTCTCTGGAAGGGATTGTTTGTTGCCGGGTTAATGTTGAAAGACGTGAGGGAGGGGTCGTTGATTGCTGAAGCAAGGGTGTATGTTGCGATGTGGACTGGCTGCCGCTTGTTTGTTCGAGCAAGGGACCATGAGAGGATTTTGAATTTTCTGCAGATATATCGTTTGAAGGCAAAGATTCCAGTGCCAAAGGCGCTGCTTCGGTTAGATCTGCTGGCGGTGAGGTTGACAATCCCACACCGGAGCATCCCGATATCAGTAATATCAGACCAAAAATGATTGACACACGTAACAGACCCGCGTCGATCGTCATGCTGCTCACCCTAGAATCACCTTGTCATTGTGCGTTCTGAATATAGATATGGCAAGTTAGGGAAATGAAGGGTTACGAAATTCAATTGTTTTTACAAATTAGATCCAGTGGTAGTCGGGAAATTGGTTCGGGTGCATTTTCCGTAGTTAAATATGTGCGGCCCAGGCACATGGCGGTTTCGGTATCACTATCGAAAAGGATCATATGAGCAAACAGGCACATATTGGGTTCTATAGGTTCTGGATTGTTTTTGTAAAACATGGGTTTATCCATCCAGCTTGGCGTGAAACGAGCGCCAAGGCTGTATCCGCAGGCCCCCAGCCGGTGTGGTTGCATTCCCCGCATGTCCAGTTCACGGGCATGGGCCTCAAACACATCACCAAATGTATTGCCTGGTCGCATCCGTGCTTCTACTGCCAGAAGAGCGGCATGCGCGGCCTCATACATCTCCTGATGGCGTGGCGTAATAGTGCCGATAACAACGGTTCTCATCAATGCTGCGTGATAATGATGCCAGGTACCCGCCGTTTCAAGCGTGAGCTGGTCATTGTCGCTTAATATTCTGCGTCCTGATTTATAACGGCATAACAGTGCATCGCGACCGGAACCGATAATAAATTCATTTCCAGGGTAGTCGCCACCTGCCTCAAAAATTGAAGCGTGCATCGCCGCCAGAATACGGCCTTCGTTAGCGCCAGGCTTAACTTCTGCCAAACCGGCCTCCAGTGCGTCATCTCCAATCGCAGCAGCACGCCGAATAACATCGCACTCGGAATAGCTTTTGATGGCCCGTAATTTAGGAATTAGCTGCGACGCATCTTCTGATCTGGCGAATGCTTTTAATGCAGCATCCAGATCCCGCCCGGCGGCTGCGGTCAAGCCATGAGTATCGTATTCTATTCCCAGACTGGCTCCCAGTAAGTCGTTGTCCGACAGGACATCACATAACTGGCTTGCCGGACTTGCATTGGCTTTGTCGGTCCAGACCCGGATGTCTTCAATCAGGCTTGTGTGTTTTGCCTGCCGTTCGTCAGCCGAACGCGTTAGCAAACACAGATGTCCGTCTTTACGAAGAATAAGACATTGAAAAAAACAAAAACCGAATGTGTCATATCCCGTAAGCCAATACATACTTTCCTGGGCAAACAATAAAAGTGCGTCCAGATTTCTGGATTTCATTTGCTCAAGCGTGGATTCTTTGCGACGGGTAAATTCATCATTTGAAAAATGCAGGGCCATATCAGCTGCTCCGTCCTTGAAGAAAATGTCAATTTCAGGTTNCKAGACAAATCGCGGAAAGTTGCCGACCATAGTCTGGTTCACTTCGGTGTGTTGTGCGACGATAGCTAAAAAATCTATCCTCGTCACCATATGTACAGATATTCACACTTTCAATGTGGCGCAGATCTTGTCGATAGAGAGTGTCTATAATAAATGTTTCAAGATCAAACATGAAATGTTCGGCGCGCGAAGAGGACTTGAAATAGGAATTGTTTCCCCGGGCTTCTGCAGTGAAGTTTTCTTTGAATTCCGGCCCAACTTCGTACGCAACTTGCGATATTACAGGACCCAGTACAGCGGTAATGGATGAACGCCTGGCACCGAGATCTTCCATTTTCCCGATCGTATTTTGAATTACGCCACCAATAGCGCCTTTCCAACCGGAATGGCAGGCACCAATCACGCGGGCTTTTTCATCGGCAAACAGAATTGGTCCGCAGTCAGCGGTCAGGATACCCAGCGCCAATCGGGGAGTTGCAGTTACCAATCCGTCAACTTTGGGTATTTTCTCGGACGGAAAAGCGCCTGTGACTTCAATCACATTTGCTGAATGGACCTGATGGGCTGAAATCAACCGGTGACTTGATATCCCAAAATAGCCGGAGATTTCCTGTCTGTTTTTCTCAACAGATTCCCGATCATCATTTGAACCCCGCCCGCAGTTGAGTGAAGTGTAAATCCCACTGGAATTGCCCCCCTCCCGGGTGAAAAACCCGTGTTTGATCGAACCGAGTTTTAGGAGTGCGGAAGATAGTACTGGTTTCATGGCCCTGTTTCCACAAATGGTGAAAATGATTGATGTTTGGGAGCCACCGCAAAAACCTTGAAAAGAGCACCCATTTCTTCAGATCCCGCAAGGCGGTTAACCGCCTGGTGCAAAGTAAGCTGGAAAGCTTTATCCTTGTCTGCTCCTAGCTGACCTGCGCGTTCAAGAAGACCCATTTTAATCAAGAACTCGGCCTGTGTTAATAAGGGTTGTGGGGCAGCACCCGCTTTGCTGGATACCTGGCCCAGGTTTCCAAAGTCCACATGCGCAGTTAAATCGCTATTACCGGGGTTTTGCAGGGGTGAAATATAGGCCTGATTGCACAATGCCTGAAATGTTTCCCCCAACCGGGGTTTCTCATATCCATAATCAATAATAAGCGCTGCTCCGTCGCCCCGAACACGTTCTGCTATCTCCTGCATCCATGCGTCGGATGCCGGAGAGATTTCACGAATATCGCCTTCCTTTGGCATTGGAAAACTATCGTGATTCTCGTCTATCAAAATCGGAGTAGAGCCCAGTACAAATGTGAGTTCTCCCTTATCTGTCAATCCAATCATTCTTTCATGCCAGTTCGTCTTGTAATGTACAAAATGTCTGATCGGCAGAACGTCAAAAAATTCATTGGCAATGATGTAATTATTACCTGTCGGGACAGTTTCGAAGTTTTTGTGCCAGGTAACCGGAACATTGAATTGCGCAAGTAATTCGTGTTGGGCTTCGCATAAAACCGGGCTGGCCTCAAGACAATGAAAATGTGAAGTCTTCATGAATTCGGGACGAATACGCATTGTCCTGATCATGTCGCGCATGAGAGTTCCTCTGCCGGGACCAAGTTCGATAATGTGAACATTATCCGGTTTGCCCTGAAGCTCCCATGTTTCAAGTATCCAAAGTGCGATCAACTCACCAAAAATCTGACTGATCTCCGGGGAGGTTGTAAAATCGCCGTCGACGCCTATTGGTATGTTCGTTGAATAATATCCGAATTCAGAATCAAACAAACACATGCTCATATATTCTGCCAGAGACATGGGCCCTGTAAGCTGAATGTAACGCTGAAATTTGGCGAGCATCTTATTGGTTGCGGATATCATGTCTCTGGTTGCCGCATTGACGACACCAGCAGAACTCCACCGGCAATAACCATTGGCAGGGAAAGTACCATTCCCATGGTTATGGGACCCAATAGATATCCAATTTGTTGATCAGGCATGCGGAAAAATTCGACCACAATTCGTGATGCTCCGTACCAGATCGCAAATATTCCAGCCATGGCCCCGGGATATTTCAAAACTCCGGATTGATGTGTTGCGATACGTGCAACGATGAACAAGCCGATACCTTCAAGTCCCGCTTCATAAAGTTGGCTTGGATGCCTTGGTAATGGCCCGCCGGCAGGGAACACAAACGCCCAGGGGACATCTGTAATTCTACCAAATAATTCCCCGTTTATGAAGTTTGCCAGTCTGCCAAAAAACAACCCAAATGCAGCAGACGCTCCGGCAAGATCAAGTAAAACCAAAATTGACAATGATTTTCTACGGGCAAACAAAACAATGCCGGAAACAGCCCCGAGAAATCCACCATGGAAGCTCATTCCGCCCGACCATAAAACCGGTATTTGCATTGGATTTTGGAAATAGAACACGGGGTCATAAAACAGCACATAGCCCAGGCGCCCTCCGATAATTATCCCAAATGCAACCCACAACAAAAGATCATCCAGCATTTGGGTGGTGAGAACCTGTGGTTTCAACCACAATCGGGAGTTTACAAGCAGGCGTTTKGAATAAAATATCGCAAGAAATAATCCCAGTATRTAAGCCAGAGAGTACCAGCGAATTTCAATAGGTCCCAGTTCAATCATAACMGGATTGATGGCGGGAAAAGGCAAAGCGAGTAAATACAACTCCGGATACTCCTGAATAATCCTGGGATAAGATAATTGGATGTTGGCAAATTGGTCTATAGCATTGCTGGGTATCGGAATAAATTGTGAAAGCGAATTGTTTATGAGCAAAACAATTATCAGGGAAAATCTTGTTCAGGCTGTCTATCTACACCATATGAATGTTGGAAACCCAATGCACTGAGGAATTGATAATCACATGAGACAGACAAGCAACAAATTGTTTGATGAATTTGCCAAACTTATGACGGATGCTGCGGGAGTAGCGCAAGGCGTTCAAAGGGAAGCCGGTACCGCGGTCAAATCCATGATGGAGCGTTTGGTGGGAGAGATGGATCTTGTACAACGGGAAGAATTTGAAGCAGTAAAGGCTATGGCAGCGAAGGCGCGCGAAGAAAACGACAAATTGCGCGAGCGTCTGGATGCCCTGGAAGGGAAAGATGGTTCTGTCGAAGATGTGACAGGCGATGAAATTGCCTGATCCAGTTTTATTTGGTTTGATCGAACATTCATTATAATTAACAAATAAATCTGAAAAGTGAGTTGTTGCTGTATACTGGCAAGGCGGAAGATTCGTGACGTTTGTTCGATTTGTTCTGGTTTGCAGCCAGTCTTTCGGACCAATTGCATAGGTAGTGATGTGTAATGCTTCGCTGCGTTTGGGCGTGAAACGTCGGTTTTTTTCCGCGACAGTGTGTGTAATGATCACCGCGCGCTGTCATTTGGTCCGCTTTGTATTGCGAGGCTCACCATGACGATGATTGACTGGGATCCAGGCAGGCAGGAATGTCCGATAGACCGGGTTGAGACTGTTGCTTCATTCAATGACTGGCTTTTTGAACGAAACGAAGAAGATGAAATCACCATCGCCATTGAGGGTGAATGGGCCAATTATCATGTTGCATTTAGCTGGCAAGATGAACTGGAAGCACTTCATTTCTCCTGTGCATTCGATCTAAAAACGACGGCACCACGGTTCGCTGAAGTTTTAAAATTGACCAGCATGATAAACGAACAGATTGTCATCGGACACTTTGATATTTGGCAAAAACAGAATCTTGCTCTGTATCGAAACAGCCTCTTGTTGACGGGAGGGCTGGACGTAACTCCCCAACAGGCAGAGCAGATGCTTGCCTTGGGAGTTGATTCATGTGAACGATATTATCAGGCATTTCAGTTCGTCATCTGGGCCGGAAAACCGGCGGATGATGTTCTTAAAACAGTTCTATTTGAAACCGCGGGCGAGGCATGAAACTTTCCAGTATCTCTTTAACTCTCATTGGCGCCGGAAAAATGGGTGGGGCCATGCTGGCCGGATGGCTTGAGCGCGGGTTGCACCCTGACAACGTAACAGCGATTGATCCAGGTCTGCCTGATGAGATGGCTTCCATGGCCAAAAAACATGGATTTAGATTTGTTTCCAGCGCAGATCAGTCGGGGATAACAGATATCGTCGTGGTCGCAGTTAAACCACAGATACTGGAAAAAGTTCTCAGTGGAATACGGCCTGTAATTGGACCCGATACCACTGTTGTTTCAGTTGTTGCGGGTAAAAATATAGCGGTATTCCAGCAAATACTCGGCGAAAATTGTGCGATTGTACGGACAATTCCCAATACACCATCGCAAGTTGGCAGAGGTATGACCGCGGGGTTTGCAAGTTCAAATGTTAGCGGAGAAACCAGAGCAATTGTTGAAGAATTGCTGACTGTCATTGGTGAGTTTTCCTGGGTCGAAAATGAAAGTCTGATTGATACTGCAACGGCAGTATCGGGCAGTGGTCCAGCATATGTATTCTATCTTGCTGAATGTCTTGCGAAAGCTGGCGTCGAGGCCGGGATGACTTCGCAAATGGCAGAAAAATTTGCACGTCAGACTGTCGCCGGTGCCGGTGAATTATTGTATCATTCCGATATTCCAGCCGCACAATTGCGGCAAAATGTGACATCTCCCAACGGTACTACGGCCGAAGCTCTTGCAGTCCTGATGGCGGATGATGGAATGTTGCCTCTTATGACAAAGGCTGTTGCGGCCGCCAAGCGGCGGTCTGAAGAATTGTCCTGAACTTTATCCATTTTTAGAAACCAGGGAGATGACAATGGTTACCAAACGTATCGAGGAAAAAATTCTTGCCGCTTTTGGAAAAACTGTCGCTCAAAGGGGCTGGATGTGCACGGAACTCTCGGATATCGCTTCTGAAAGCGGTGAAAGTCTCGCTCGTATTGCGGAAATTGGAACAGGTAAAACAGAAATTTTACGAGCCTGGCCAAAATTTCGCAGTGCCGTACCAAAATAAACGGGGCTTAGTTTGCCCTCACGGTAGGCCTCAAGATCGAATTCATGACT
>JAESRR010000253.1 GCA_016764535.1 Cohaesibacteraceae bacterium | reverse complement strand
AAGAACTCGCTATCGGGCGAAATCACCAGATTGGTGTTATTACCCAGCAAACCTCGCTCATAGGCCTGCATGGTACGGTAGAATTCGAAGAATTCAGTATCCTGACCATAAGCCTGCGCGAACACTGTGTTCCGTTCCGCATCACCTGTACCGCGAAGTTCTTCAGATTCACGTTGAGCTTCGGCTATCAAAACCGTTGCGTCACGATCGGCACGGGCCCTGATCCGACGTGCAGCTTCCGCACCCTTTGCGCGAATTTCAGTTGCTTCACGCACACGTTCTGTCTGCATACGCTGAAACACTGCAAGGGAGTTGGCATCTGGCAAATCGGCGCGACGAATACGGACATCAACCACTTCGATACCGATTTCACGTGCTTTACGATCCATCTGGAACTTGATGCGTCCCATAAGTTCAACTCGGTTATCACGCAAAATCGCGATAAAAGGCGCACTCGCAATCACCTGTTTCAAGGATGACTGGAAGAACGTCCGCAAACGAACATTACCATTTGGAATGGTACGGGCTGTTTGCAGAAACAAGACCGCGTCGATAATTTTGTACTGGGCGAACGCATCAACCACAATACGCTTTTGATCAGAAGCAATTGCTTCCGTTGCACGGGTGCTCAGATCGATAAGGCGTTTGTCCAGATAAGTTACGTCCTGAACAAAAGGTGTTTTGAAATACAGGCCGGATTCCTTGATTTCCCGTTCGATTTTACCAAACTGCATGACAACAGCCTGTTCGCCAGGATTAACAAGAAACGCTGTATTGGAAATCACAATAGCGATCACAGTGAGAAGAACAGCTAAAAAACCGAGTTTCATTATTTTGCTCCCGCTAGAGGATTGCCACCACCAAGTGGCAGGAATGGCACAACACCGGTCCCACCGACAGAGCTGTCAATGATGGTTTTGTTCGTCCGGGCCATCACTTTTTCCATGGTTTCCAGATAAAGACGCTTGCGGGTAATATCCGGAGCCAGTTTGTAGGCCGAATAAACTTTCAGGAAGCGATCTGCTTCACCTTTAGCCAGCGAAACAGTCTGCGCCTTATAAGCGTTTGCTGCTTCCAGAACACTCGCAGCTTCACCGCGTGCTTCGGGAACCAGTTTGTTTGCATAGGCTTCTGCCTCATTTTGCAAACGCACTTCATCGGCCCGGGCAGCCTGAACATCACGGAATGCATCAATCACCTGTTTGGGTGGATCAACTTCCAGCAACTGAACAGCGGTGATTTCAACACCGGAATTATAGGAATCGAGCATAGCCTGCATCAATACATGCGTTTGGCTTTCAACTTCGCCACGGAGTTCGGTAAGAATCGGCTGAATGTCATTCTGGCCAACAACCTCACGCATGGCGCTTTCAGCAACCAGCTTGACCGTCAGATCAGGGCTCTGAATATCAAAGACATATTTACGCGCGTCGACAATCCGCCATTGAACCTTGAAATCAACATCAACGATATTTTCATCGCCGGTCAACATCAGGCTTTCTTCGGGAACATCCTGCAAACGTGACAGGTTCTGTCCCCGCGCTCCGATCAGTATTTCCCGGATCGTGGTCACATCAATGATTTCGGTCGCACCGATTGGATATGGGTAGTTGTAATTCAAACCAGGCGTTGTGGTATTTGAGTAAGTACCCAGAAGAATTTCAAGACCAACTTCCGAGTTTCTAACTGTATAAAAACCGGTCGCAAGCCAGACAAGAACAAGTGCAATAGCAATCAAACCAGCGCCCATTGCGCTGATTGTTCCACCGCTTCCGCCGCCACCCGGCAGGATCTGTTTGATTTTGTCCTGGCTTTTGCGCAGCAGCTCCTCCAGATCGGGGGAATTCGGGCCAGACCCTTGCGGTCCGGAACCCCAGGGATCCTGATTGTTCCCTTTTTTGCCGCCGCCTCCGCCGCTGCCGTTTTCGTTACTCCAGGGCATAATATATCCTTTGTCGGAATGAACTCGAGCCGTTCTCGCGCCTCAACCGTAAAAATGCGGTTACGAGAACGGTATATAATTCTGATTGCCGTGGTTATAGGGGTTTTTCACCGCCGGTTCAACATCACGCTACCATTGGCGAACATGTGGTTGTGCCAACAATTAATGTCAATGAGAAAACGCAAATATCAGCGATTTATCATTAACCCGGCATCCCGGGACCATCGGTGATTCGGTCGTAGACCTCCAAAGTCATGGAAGCTGTATCCCGTTCGGTCTTTTCAAGGACCCGTTGTTCAACAATTGTCCAGCAATCGGAATAAATTTTGGGAAACAACGTATCACCCTCCGGTTCCAGATGAACCCGGGTAATATACAGCCTGTCGAGCAAATGAAACATTTGCGAATAAAGCGCCCCGCCTCCACCATGGATAATCTCGGACACATCACGCTGGCGCGCGCATTTCTCGCCGGTCTGAATTGCCTGTTCAACAGAATGTACAACAATCACACCTTCTGCCGACCATGAATGTGTCCGGGTAAGAACAATATTATCACGATTTTTCAGAGGCTTGCCGATTGATTCAAAAGTCTTGCGCCCCATGATCACAGGTTTGTTTTTTGTCAGGGCAATAAAATTTTTAAAATCCGATGGCAAATACCACGGCATATCATTGCGGTGGCCGATCACACCGTTTTGTGCAACGGCAGCTACAGCAGAAAACCGGATTTTCCCATGCATTATACGGCTACTTTCGCTGCGATATGAGGATGCGGATCATAATTTTGAAGTTCAAAATCCTCAAAGGTGAAATCAAACACCTCTTTGTGTTGCCCTGAAATACGCATCCGGGGAAGTGTTCGAACCTCGCGACCCAGCTGTTGCCGTGCCTGATCCATATGATTGGAATAAATGTGCGCATCACCCAGTGTATGAATAAATTCACCCGGTTTGAGCTTACATACCTTCGCAACCATCAATGTCAAAAGCGCATAGGACGCGATGTTAAACGGTACGCCCAGAAAAATATCAGCTGATCTTTGATAAAGCTGACAGGACAATTTCCCACCGGCAACATGAAACTGAAACAGACAATGGCATGGAGGGAGCGCCATTTTTTCCACATCCGCCGGGTTCCATGCCGTCACAATGAGACGACGCGAATCAGGATTGCTACGGATCGCCTCGATGACATTTTTGATTTGATCAATGGTGGAGCCGTTTGCTGAAGGCCATGAGCGCCATTGATGGCCATAAACCGGCCCCAGGTCGCCGTTTTCATCAGCCCATGCATCCCAGATCCGCACGCCGTGTTGCTGCAAATAGCGGATATTGGTATCGCCGGCCAAAAACCACAATAATTCGTGGATTATCGATTTAAGATGCAACTTCTTTGTCGTCAGCATCGGAAATCCACGATCCAGATCAAATCGCATCTGGTGACCAAACACAGAAACAGTCCCCGTACCGGTCCTGTCTGATTTCTCCACGCCGGTTGTCAAAACCCTGTCGATTAAATCAAGATATTGCTGCAAGGAATATTCTCCGCCCGATTGCCCGGATTCGCCTTCAATTCAGGTGGTTCTTATAGACACCACAGACCCTCTGTAATCAACTGATTGTGTGCAACGCATTTTTGTGCCTTTCCAACGCCCCGGTTGATCCCTATATTTAAAGAGCCAGCTTGCTGGATATGGTGATAAACTGTCTGTGTAATAAACCATTCGGACCCGGGGGCGGTACCCGGCGCCTCCACCAGAGTGGATCATGTTTGCAATCATGGTCCATTCCGGCGGGGGCGAAATAGGATCGACGAGGGCGTAAAGACAGAACTTTTACTCGGCATGGTACCACCGATATCGGACTATTTTAGTAGTTGCAAATGACAACAACTATGCTGAGGCACGTCTCGCTGCTTAACGCAGTGCGATAGCTTCAATTTAAGTCCAGTCCTGTTTGCATGGGGTTGGCGGGGTTCGGGAGCACCTGGCAACAGAAGCTCCTACTTTATTCGCGCAAATTCGCGCTCTCTTATTTGACTGGACTGGACCGGCAATAAATGGCTGAAGATCTCATCCGATATGATGTACTGACACAGGAAGCTCTGCGGAATACCGTTAGAAAAGTGCTGACTGAAGTCGCTCAAACCGGATTGCCGGGAGAACATCATTTCTTCATCACTGTTGATACGCACGCCAATGGGGTCCAGATCTCTTCACGTTTGAATGAACAATACCCCGATGAAATGACTATCGTGATCCAGCACCAGTTCTGGGACCTGGTTGTCGGTGAAAACCATTTTGAAATTGGCTTGTCGTTTAACGGCATCCCCGAAAAACTGATTGTGCCACTAACTGCCATCAAGACATTCATTGATCCATCAGTTCAGTTCGCATTACATTTTGAAACCGGTCTGGATGTCCCAAGAGAATCCGCGATCGAGGATGAAACCGCGCAGGCAGCAAAACCAAAATCGGCAACAAATCTCAAAGCTGTCTCAAAATCAGATGATTCTATCGAACCATCCGTGAAAGAAGCTGATCCCGCGGCTGACGAGGGCAAATCCGATGCCAGCGCCACCGATGCAGATAGCGCCGATGTGGTTTCACTTGATGCGTTTCGCAAGAAGACCTGAACCTTTACAGGCTCACTGAAATCAACCTTTTAAGAATGATGTTTTTCTAAATTTACCAGCGTTTGATTACATACAGGAACCTTAAAAACAGGTTTGGGGTATCGTTAATCAATCAATTTGCTATGATCTCAACATCGCCGCAATTGATACTTGCGCGGCGGTTGAAACTTCCACAGGCGTGAAGGAGTAGACAATGGCCGAGATGTTTAATTTACGAGATGAGCGCAAAAAACGCGACGCCCAAAAGAAGCAGCTAAAAGCTTCACAGAATCGCATAAAATTCGGTCGCACCAAAGGCCAGAAAAACCAGGAAGAACTGGAAGCCACGCGATCCCGGGCAAAGCTGGAAGCTCATGTAATTGACAGTGACGAGCCGGTTACCAAAGACCCCTTATGACACGTTCTGAAGTATGAAGCGTTCTGTCACGATTGCCGGTCACCGCACCAGCCTGAGCCTTGAAGACGAGTTCTGGGATGCATTACATCAAATTGCCAAAAATCGTCAATTGAAACTAGCCGATATTGTGCGGGAAATTGACAGTGGACGCGAAAAATACAATCTGTCCTCCGCTATCCGGGTTGCTGTACTAAAATATTACCAGGCACAAACCTGATCACGGGCTAGTTTGGAACAACCTGCATAAGTCCGTTAGGCAACATGATCACCCTTTTTCTGGCCTTGCGCTTGGTTGTTTGGCGAATAACCCGGGTTTTCTTGACAGTCGCAGGAACATTGCTGGCGCCGACTGCTTTTTGAAGCTCCGAACCAACGACATCTCCACCGATAACGGGTATTGATCCGTTCAACACACCCGTACCAGTACTATTAACCGCATTTCCCGAGCCAATTGCACCGATGCCACCTGATGGTTGTGGCAACGCCAAAACGCCTGTTGAACCTTTTGGAACAAGTGTCAGGGAAGGTGTCGTTAACACCCGGGGTGTTATTACAGGTGTTTGAGCCGCTGTGCCGGAACCGGGTGTTGAATTTCCACTCCGTTCCAATGCACCGCGCACTGATTCTGCAAATGCATCGCCGGATTGGGTTGTCTCTTTTGTCGATTTATTTGCACTGTTTAGATTTTGGCCCTGGGTTCCATTGGCGGGAATATCCGGCAGCCCAACGGATTCAACAGTCCGTGAATTGATTTCATCCTTGATCCGCGCGGCCTTCCCGGCAGCAAGTTTTGCAGCTTCCCTGTTTGCAATCTTCAATCTGGCTGCCTCTTCCCGAGCCGCTATTTGTCTTTGCGCTTCCAGCTTCGCGGCTTCAAGTTTTTCAACCTTTAGCTTCGCAGCACGCTGTCTGTTCAGCACCAGCTGTTTCGCTGCACGTTCTGCAGATTTCCGCTTTTCTTCCCGTAAATCAGCAGCTTGTTGTAACGCTTCTTTTCTTGCCGTTTCCAGACGTTCAACTTCCAGCCGGAATGCTTCAAGTTTTTCCTGTTCCTGGCGTTTCAGTCGTTCTTCCTCTGCACGAATCGTTGCTTCCCGCCGCTGGCGTAATGATTTGGCAAAACGGTTTAACCGTTCCCTTTCAAGGATAACGGTCTGCAAATTCTCCACCCGGGCAACTTCACGTTCCAGCGCCCGAATATTCAAATATCCAACCAGAGGAGAGACATCAATTGAACGTGTGGGAGTTAGAAAATTGCCGTTAAACAATAAGGCAGCCTGCGGCAATCCACCCGCGACCTGATCGTCACCTGGATCAATCAATATGGACGTTTCCGCCTTGAGACTTTGAGCCGATAAATCCAGTTGAAAATTGCTTTTTGCCGAAATTTTTTCAGTATCCATTTGAATATTCCTCGAACGCATCACGCCCGAAGCAATACTGAAAGTTCCATCAATTTCACCAAATGCAATTGTTCCGCTATTCATATGATGTTCAAACGCCGTCCGAACAGCTTCATCACTCAATTCAAGACCGGCATCTGCGGCGCGAATAACCAGATCAAATGCCGCTGGATTTATATAACGCGCCTCGCCATCAGCAAGTGTGAACGTACCCTCTCCACCCAGAGAAGACAAAATACCGGTCATTGAACGACCGGTACCTTCAACACTGAAATTGGTCGAAAACTTCCCGGTCAGAACCGGTCGTTGCTGGTGTTGCCAGGAGATGGTCGAGGCATCCAGATCGCTCAGTTTCAATCTGGCCTCAAAAATACCGGTGTTTTCTATCCTTGAAAAGGCAATCCGGCCCTTAAGCTGACCACCCAGATAATCTCCTTCAAGATCACTTATGATGATGGAGCTGTTTTTCAGCCGAACCCGCATTTTAGGTTGTCCGATAAAAGACCCGATCGGCACATACATACGATCGGCTTTTACTTCCAGATCCATGTTAATGCCCGAGATCAGGGGCGCGGTAAATCCGGTTGTTGAAAGTTCCTGAAACTCATCAAAAACCCGGTTCTGCCCGGCAAGCAACATGATCAGCCAATCCAGATCTGCCAGTTCTACATCAACAGAACCCGTCAGGGACGGCCGCAGCCTGGTCGTATCAAGTCTGATTGCGGCATCAATACGCTGACCACCAAAATCACCGTTTTTCAAAGTGGCATCCAGTTGCCCAAGGTGATATTTGATTTCGGCTTCAGCCTGAAGCTGTTGTGGAAAGGAAAAATCGACAAGAGGAATACCGGTAACCGCGAGGAGTTTGCCAGCATCAGCGATTTTTGTATCCAGATTACCGGTTACAATCGGCCGATCCTGTTCATCAAGGTTTATCAATCCCGTGAACAGGAAATGTTCRTCTTCACTTTCGCTGCGCAAAGTCAGATTGAGCCCTTTAACCGGCTGACCCGATATAAAAAGAGTGACAATACGAGGAGGAAGACTGCGGGGTAAAACAGACAAACCTGCTTGCGTTAGAAATACATCCCCATGTTCATTTTCAATTGTGACGCCGATCGTGGTGACCAGGTCGCGCCAGTATATGAGCCTGCCGCGAAGCCCGATATCGGCATCAATATCACTGCCACCCAAAGAGCCTTTCATCGTGAAACCGAACCTGTTTCCGGATGTTTCTTTGTCGCCGCTAACAGTTGCTGTGAATTTGGCTGGAGAAAGCGACCTTGCCGAAGACGAAAACCATACGCTCGCTGGATGGTCGTCGGTTAATTTGGAAGCAAGTGCCGACAGGCCTGTTAGATCCAGCGCTTCCACCTCAAGAATCATTTTCCCGGTGGGTTGATCAAACAGCGATTCCAGCACGCCATGTCCGGAGACTGACGCACCTGACACCTCACCAATGGAAAATTTTGTTACATCGAGATCGCCTTCGACAAACTTGACGTTTGCCAGAACATCACGTGCAATATGCCTGTCAATGACAACTTCATCTGCCTTGATGTCTATTGTGATACCAGGCAATCGGGTGATTTTTGATGTCCCGGCAAATAGACCTGCCAGCCCTTTTAATTCATCCAGATCCAGGCTGTCCGAGCGGATTTTCAATGCAAGCAGGTTCTTGTTATTGCTATTCCAGCGCATCGAGCCGGTTATCGCAGAATTGCCAAGTGAGCCAATCACGTCGGTTAGAGAAGCAGAAGACTGACCAAAATCGAGATCACTTTCAAATTGAAATGGTGCCAAATAGCCTGGCTGGGCTTCTCCGGGTCTTAACCAGTTTGCAAGCGCCCTTGGCTGAGAGCTTGAAATGCCACCGCTTCCGTTGAACCTGGCTGCATCACGAAGAAGAATACGACCGCGAAGGGAAAGCTGACTGACACCCGGTAGTGAAGCTTTAAATTTTTCAATTGCCCATCCATCATCAAATGGCGTGGCCTCAAACTCAACATTGCGGACATAGCCACCATTTATGACCAAACCGGGRATTTTKACATCCAGCAARCCGGGKATTGTRGGGATGGGGATTTGTTTGAGAGATTCAACAAGACCGGCAATGGCTTCCTCTACATCAACRCCCTCACCTGTTTTTGCACCGAGCARCCGATCAAGATCAATTTGCCTTGATGTCAGGTTGGCTTTAAATCTCGGACGACCGGCAATTTTTATGCTGGCAGATCCGTCAAGAGAATATGCTTTCCCTTCCGGACCATGCTTTATAYTRAGTTCGGGAATAATAATGTCCCGGGTAGWGGCCTGCAATGTGCCCTCAATTARAAGCGGTAATTGTCCTTCATCAATTTCCTTTTGTTCAAGACTTCGTTTGAGCTCAAATTTACCCTCAAATTCCGGTCCCGRGTTTTTRAAWGCAATGATGCCATCAAGAAATACGCCGGGCAGCGATTTTCTTTTCGGRCTAATGCGTGTTTTCAGAACAACTTCGCCATCAACCARAATKCCGGTTGAGAGTGAAATTGCGGCATCTACATCATCATAACGCAACCAGCCATCCAGCTTRAATGGCCCGGYCAGAGAGCGCGCAGAAACGTTTGCATTTATTCKGTCAAATTCAAGGGTTCTGCCAACAGTTTCATCGGAAAAAACGAGCYTGCCATCGGTGATGCTAATRCCATCTGCAATCACCTTGTCCGGCATCAGGGGAATATTTTTGCCCGAGCCCGATGTCCAGTTGAAAGTATTATTTTTATCAAGRGTAACATTCAGAACCGGACGGCCCAGCTCCATTTTTACGATCCGAATTTCGCCACTCAATAAAGCRAAWGGCTCAATATCGATAAAAAACTGATCAACAACCATCAACGGCGATCGAATATCATTGCCTATGCGKACATTTTCAAACGTCAACGAGGGTGACGGGAGCAATGTGAGRTCRGTTTTCCCAAGGACACGCACCTGTTCYCCKAGCAAYTCCGATGCCCKGTTTTCAAAAACAGACCTATAGGCGTTCCAATCGACAAAGAAAGGACCTGCAAGCGCAAYWAGSAGTGCGATTGCCAACGTGCCACCAATTGTCAAAAAGAGCGAATTCAGGTTCAGCCTCCATTACAACATGTCACCGGTCCGGCTCCAATCGCATATATGGACACTTTTCCAAAACACCAATCGAAATTCAAACCTGRACCAAACATTGCCATTTAYGATCCGTACGCAACTATCTATTGAGATTGCGGCAAAATTTTACCCGGATTCATAATACGATTCGGATCAATTGCATCCTTAATAGATTGCATYACATCCAGAGCAGCACCATGTTCCCGYTTCATATACTTGATTTTGCCCTGGCCAATGCCGTGTTCGCCGGTGCAAGTCCCCTCCATSGCAATMGCCCGCTCGCTCAATCGATCAAGAAAAGTCTTAACACGMGCCATTTCTCCGTCRTCAGATGTGTTCACAAGAATAAGCATRTGAAAATTGCCATCCCCCACATGTCCAACRGTCGGGGCGAACAAATCCAGCTCTTTCAAATCCGCCTGGGATTGCCCGACACATTCAGCCAGCCTTGAAATAGGAACACAAATATCTGTTGATACGCCGTCACACTCCGGGCGYAATTGCCTTGAWGCCCAATATGCGTCGTGCCGTGCCTGCCAGATTTTGTTGCGCTCTTCTGRATCTGTAGTCCAGATGAAATTTCCGCCTCCAAAATCCGATGCAATTTCCTGAAACAAATCCGACTGTTCAGCGACAGATGCCTTTGTTCCRTGAAACTCAAGAAACAAAGTTGGCGCTTCTTCCAGTTCCAGTTTTGAATAGGCGTTGCTCGCCTGCACCTGCAAGGTATCCAGYAATTCAATGCGCGCCACCGGAATGCCGCACTGAATTGTCATTATGGTRGCATTGCAGGCACTTTCCAGATCAGGAAAAGTACAACGMCCCCCGGCAATTGTTTCCGGAATRCCAGTCAGYTTRAGCGTRATTTCGGTGATAACCCCCAGCGTACCTTCAGAACCAATGAGCAATCGTGTCAGGTCATACCCKGCTGATGATTTTTTGGCACGRCCACCGGTACGAATAATGGAGCCATCAGGCATCACAACTTCAACMGCCAGRACAACATCTTTCATTGTGCCGTAACGAACTGCATTTGTCCCCGAAGCMCGKGTCGCWGTCATGCCGCCAATACTGGCATCGGCYCCCGGATCAATYGGAAAAAACARGCCCGTTGCCCGYAAATACTCGTTGAGCTGTTTACGTGTCACRCCAGGCTGAACCCGAACATCCAGATCTTCAGCATTTAAACAAACGATGGCATTCATKCGCGATACATCAAGMGAGATWCCGCCATAGGGWGCGTTTACRTGCCCCTCCAGYGACGATCCGGCWCCAAATGGAATAAYGGGGACCAGATGTTYGGCACAAATTTTGACAATTTCGGAGAYTTCCTGCGTGGAAATAGCAAATACCACGCCGTCCGGTGCCTGRGCCTGGGTCCACGAAGTCGTGTGCGCGTGCTGTTCACACARGGATTTKCCGGTAGAAAACCTGTCWCCAAATTGTTTGCTCAACAATTCAATGACWGTYTGAATACCAACCGTGTTTTTTTCCTGAACCAGCGCGGCTACCTGCATGTCAACTATCTCACATCACTAAAGAACAAATRGATTATCTWTGATTTGACCTCCAGGATCGCTCTGATTGAMGCCCTGGTCAAGGTTTGTCCACCGGAAGCTCRAAACAGACCCCAACCTGTTCCATTTATAAAGGAAATTTCCAGTTTCCRGTGTTACNWGKWWSSRWMMRWMMRAWTTTYCAAGCTAYCGCSCGCAACCATYGATAAAGCCAMRTTATGAATCGGCACAATCCATTAAGCCTGGTCTATCACTGGGTACAGCCCAACCTGAGTGTGGTTCTAAAATCAAAACAACACCTGGTTTGGTTTCTGGCAATAATAATCGGTGCCAATGTAGGTCTGCTGGCCATTCTGTTTCGTACAGGCGTTTCGCTCGTACAATATCCATGGCTGGGCACGTATTCAGAAAAAGTCGCCACCGCTGCCGGGAATTTGCCCTTTTGGGTGATAATCGCTGTTCCAGGTTTTGGCGGTCTTCTGGTTGGCTTGTATTTGCACTGGATTCAGCCAGGAAAACGGCCAGGAAGTATTGCAGACGTGATCGAGGCAAGAGCTTGCGGTGGCGCTGGTCTGAAGTTCTGGCCCGGACTAAGTTCAGCGCTCGTACATATTGTATCACTGGGAGCAGGTGCCAGTGGTGGACGCGAAGGACCCATGGTTCATTTGGGTGCGACAATCGGATCCGTTTTAACCAGACAGTTCGGCCTGCCCGACGCGGCATGTCGGGTTCTATTGGCATGTGGTGCAGCCAGTGCCGTTTCCGCATCATTCAATGCGCCTATTGCAGGTGTGCTTTTTGCGCATGAGGTTATYCTCGCGCATTATGGTTTCTCGGCATTCGTGCCAATCGTATTGTCATCCACTGTTGCCGCGATCATCAGCAGACAATGGTTTGGCGATACCGCTGCTTTCATTATTCCCGATTATCACATCGCATCATTGTGGGAGTTTCCCGCTTTTGCGTTGCTTGGCTTTACATGCGCGATTGTGGCGATCCTGTTCCAGTTTGCCATGATAGGTACAGACTGGACGGCACGAAAAATTACCATGCCGCTTTGGACGCGACCCGTTGTCGGCGGATTGATGCTTGGGTGTATTGCTGTTTTCTATCCCGAGATACTTGGTGTTGGTTATGAAGCAACAGACAAGGCACTCCGACATGAATTTGGTCTTACGGTGCTCATCAGCCTTATAGTCGCAAAGACGGCAGCAACAGCCATTACAATGGCCTCCCGATTTGGTGGTGGAATTATAGCCCCCTGCCTGTTTCTTGGAGCAATGGCAGGTGGTGCATTTGGTATTATTGCAGCCATGATTAATCCTGACATGGCTTCCAGCCACGGTTTATATGCCATATTGGGGATGGCCGCTGTCACAGCCGCCGTTATTGGCGCACCCATATCAACAACACTGGTGGTATTTGAACTAACCGGTGGCTACACGCTGTCCATCGCTTTGCTGATGACGGTGGCGATCGCCACCGGATTATCGATGGCAATAAACGGCAAATCGTATTTTCACTGGCAACTGGAAACGCGTGGTGTTTTCCTGAAAAAAGGTGCGCATCAACACCTTGTACGCTCCATGTTTGTCCACCAGTTCATGCGGAAAATCCCCGGGGAATCCATCCTCGGCGAAAACCAGCCATATTTGCGCGGTGACGACACTCTGGATACAGCACTTCGCTTGTTTAACAAAAGTGGTGAAACGGAAATACCAGTCAAGGCACCTGGCAATGACGATAGAATTATTGGTCAGGTACACCATGTAGATGCCCTGTCCGCGTTCAATTCCGCACTTATCGATACCCATGAAGAAGAACATCGGTAAACACTGCAACAAAAAACTGGCTGAAATTCCCAATCAGAGACACAAGTTGCTATATTGTTCTTCATTGATTCGAAGAAAACAGAAGCTATCAATACCAGGATCTGGAAATAAATGGCCAACACTCTCAGACCCGACCCCGGCGATGACAATAATTCGCTGACTGTTGAAGGCTCCTCGGTTACGCAGCGCCTCATGTCAGCCCGTGCRCCGGTGCAATCTGCAAATTATCTTGATGGATTGAATTCGGAACAGGCCAGGGCAGTGCAAACTCTTGATGGGCCACTGCTTGTTCTGGCGGGCGCAGGCACAGGAAAAACCCGCGTACTAACGACGCGAATTGCACATATTCTTGCCACACAACGTGCATTTCCCGGGCAAATCCTAGCCGTCACTTTCACCAACAAAGCTGCACGCGAGATGAAACATCGCATTGGTAAAATTGTTGGTGAGGCCGTTGAGGGTATGCCGTGGCTCGGAACTTTTCACTCAATCGGGGTGAAAATGCTGCGTCGCCATGCWGAACTGGTKGGRTTGAAATCCAGTTTCACCATCCTGAAYACCGACGATCARATCAGATTGTTAAAACAACTGATCAAGGCTGAAARTATTGACGAAAAGCGTTGGCCMGCSCGACAGCTGGCCGGATACATTGATGGCTGGAAAAACAAGGGGCTTACWCCSGARCAGGTTCCCGAAGGTGAAGCACGTGTATTCGCYTTTGGCAAAGGTGGCGCGTTGTACGCAATGTACCAACAACGCCTCAAGGTGTTGAATGCTTGTGATTTTGGTGACTTGCTACTGGAATGCCTGAGATTATTCCGTGAAAATCCCGATGTTCTGGCTGAATATCACCGTAAATTTCTGTTCATTATGGTCGATGAATATCAGGACACCAATGTTGCACAATATTTGTGGTTACGATTGTTGGCCCAGGGGCACAAAAATGTCTGCTGTGTTGGCGACGATGATCAATCGATTTACGGTTGGCGCGGTGCAGAAGTAGACAACATCCTGCGATTTGAAAAGGAATTCAAAGGCGCAACGGTTATCAAGCTGGAGCAAAATTATCGTTCCACTTCGCACATACTGGGAGCTGCTTCACACCTTATTTCCTTTAACGAAAGCCGACTTGGCAAGACGTTGTTTACGGAACAAAAAGATCCTGACGCCGATCGTGTTCTTATTCACTCGGCATGGGATTCAGAAGAAGAGGCCCGCGCCATCGGAGAGGAAATAGAGCAACTCCAGCGACAGGACCTTCCGTTGAATGATATGGCAATTCTTGTCCGTGCATCATTTCAGATGCGGGAATTTGAGGATCGATTTGTTACGCTGGGTCTTAACTATCGGGTAATCGGTGGACCCCGCTTCTATGAGCGCGCCGAAATACGCGACGCCATGGCTTATTTCCACGCCACTGTTCAACCAGCCCATGACCTGGCATTTGAACGCATCGTCAATACTCCCAGGCGCGGCCTTGGAGATGCGACTCTGAAAATTGTCCACGAGCACGCAAGGGCCCGGGGCATTCCACTGATGCAGGCAGCTCAGGAGCTGGTAGATTCTGAAGAATTAAAAGCCAGACCGCGTAACGCGTTAAACAATCTGCTTTCCCTGTTTGCCCGATGGAGCAATCTTGTTGAAACCCTTTCCCATACCGAGCTTGCAGAAATCATCCTCGATGAATCCGGCTACACAGAGATGTGGCAGAATGATAAATCTGCCGATGCGCCAGGGCGACTGGAAAATTTAAAAGAACTGGTGCGATCAATTCAGGAATTTGATTCTCTTCCAGGATTTCTTGAACATGTTTCACTGGTGATGGATACCGAATCCAACAACTCTTCAGACGCGATCAGCATTATGACCCTGCATTCAGCCAAGGGTCTGGAATTTGACACGGTATTCCTGCCCGGCTGGGAAGAGGGGCTGTTTCCTCATCAGCGTGCACTGGACGAATCCGGTCGTGCAGGCCTGGAAGAAGAGCGTCGCCTCGCCTATGTTGGTATTACGCGGGCAAAGAAAAGAGCAAAACTGTGGGTCGCTTCCAACAGGCGCATTCATGGCATGTGGCAATCAAGCCTTCCATCGCGCTTTTTGGATGAATTGCCGGAACAACACATCGAAATTGTTGAACAGACCAGTTCGTACGGTGGTTATGGTGCGCAGGGAGTTGGGCAAAGCAGGTTCGATACCAGCGATCCGTTCACTTCAAGCTATCAAACACCAGGCTGGAAAAGAGCACAGGCTGCGAAAAAAAGAAAACCGGATATTTTACGCAATGGTCTCAAAATAATTGAAGGGGAACTGGTAGCCAAATCTGTGTCGACCAGTGTTTCTCCCTATTCCAAAGGAGATCGCATATTTCATCAAAAATTTGGCTATGGACAGATAGCATCAATTGAAGGAAACAAACTTACAATCGATTTTGAAAAAGCAGGCCGGAAACGTGTTCTGGAATCGTTTGTTCAAAGCCCCTGACATCAAGGCACCAAAGTGACCGACTATTTTTACAGCATTACCTCATCCCAACTTCGCATTCTGGTATTAGCCAACAAGCTCGAAATCGAATTCGATGAAGACGGGTTTGCCATTTCACATTTCGAAGTCGATGAAACAGCTGATATCTGGTCGATATCCCTCTATCCAAATGACGTGGATGACAAGACGTTCCGCGAACGGATTATGGGGTGTGTGGCACCGCTGTTACCTGACGAAGTGCTAAGCCGGGAAAAGCTTCCCGAAGTAGATTGGGTATTGAAGAGTCTTGATAGCCTGCAGCCGGTCGAAGCTGGAGGGTTTGTGGTTCACGGTAATCACAACAAGGACACCATCAATAGAGCACTCACACCAATCGAAATAAACGCCGGTCTGGCATTTGGAACCGGACATCATGGCACAACAGCAGGCTGTCTCGATATACTTTCAAAATATGTTTCTCAATGGGACTTGGCTTCTGTTCTCGACATTGGCACCGGATCTGGAGTTCTTGCAATCGCGCYGGCAAAACTACTGCCTTGCACTGTTCACGCAAGTGATCTTGATCCCATGTCCATAACCGTCACTTTAGGGAATGCTGCAATAAACGACGTCGCAAACCAATTGATCGTTTTTGAGGCAAGCGGCTGTGACCACCGGATCATACGTGATCACGGTGCATTTGATCTCATTGTTGCCAATATACTCGCAGGTCCATTGATTGAGCTTGCGCCTTCAATATCTGCGACCTGTAAAAAAGAAGGCCACATCATTTTGTCCGGGTTACTGGTCGATCAGGGTGAGAATGTAATCGCGGCCTACGTCGATTGTAACTGCACGCTTGTGGAACAATATCAACGTGATGGCTGGCTAACACTGGTTTTGCAAAACCGGTAGGTTCAAACTCAAAAACCGAAGCAGTGCTCCGGTTTTTGAGTCATCAGATTTTTCATAGGATAACACGAGGCTCAGTTGGCTCGCGTATTCTTTTGTACGTTATTTGAAGTTGTTCATATTGCGTAAATATGCATTCACAACAGTACGTGCCTGACGTTCGCGTGCTTCAATCATATGATCAAAAGTACGGCGAATAAAAGATTTACGTTTAACGGTTCCGTTTTTTACAGTGTTTGCCATCATCTCACTCRCAAGGTTGGGGTTTAATCTTCAACAATCTGTTGCCTTAAAAATAGCGCAAGTTATTAAGGATAGTAGACACAGCTTTGCATGGCAGACCATCACAACACGCATACACATAACCGACACATTGGAGCTCCNTACATGATCCAGACATTTGAAGTTCGATCCGATCCCGCAAGTGGAGAAAAACATTTGCCGCTTCTGCGCAAATGGATGGAGACGAATGATCTGGATGCCGTAATTGTTCCCCGAACCGATGAACAACAAAATGAGGATCTCGCCGCCTATGCGGAACGCCTTGCCTGGCTCAGTGGATTTACAGGCTCTGCAGGAAGTCTGGTGGTSATGAAAGACAAAGCGGCRATTTTTGTAGATGGCCGTTACACACTTCAGGTTCGTCATCAGGTCAACATCGATTTAATTGACCCTCAGGATTTGATTAAAACTCCACCTCATAAATGGTTAGCGGGTCAACTTGCCAGCGGAGACAGGCTGGGTATTGATCCATGGCTGCATGGAATCGGCAATTGTGAAGCCCTCGAGACAATGTGTAAGAAAGCCGGGGCCGTACTGGTTCACCTGGACCAAAACCCGATTGACGCAATTTGGGCTGACCAGCCGGAAAGACCTGCCWATCCCGTATATCGACACCCGGTTCGATATGCCGGTCAGTCTGCTGAAGAAAAAATAGCACAGGTACAAAACGCCCTCAAAGAACAGGAWGTTGATTTTRCGATTATAAGTCAGGCAGATTCTATTGCCTGGTTGTTCAATCTACGGGGAAGTGACATTCCACGTTCTCCATTATTTCTAGCGACARCAATAGTTCCCGCAAASGGAAAACCAATWTTGGCAATTGATCCAGCYAAACTGGACGCCGAACTTACTACTCAWCTAAAAGCATTCACTWCYTTGATAGAGCCYTCCGGTTTTTTGACAACACTTGGAAATATTTCCGGAAAYCCAAAATTCCTWATCGACAAATCKGCKACCCCGGCKGCGATCTCCGCMACMYTGGAWKKAGCTGGCGTRACYATWATTTACGGCAAAGATCCYTGCACATTGCCCAAGGCMCGGAARAATACCACCGAACTGTCCGGTGTTCGCRWTGCCCATCAACGTGATGGTRTTGCAATGGTAMARTTTCTTGCATGGCTTGATGAAGCMGCSGMRAAAGGYGAWCTTGATGAAATCACTGCAGCCRAACAGCTSGAACAGTTTCGTCAGGMAASCGGTTATCTGCGGGATCTATCATTTGAAACCATATCCGGAGCCGGGCCCAAYGGYGCCATCATYCATTACAGGGTRAATACSCAAACCAACCAYAAACTYYYTCAAAACAGYCTCTATTTGGTAGATTCAGGYGGCCAGTATGARGATGGYACMACRGATATWACGCGAACCATYGCGATAGGYACGCCGGAYAAAACCATGCGCAGGAATGCGACTCTGGTACTRAAGGGGATGATCGCAATCACACGGTCCCGCTTTCCTGCAGGTACTGCTGGTATACATATAGATGCTTTTGCACGRCAGGCCCTCTGGCAGGCWGGKCTTGATTAYGCCCACGGYACCGGYCAYGGYGTWGGYGCTTACCTCAACTGCCATGAAGGTCCGCAAAGCATATCAAAATCCGGKTCAGTCCCGYTGGAAACCGGRATGATWRTTTCAAATGAGCCGGGYTAYTATTTGGAAGGCCARTACGGCATACGTCTCGAAAACCTTCTTGTCGTYGAAGAACCGACACAAATTRATGGTGGAGAAATCGCCATGCACAGTTTTGAAACGCTCACACTTTGCCCWTTTGATAAAAACCTTKTCGACGTTACATTATTAAACTCAGACGAATTAAACTGGCTCAACGATTATCACGAATTTGTTTTTGCCAGCCTGTCGCCTGATCTGGATGACAACACCAGGAATTGGCTGGCAGAGGCAACAAAACCACTACACAAGCAGGTGTCGRAATAACACTACTGCCCCGACACCGAAAATGATTGAGACAATCAGCGGCAATCGTGTTGCAGCCAATAACGTCACAGCTGCCGCAAGTGTTTCAGCGATGCCCGTTGCAAATGCCATCGGGGCAATTACGGCAATCAATATTGCCGGTGGCARGGAATCCAGAGCAGCAAGGCTGCGAGGDCCCATCGACAACCTCGAGATGATGATGGGTCCGAGCAAACGTGTTAATAATGTCGACAGCCCCATGACAAATATTGCACCCAGTATAAAGGGATCTACTGTCCACATTGAACACTGTCCTTTTCCAATCGAGGCAGCATCAGCTGTGATGTAGCCATTCCTGCAAAGCCACCAATTAATATGTACCAGGGGGCTGGTAGATACAAAAATGCAAGGGAAGAAGCCAAAGCGCTYGAAACCAGGATWGCRCCRGTRCGCGGCCCTTTCCAAAAACCAAGAATCAACACCAGAAACATTGCAGTAAARGCAAAATCAAATCCCATTGTYTCTGCYGGTGGCATAAGCTGGCCGAAGAGAGCWCCCAACAATGTCCAGCAATTCCAGCACACAAACAATCCGAGACACAAACCAAAATACCAGGATGTGCTCAATTTGCGATTGAGAGCTTCTTTTTCGGCCATTGCCCATGTTTCATCRGTCAGAAAATAGAGCCCAAAATATCGCAAAAACGCAGGAAAGTGCCCGATTTGCCTGGATATTGACGCTCCCATCATAATATGCCGCAAATTTACCAAAAACACAGCCAGAACCAAAAGCTCGATGACGGTGTCTTTGTTCCATAAATCCAGAACGACAAACTGCGCAGCTCCCGCGAAAATCAGCAAACTGAAGGCCGATGTTTCAATAACACTGAACCCCGCTTTCACAGATAAACTGCCAAACAACACACCAATCGGCAATGCCGCAATCGCTATGGGCAATATAGCCAGGGCCCCCTGACGAAATTCTCGTATCATATGATTACTCTCGGTTGGTCGAGAGCCCAGGCTACGAATATTCCTGCAAGCGGTCTTGGACAAAAGTACCCTGATTTGGCAATTGGAATTGCCCGGGTGAAACTCCGGTACGGGTTTTAAATTCCCGGTTAAGATGGCTTTGATCATAAAAACCACATTTAGCAGCAATATCAATGAGAGTACCAGGGCGTTTCAGGAGTTTTCTTGCTTCGCGTATACGTCGATCCGTAAGAAAGGCATGTGGCGCAAGACCGCGCATTTTTTTAAAACTACGAATAAAATAACTTCTACTCAGTCCCGCGACATCAGCCAGCGTTTCAAGGTCAATGGCTTTTGCAAAATTTGCGTCGATGTAATCAACTGCATCATCAATTGCTTTTTTCTCATATGCTCCTGTTCGGCTAAAGCCGGGTGCATCAGAATTTAACTGAAGTAGATAGCGCAACGCTTCGCAAAATGCTTCGTCAGCCGCAAGCTTCTGGTGATCCGTTTCAAAAAGAGAATGTGCGCCCAGCAACAACTGGAACGCATACCAGTCTTCCACCAGCCTTTCCCGAAATTTGGGTGGCTCGAGAACCGGCTTTTCAAACACATCACTGGCAATGTTTTTAACCAGATCAATTGAGGGGTAGAACATGCGATAACCATAGTGACCGCCAAATGGTTCGCCACCATGAACGTCACCTGGATTTACAAAACAGATATCACCTGGCTTGCTGTAAAGCCCCTCGCCTCTCAATTGCAGGTTCTGACAACCTTCAACATAAATACCGATGACATAGGTATCATGTGTATGGGGTACATAACGATGATGAAAAAACCGGGCACTGATACATTCYAGACTGTCGTGTCTGTCAAGGCTCCACAACCGGGCAACATCGCTCATACGCAATGTCTCATTCAAAAGGCTGTCTTTCGGCGAAGTCATCCCWGATTCCCGGAGCGTTTAAGCCAGGCGTCCTCGTCTATCACTTCAATGCCAAGTTCCTGGGCTTTCTTTAACTTGGAACCCGCTTTGGGACCTGCCACCAAAAGATCCGTTTTTTTAGAAACAGATCCCGATACTTTGGCACCAAGTTTTTCGGCCTGGGCTTTGGCCTCATCCCTGCTCATTTTTTCAAGTGAGCCGGTAAATACAATTGTTTTTCCTGCAAGCTCGGAATCCACCAAAGCGATTTCTACAACAAGCGGGGTAATATGATCAAGCAACCGGCTTACTTCCAGTTGGTTAAGCTCGTCAGCAAAAAACGCAATGAGCGCATCTACAATAACGGCACCTACACCGTCGATTTCCAATAAAGATTGATATGCTTCACCCTGGCGATCAATAGCAAGCAAAGCTGCTACCTGAAGAGCCTGCATAGATCCAAAATGACGCGCAAGAATTTTCGCGTTATTTTCGCCGATATGACGAATTCCCAATCCAAAAATCAGGCGATACAGATCCGTCGAGCGACGTTCATCAATTGCAGCAAACAAATTGGATACKGAAGTTTCTCCCCAGCCATCCTTGTTCTTTAATTTTTGCAGGGTGTTTTCTGCATCACGGCTCGAAAGCGTAAAAATATCCGAGGGCGTTTTTACCGGGAGCAATTCGTCATGATAGAACGCTTCAGCCTGTTTTATACCAAAACCATCGATATCAAGCGCCTTGCGCGCAACAAAATGTATGATTCTTTCAACAGTCTGCGCTTCACACACCAACCCCCCGGTACACCTGCGTTTGGAATCTTCTTTCTTTGAAACCGGATTGAAGTCACGTACAGCTGAACTGTTACAGACAGGGCATAACACCGGAAATACAAAGGGTTCTGATCCAGGAGGACGTTTGGTTAGATCAATATCAACAATCTGCGGGATAACATCTCCGGCACGTTGAACGGTTACAGTGTCGCCGACACGAAGATCCTTGCCTTCCCTGATTGGTTCTCCACCCTGACCAACGCCCGCAATATAATCTTCATTGTGCAGTGTGGCATTTGACACAATCACACCGCCAACATTAACAGGATCAAGACGTGCAACCGGAGTTAATGATCCCGTACGGCCAACCTGAATTTCAATTGCATTCAAAACTGTTGTCGCCTGTTCGGCTGGGAATTTATGGGCAATGGCCCAACGCGGGCTTCTTGCGACAAAACCCAGACGGTTCTGCAATGACAGATCATCTATTTTATAAACAACTCCATCGATATCATACCCAAGAGTTGAACGTTGTTCTTCAATTCCCCTGTAGGTTTGGAGCAATTCATCCACATCACCACAGCGTTTCATCATCGGGCTGGTATCAAACCCCCAGTTGGCAAGACATGCCACCATATCCAGCTGAGAGCCCGCAGGCATGTGGCTGACTTCACCCCAGGCATAGGCGAAAAACTTCAACGGACGACTAGCGGTTATTGCTGCGTCCAGTTGTCTCAACGAGCCCGCAGCGGCGTTTCGAGGATTGGAAAAAACCGGTTTCCCTGTTTCTACCTGTGTTTCATTGAGATCCTGAAATGCAATATGCGACATATAAACTTCACCCCGGACTTCAAAAACATCCGGAATATTATCGCCTTCCAATTCAACAGGCAGATGCTTAATCGTTCTGAGATTCTGTGTTACATTTTCACCTGTTGACCCGTCTCCCCGGGTTACACCATAAACCAGCTTGCCCTTTTCATATCGAAGGCTGGCGGATAACCCGTCAATTTTTGGCTCGGCAGTAACAGCCAACGGACCGGAATGTTTCAAAAACCGGCGCACCCGGGCTAAAAAATCGGAAACATCATTGTCGTCAAAGGCATTATCCAGCGAAAGCATTGGAACAGCGTGTTTAATCTTGTCGAATCTGCCGGAAGGCGTTGAGCCTATTTTTGATGAGGGGGAATTTTCAAGAATCAGATGTGGAAACGCAGCTTCAAGCACCAGATTACGTTTACGCAACAGATCGTAGGCAGCATCATCAATGATCGGTGAATCATTTTGATGATACGCAACATCCAGACGCGAGATCTCTTTAGCCAACCATTCAAGTTCGGTTTTGGCTTCTTTATCCACGAGCTCTGTCAACGGCTTGTTTTTTGAAGATTTGGACCCTCTGGAGATCACTGTTTTTTACCGGACATTAATTGACTTGCCGCAGCACGCGCTTCGTCTGTGATTTGAGCGCCGGCAAGCATCCGGGCAACTTCTTCCAGTCGAACATCGCCTGTTAAGGGAACCACATCGGTCACCAGCCTACTGTTTTTTGCATCGGGCAATTTGGCAATCTTCATATGCGAACCGGCCAATGCCGCCACTTGAGGAGCATGTGTAACGGAAAGCACCTGAACACTATTGGACAAGCGTTGCAGACGGGCTCCTATTGCTTCTGCGACAGCGCCCCCAACTCCTGTATCAATTTCGTCAAACACCAAAGTCGGGGCAGAACCCTTGTCAGCTAAAGAAACTTTTAACGCCAGCAAAAACCGGGATAACTCTCCCCCCGAGGCGACTTTCATCATGGGACCGGGACGTGTACCGGGGTTGGTTTGCACCCAGAACTCGATGTTGTCATACCCGGCAGCTCCCGGTTTATCTGCTTCGACTTCATGCTGCACAATAAATTTGGCGTGTTCGAGTTTAAGTGCCGGCAATTCATCCATAACTGCGTTTACCAGCTCTTTTTTTGCATGAGATCTGGCATCACTGAGCTGGTGACAGTTTTGGTCCAGTATTTTTCGACTTTGCAAAACTTCTGTTTCAAGCTCTTTTAAACGTTCTTCACCACTATCCAGCTTATCCAGTTCATCCTGCATACCGATCGCAAGTTCCGGCAGATTGTCCGCTGTAACCTGAAACTTTCTTGCAGCACCCCGAATGGCAAATAATCGTTCTTCAGTTTCCTCAAGATCTCCGGGATTGAAGTCAGTTTTTTGAACCGCAACTTCCAGCGCCTGTTGTCCCTCTTCAAGGGCATTCAGGGCCTGATCAAGAGATTCAATTGTTGCGTCCAACAGCCCCGGAGCGTTGTCTGCCTTACGTGTCAAATTGCGTAATAGTGAAGAAAGTGTAGGGATCGGAGAGCCATTGCCCGATATAGTTTCAAGRGCATCATGCAAATCGTCGGCTATTCTTTCKGAYTGCATCATTRTCTGYCTTTTCYCGGCAAGCRYCTGTTCTTCACCKRMCTGCGGCCCGAGCAGAGYCARCTCCTCAACCGAKGCTTTGAGGTAATCAGCCTCCTGCCTTKCCTCAGYGATRGTTTTTTGYAGTGCTGAAAGCTCYCGCCCGGCTTTTCGCCATCGYGTATGTGAWGATGACACTCKGGATAATAAACCGGCGTGACCGCCAAATGCATCCARCAATTGTCTGTGCAAAACAGGRTCTACAAGRGCCCGTTCATCATGCTGTCCATGAATTTCAACAAGCATTACGCCCAATGCACGYAACAGCCTGGCACTTAYCGGTTGRTCATTMACAAAAGCTCTTGTTCGACCATCAGCAGACTGAACACGRCGAAGTATCAATTCGTCGTKTGCTTCAAYRTCATTTTCCMGMARAAATGMAAAYGCYGGRTGGGAMRGCGGCAAWTCAAATATGGCKACAACCTGGCCCTGTTTTGCACCCTCACGRACRAGGCCACCATCACCMCGGCCWCCCAGAGCAAGAGACAGKGARTCGAGCAAAATAGATTTACCGGCACCTGTTTCACCCGTCAGAACGGTCATACCTGATGAAAAATCGATATCAAGTTGATCAATTAAGACTATATCGCGAACGGCAAGCGTTGCCAGCATGACTTCTCAATGAGTTAAGAGCGTTTAAAAACGCGACTGATCCATGAACCCTTATTCACTTCTGGCTTTACACCGCCTTTGCCCAAAAGACCATAGGCTTGTGCATACCAGTCGCTTTCCGGAAAGTTATGACCCAGGATAGCGGCTGCCGTCTGGGCTTCCGTAACAATGCCCATCGACAAATATGATTCAGTAAGACGATACAGGGCTTCTTCCGAATGCCTTGTTGTTTGATAATTGGAAACCACGTATTTATAGCGATTAACAGCCGCAATATATTCTTTGCGTTCCTGATAATATCGCCCGACCTGCATTTCCTTACCAGCCAGTTGATCAAGGGTGATTGTTATCTTCAGCCTTGCATCACCGGCATACTCAGAATCCGGGAACCGACGAATTACTTCCCGCATTGCACCCAGAGCGCGTTGCGTTTGCTTTTGATCTCTTGTTACATCAGGGATTTGTTTAAAGTAGGACTGTCCAATAATATAATACGCGTATGCGACATCATCATGTCCCGGATACAACGTAACAAATCTTTTGGCTTGCTGAATTGCGTCATCATGCTCGCCGTTGCTGTAATGTGCATAGGCTGACAGTACCATTGCCCGTCGTGCATATTCAGAATACGGATGTTGCCGATCCAGAGCTGCGAATTTCTCTTTGGCTTTTTTCGTTTTACCTGCATTCAGGTAGGTCAAACCCTCATTAAATAATTGATCTGCCGGATCTTCCTGAAAAGTGGCCAGTTCTTCTGTCCCTGACGAAGAGCAGCCGGCCAAAAAACCGAGCAAAATGCCAGTTACAACAATACGCATCCAATTAGACATAATGCCAGTTATCCTAAACACACAACTTTGTATAAGAAATATTACCCCTGCAATACTCCATCAACATACACATTCCAAGAGCCGCGCAGGAAGTTTCCCGACGCTCTGGGCGACATATGTATACCGAATGAAATATTGTCCGCAAATATGGCCAAAAAATGCTGGTTTATCAGGAAACTTCGGGTCCAAAAACCGGAGATATTGCAGCATTGGCATAGGATGCTCTTCCAGGCTCCCGTATCACCCGAACTTCGCTATCTGTAATTTCCCAGGCACTGTCGTCAGCAAATAAAGCCTCAAGAACCTTAAAGTTAAGTGTATGACCACCACGGTAAGATTTGTAAATGCCCTCAATCTGAAATCCGGCCAAAGCCAGATCTCCAACAGCATCAAGTGTTTTATGCCTCACGAACTCTTCCTCATAACGTAAACCCTCGGGATTTACGATAGAATCGTCATCATCGATAACCACCGAGTTATCCAGAGAAGACCCGAGAGCAAGATTATTCGCCCAGAGGGTTTTTACATCACGCATAAATCCAAATGTGCGTGCCCTGCTAATATGTTCGCGAAAAATCGCCGGAGACATTTCATCCCTGAACGATTGGGTGCCAATAGTTGGACAATCAAATGAAATCTCCACTTCAAACCGTCTACCGGCATACGGAAGCAGTTCTCCAAATGACTCGCCACTTTCAACACGAACAGGCTTGAGAATTTTGAGATAGCGACGTAACGCGGATTGCTGTTTGAGGCCTGCCTGGTCAAAAGCATCAAGGAACTGCCTTGATGATCCATCCATCACAGGGACTTCATTGGAATCCAGTTCAACAATGGCATTATCTATTCCATAACCGAAGAAAGCAGCCATCAGATGTTCAATTGTCGCGACCATTCCGCGTCCGGCCACACCAATTGTCGTACACAATCGGGTATCAAGCACAGTTTTATAATTCGCAGGAACTTCGAATTCCCTGCCTGTAACCGGATCCGTTCGAAGAAAAACAATCCCCGTATTCACATCACCGGGGTGTATCGTCATGGAAACGGGCTTGCCGCTATGAACCCCGACACCTTGCATTGTGACGCGTTCACACAAAGTAATTTGTTTTGTATTCTGTAGAGACGACATGTATTCCCCCGAGCCTGTTCCCGGCTACCCCATTCAACGGCCTCGACCGTATCCGATTGTTTGGAGCGTATTGGAAGGCTCACTTCAACCAGTTGTTAAGCACAAACATACTGATTGGAACGCAGAATAGAAAATCACGCTTTCTTACCCATTGTTACATGGGGAAACACAAATCAATTTGACTGAACAAACAATACTGGATTGGCCCAGGCAACAAAATGCCGGAGCTGATAGCTCCGGCATTACCGATTCAATTATAAAAGACCTAGTTACTCTGACGTCGTAAAAACGCAGGAATTTCAAGCTGTTCCGCGTCATTCAGAGGTTGTTGAACTGCTGCCCTGCCGGTAGAATCGAGCGAGCCCTGCTGCGGACTATACAGCCCATCAGGGCTGGACGGCCGCGGCGCACGCTTTGCATATTCATTTACAGGCTCCTGAACAGCTCGGGAGACCGGCTGATTTTGCATTTGCCCAACGTCATGCTGCGCAGGCGTTATCGGTTCCTGAAATGCTCCATGAGTCGCGTCCAATGGCTGGCTGACAGCAGGATTTACATTCTGGTCTTCTTCCCTGCGCCCCAGGCCGACATTGGCCAGGCGACGAAGCAAACTTAAAGGCCGCCCTTCTTCATCAGTAGCCGGTACAGCTGGATCCTGGGTTTGAGCCTGAATTTCTCTTTGAACCATCGCAGGAAGTTCATCGACCCGTGGCATACGTGGTTGTGCAAGCTCAGGTGTTTCGGCCTCGGCAGGAATAAACGATTGTGGTATGGTACCGGCTTCCTGCACGCTGACCTGGGTCAGCGGCATTGGATCAAGGCCAGGCTGTGCCTCTGGTTCAAAAGCCTGCTGGGGAACGAAAGGCTTTATCGTAACTTCTGGATCATTTGATGTTGGAGTTGCTGTGAGATCAGAAACCGATGGTAAAGCAATTTCCCGTTCAACGCGGCTAACAGCTGCCTCTGTTGCCAATGTAGTTTCAGTAACAGGCTTGGCCACAGCTGAAGCAAAGGATTTACGACCAATGTCCTGTGTTGCAGCACGAAGTCGCTGCGTAAGCTCAGCCATACGATCTTCTGCCGGTGACGAAACAGCTACTTCAGTATCGATCCCGGTTGAAACCACAGACACCCGGATCGATCCTTCAAGCGAATCATCAAAAGTTGCTCCCAGAATGATATTTGCGTCTTCGTCGACTTCCTCACGAATACGGGTAGCAGCTTCATCAACTTCAAACAATGTCATGTCTTTGCCGCCAGTGATTGAAATTAACAATCCACGAGCGCCACTCATCGATACATCATCAAGCAAGGGATTTGAAATCGCCGCTTCTGCAGCCTGAATGGCCCGGTTATCACCCGAAGCTTCACCTGTGCCCATCATAGCTTTGCCCATCTCACGCATTACGGAGCGAACATCAGCAAAATCTAGGTTGATCAGGCCTTCCTTGACCATAAGATCGGTTATACAGGCAACGCCGGAATATAGCACTTCATCCGCCATGCTGAATGCATCGGCAAATGTTGTTTTTTCATTGGCAATCCGGAAAAGGTTCTGATTGGGAATACAGATCAATGTATCTACATGTTTTTGCAGCTCATCGATGCCATTTTCGGCGATACGCATCCGCCGCTGACCTTCAAACTGAAACGGCTTGGTCACAACACCAACAGTCAAAATACCATGTTCACGTGCCGCTCTGGCAATTACAGGGGCAGCTCCAGTTCCGGTACCACCACCCATTCCAGCGGTGATAAATGCCATATGAGCGCCCGAAAGATGGTCATTGATTTCATCAATAACTTCTTCAGCAGCGGCACGTCCGATTTCAGGTTGCGATCCCGCACCCAGTCCTTCGGTTACCGCGACACCCATCTGAACAAGACGTTCGGCTTTGGACGTTGTCAATGCCTGTGCATCGGTATTTGCAACTACAAAATCGACACCATCAAGGCCTGCCTGGATCATGTTATTGACAGCATTGCCACCAGCACCACCCACACCGAATACGGTGATCCGAGGCTTAAGCTCCGTGATATCGGGCATCTTCAGATTGATCGTCATAACACCCTCGTGTTGTTCTGTGGGTTCCGGCAACTGAACCGGCCACTGGTTCCAATTAGGAGATCGGTTCTTCGATCCATTTTGTTAAAGGCTTCCATTCTAGAAGCTCTCCCTGATCCACTGACCCATGCGAGAAAAATATCCCCCCGTACCGGTCAACCTGCTGGTAGTTCTTCGTGAAACAATTCGCTCTATTTGAGCGATTTGAGGATAAATCAGCAAACCTACTGACGTTGAAAAGGCAGGTCCACGTGCCATTTCCGGCAATCCGGATACACCGAGAGGTCGACCCAATCGCACATTTCGTCCCAGAATTCGCCGGGCGGTTTCGGCCATACCTGTCAACTGACTGGCACCACCTGTGAGCACAACACGTCGTCCAACATGCGAGGAAAAACCGGATTCTTCCAATCTATCACGCAGCAATTCGAGAATTTCTTCCACCCTTGGACGAATAATTCGCACTAGTGCGGAACGCGGCACCTGATGAGGTACATCTCGTTCATCTTCGCCAACCGGCGGGACCGTCAAAAGACCGTTATCATCTGAAATACCGGGCAAGGCGCTGCCATGAAGGGTCTTTATTCGCTCTGCATCAACCAGTCTGGTTGATAGTCCTCTGGCAAGATCCATGGTGACGTGATGGCCGCCCAAAGCAATCCCGTCAACATGCACGAACTGCCCTTCAACAAACACCGAGATTGTTGTCGTGCCACCGCCCATATCCACACAGGCCACACCCAGTTCACCTTCATCATCCACCAGCGCCGAAAGCGCACTTGCATATGGAGTTGCAACCATGGCTTCAACATCAAGGTGGCAGCGATTAATGCAAAGTTCGAGATTGCGCAATGGCGCAGACTCAGCAGTAACCACGTGCATATCAACACCCAGCTGGTGTCCCAACATCCCGCATGGATCCTGAATACCGCCATTACCGTCGAGTGCATATCCAATAGGCAATGAATGAACGACCGATCGGCCATCCTCTACCGAATGAACCGAACCCGCACCCAGTACGCGTTGAATGTCGGCTTTTTCGACTTCATGACCATCAAGAGCCACAGAGGCACTGAAGGTATCGCTACCCAAACGGCCGCATGATATATTAACGATCAGGGATTCAACCGTCAT